>JAGOHA010000008.1:10367-53759 GCA_017996395.1 Acidobacteriota bacterium | reverse complement strand
CTCCCGTAAAGTACCGCTTGCATCCAAACGTTGACTGTTTTAGTATTGTAATTTCAATAAAGATAAAGCTTTACATATTGACTACACAGGAGACCGGGTATGGGCGTAATCGAGGTGAACGGCAAACAGCACGAGCTCAACGAGGAAGGCTTCATGGTCAATCCCATGGAGTGGGACCGCGATATCGCCGCGGCGCTGGCTCGTCAGGAAGAAGGCCTGCAGGAGCTCTCCCCGGCCCACTGGGCGGTGATCGAGTTCATTCGGGCATACTTCCTGGAAAAGCAGCTCGCGCCCATGGTTCGGGCGATCTGCAAGACCACCGGCTTCCCGCTGCGCCAGATTTACGAGATGTTCCCGTCTGGTCCGGCCAAGGGCGCGTGCAAGCTGGCGGGGCTCCCGAAGCCTGACGGCTGCGTGTGAACCGCCGATGGCCGGGCTCGATCCGCTCCGTCTGGCCGTGCTGGCCGCCGCCGCGTGGTGCCTGGCGGCGCTGGTTTTCCAGACCGTCCGCGCGTACCGGTTCGGCAGCCATGAGATCCATTCGGCGGCGGCGGGCGTTTCCCTGAAGGGCATCGTCTACGCTTTCGGGCCCGGCATGATGCCGTGGGGGAAGGAGAGCGCCGCCCGGCACCTGCCCACCTACCTGACCGGAATCGGGTATCACGGCGCGGTGTTCGTCGCCCTGGGCTATCTCGTCACCGTGATGATCCGCGTCGCCCTGCCCGCAGAATGGAGGATTCCGCTCACCGCCGTCTTCGCGGCAGGCGCCGCCGGCGGGATCGGCCTGCTGGTCAAGCGCGCGGTCAAGCCGGTGCTCCGCGGCATCAGCTGCCCGGACGATTTCGCCGCCAACGTGCTGGTCGACCTGCTGCTGGCGGCGGCCATCGCCAGCTTGTGGATTCCGGGCGCGGACGCCGTCCTTCTGGCGACGGCCGCCCTGCTCTTCCTATATATACCGCTGGGGAAAATCCGCCACTGCTTCTTCTTTTTCTACAGCCGGATCCTGTTCGGCATCTTTTTCGGCCGGCGGGGCGTGCTGCCGCCGCGGCCGCGGGAGTCGCAGCCATGACCGCCGAGCCCACCAAAGACATCCTGGAAGAGCGTCTCGGGCGGCTCACCTCCACCGACATCCAGAAAGCCGTCGAGGCTTTCCGCGCCGCGCTGGGGCACCAGGGCGCCGCCGACCTGAACGCCTGCGTCCACTGCGGGCTGTGCGCCGACACCTGCCACTATGCGCTCACCTCGGCCGATCCGGAGAACCCGCCGGCTTACAAGGTCAACCTGGTGATGGCCGTGTTCAAGCGCTACTTCACCCGGCTGGGCCGGACCGTCCCCGGCTGGGTGGGCGCCCGGGAGCTGGACGAGACACTGGCTCGCGAGTGGGTGGACGTGCTGTTCGGCCGCTGCTCGCTCTGCGGCCGCTGCAACCTGAACTGCTCGGTGGGGCTCAACATCACCGCGCTGATCACCGCGGCCCGGGCCGCGCTCACCGCCATCGGGCTCATCCCGCCCGAGCTGCAGTCCACCATCACCACCGCGTACACCACCGGCAACAACATGGGCATCGCCCAGAACGACTGGGTGGAAACGGTGCAGTGGCTGGAGGAGGAGCTGCAGGCCGAAACCGGCGACCCGACCGCCCGGATGCCCCTCGACCTCCACGGCGCGCGGATGCTCTACACCGTCAACCCGCGCGAGCCGAAATTCTTTCCCCTGTCGTTGCTGGCCGCCGGCAAGGTATTCTACGCCGCCGGCGAGAGCTGGACGCTGGCCACCGACTACTACGACGTGACCAATTACGGATTGTACAGCGGCGAGGCGCCGGTGGCCGGCGAGCTGTCGGACCGGCTGGTGCGGACCGTGGAGCGCCTCGGCTGCCAGGAGCTGATCCTGGGCGAGTGCGGCCACGGCTTCAACGCCAACCGCTGGGCGGCGCCCGAGTGGCTGTCGAAGCGCTACCCCTTCCGGGTGCGGAGCGTGCTGGAGTTGCTGGCGGAGTACATCCGCGACGGCCGGATCACGCTGGATCCGTCGAAGCACACTGAGCCGGTGACGCTCCACGATCCGTGCAACCTGGTGCGCCTCGGCGGCGTGGTGGAGGCGCAGCGTTTCGTTCTCCGACACGCCGTTCAGCATTTTGTCGAGATGACGCCCAACCGGGAGAAGAATTTCTGCTGCGGCGGCGGGGGCGGCCAGCTGGCCATGACCCGTTACGCCCAGCGTCGTCTGCAAGCCGGCCGGATCAAGGCGGACCAGATCGGCGCCACCGCCGCAAAGGTCGTGGCCACGCCGTGCCACAACTGCATGGACCAACTCTCCGAGTTGAACAAGGAGTACAAACTGGGCGTCGCCATCAAGACCGTCTGCGAACTTGTCGCCGAAGCCCTGGTCCTCCCCGCGCAGTAGGCCGCGCCCGGCGGGCGCGGCCAATCGCCAGACAGGGCTGTATTCCCCCGCCCCGTCCGGCGGACGCGGCGGGCGCGGCCGCGGCTCGACGGCCGGTCACATAAAGTACCGGCTGGAGCGGCCGCGGATGAGGAGCCAGAGGAAGAAGGGGCCGCCGAGAAGGGCCGTGATGATCCCCACCGGCACCTCCGCCGGGAAGATGAGCCCGCGGGCCACCCAGTCGCAGCACGCCAGAAAAATCCCGCCGCCGAGCAGGCTCCCCCAGAAGAGCCACCGGTGCTCCGCTCCGATCAGCAGCCGGAGGATGTGGGGCACCATCATCCCGATGAATCCGATGGGCCCGCAGAACGAGACCACCACCCCCGTGAGCAGCGAGACTACGCCGAACAGCACCAATCGGACCCGCCGCACGTCCACCCCGCGGCTGCGCGCGAAGTCATCCCCCACCAGGATCAGGTTCAGGTCCAGGCAGAGCCAGCGCACCACCAGGGCGCCGGGCAGCAGCACCGCCGCCAGCTGCAGCGGCCGCTGGAACCCCACCGCGTTCAGGTCGCCCATGAGCCAGCGCACCATCTGGTAGGAGCCGGTGAAATCGCTCAGGTACTGGACGAGCAGGATGGCTGAGGAGAACAGAAAGCTCAGCGCCACGCCCGCAAGCAGCATCACCTCGGTGGAGAACTCCTGCTTCACGGTGGCAAGCAGATAGATGATGCCCACGGTCAGCGCGGCGCCGAGAAACGCGAACAGGCTGACCGACGAGAATCCGAGCAGTCCGGTCACCAGTCCCAGCTTCACCGCCACGGCGGCCCCGAACGAGGCGCCGGTGGACACGCCCAGCGTGAACGGCGTCGCCAGCGGGTTTCGGAACACCGCCTGAAAAACCATTCCGCCGATGGCCAGCGCCGCACCCGCCAGAAAGCCCAGCAGGACGCGGGGCAGACGGAGCTGCCAGAAGATCCGCCCGTCCGCGCTTCCGGCGAAGGCGGGATCCAGCAGCCGGGCCGGCGAGATGGCCGGCGTCCCGGCGAGCGCGAGGATCAGCGTCACGACCAGGGCCGTTGCCAGGAGTCCGGCGATCCAGAGCGGCCGGCGGGATGCGCGTTTCATGGCGCGGACCTCCCGGGCAGGTAGGCGGGCGGCCCGGCCGGATCGTCGGGGCACTCGTAGCGCCGGAACGGTGTGTCATACAGTCTATCGAGAATCCGGCCGGCCAGAAAATCCGCCGGCGGACCGAAAAACACCGCCCGGCCGGCCTTGAGACAGAGCAGCCGGCTCGAAAGCGCCAGGGCGGCGTTCACGTCGTGGGTGACCATGACAATCGTTTTCCCGCCCGGCGCATGCAGCCGTCCGAGGAGCTGATAAATCTCCTGCGCGTGCAGCGGATCGAGGAAGGTGGTGGGCTCGTCCAGCAGGATGACGTCCGTCTCCTGGACCACGGCGGCGGCGATGAACACCTTCTGGCGCTCGCCGCCGCTCAGGGTGTCCAGGAAACGGTCGCGGAATTCGGTCATGGCCACCTGCGCCAGCGCGTCCTCGACGACGGCCCGGTCCCGCGGTCCGGGCGCTCCCAGCGCCTGCAGGTAGGGGAACCGGTTCATCAGCAGGAACTCGGCCACGCGGTACGGCGGGATGTAGCCCTTGGCCTGCGGCACGTACGACTGGAGGCGGGCCAGAGTGCGAAACGCGTAGTCGGCCACCGACCGGCCCCGCAGTCGCACCGCTCCTTCCCGGACCGGCAGCAGCCGGTTCAGGTGTTTGAGCAGCGTCGACTTGCCGGCCCCGTTCGGCCCGAGCACGGAGACGAACTCGCCCTCGCCCACGTCGAACGACACGCCGGCCAGCACCCGCTTCCCCTCGGGGGCGTAGCCCAGGTCCTTCACGTCGAGGAGCGCGGCGCTCATCGCGGATCCCCCTTCCCGATCATGCACTCGCGGAGGACGCGGGCGATGGCCACCGCCCGCGGGCCGGGGATGGCCAGGTACGCGTCATCCAGGACATGCACGCGCCGGCTCCGCACGGCGGCCAGCGCGGGCAGCCGGTCCCAGTCGCGCGCCAGCGCCGCCATCTGTGCGGCGTCCAGCTTCATCCCCGGGTACATCTCGACGATCACCTCGGGGTCGGCGTGGGCGATCCCCTCCAGGGACAGGCTGGGATAACGGACCTTTCCCTGGTAGACGTTCCGGCCGCCCGCGAGCTGCACCAACTCGCCGAGAAACGTCTTCGGACCGGCCACGAACACGTTGTTCAGGCTGGCTGGGTTGCGCCCCACGACCACCATCACCCGGGGGGCCGCATCGGCCGACCTCTCTCGCGCCACTGCCTGGAGTTCCCGGCGCCACGAGCGCGCCAGCGCCTCGCCCGCCGCCGGATCGCCCAGCCGCCGGGCGACGACGCGCATGGCGCGCTCGATATCCGCCAGCGTGTACAGGGAGAGGACTTCGGCGCGGATCCCCAACGCGCCCAGCCGCTGCGCCAGCTCCGCCTCCTCGGGCACCAGCAGCACGAGGTCGGGCGCAAGCCGGATGATCGCCTCGAGGTTGGGATTCAGGAAGCCGCCCACGCGGGGCAGCCGCCGGGCGGCGTCGGGAAAATCGCAGTAGTCGGTCACGCCGGCCACGGCGTCGCCATGGCCCAGCGCGAAGCAGATCTCGGTGAACGCGGGCGCCATGCACACCACCCGGCGGGCGCCGGTTGCCGGCGCCGCCGCCGGCAGCGCCGCCCAGAGTGCGGCTGCCAGGACGATCAGCGCCCACCGGCTGCGCATGGACCTTGGCAGGGACAGTCCCGCCGAACGGCGGTTGACTTGACCGGCGATGAGCGCCGGCCCGAAAGCATCGGGCCGGCCAGCGAGAATGGAAAGCCAGCGGGGCATCACTGTATCCTGTCTCCGCGAGGAGTCCAGTGAAAACATCGACCGGCCGGTCTTCTGGCTCCCGGATCGTCCTCCGGCCGCGCCTTCCCATCCGGAATCCGTCCGGACAGTGGCAACTTGCGGCCTTCGTCCCCGGTCACAGCGGCGGGCCCGCAGTGGATTCGCACCACTTTCCCAAATCGCCCGAGGGCACCGGTCAACGGTTTCGCTCAAACACCCGACGTGATTCTAAAGAGCGGTGGCTGGACTGTCAAGCTTGATCCGGCCCGAGGCGGCGGTGGTCGGGCGCCTCGCGCGCCAGCTCGAACACGGTGATTTCCGGCCGGATCCCCACCCGGCCCATGAAGGCGATGTGGCCGAAGCCGCGGTTCACGTAGAGGTACTGCCCGCCCTCCCGGTAGAGTCCGGCCCACTGGCGGTAGACGTACTGGACGGGGCTCCAGCGGAAGCCCGGCGTCTCCACGCCAAACTGGAAGCCGTGGGTGTGACCGGACAGCGTCAGGTCGATCCGGGGGTACCGTTCCCGGACTTCGCCGTCCCAGTGGGTGGGATCGTGCGACAGCAGGACCTGCACCGGCACGTCCGGCAAGTCGCGCACCGCCCGGGCCAGGTCGCCGTAGCGGCTGAAGCCGCGCCGGGCGCTCCAGTTCTCCACGCCGATCACAGCGAGGCGGTCGTCCCCCCGCGCGACCAGCACATGCTCATTCCGGAGAAGCCGCCAACCCAGTTCCCGATGGCAGTCCAGCATGCGCTGGAAGTGAATCGCCCGTTCCCGGTCACCGGGCCACGGGTAGTAGTCGCCATAGTCGTGGTTTCCCAACACGGAGAGCACGCCCTGCGGCGCCCGCAGGGCCGCAAACACCTCGCGGTAGGCCCCCAGTTCGTCCACCAGGTTGTTGACCAGGTCGCCCGTGAAGACGATCAGGTCGGCCCCTTGGTCATTGGCCAGGGCAATACCGTCGCGGACCGCCTCCAGGTCGTCGAAGCTGCCCACATGGATATCCGACAACTGGACGATCCGGAAGCCGCCAAACGCCGCCGGCAGGTGCGGCAGGACGATCCGCTCGCGCCGGACCGTGAACGCGTACCGGTCGCGGACCACGCCGTGCACGATCCCGGCAAATGGGATCCCGGCCAGGGAGACGGCGGCCAGGCTCAGGAACTCCTTCCGGCTGATCCCCGCGGCGGCCACCGGCGCCGGCGGCGGCGCAGGGCGGAACAGCCGCGCCAGGCGTCGCCAGATCCAGCGGCCCGCCCGGCTGACATCCTCCAGGAGCAGCACCGCCGCCGCCGCGATCTTGGGGACGTACATCAGCACGAACAGGGTGATCAGGTAGTAGTAGCCCCGCGGCGGCAACCGGAAGCCCCCCAGCGCCGCCAGCGGTGCGCCCACCAGGGCCAGATAGAACGCGCCGTGCACCCACCAGTAGGCGCGCCGCGCCCAGCCGAGCGGCGCCCACCGGCGGGCGATCACCCGCACCGCCTGGTACGCGTAGATATCGAGGCCCACCAGGATGGCCAGAGGAATCAGAATCCGGACAATGGTCATGGGACGTCTCCCGAGCGCTCACCATAATAAACGATGGACCGGCCCTCAATGTTTCCGCAGCCGGTCCGCAGGCAGTTAGATGTGCGCCCGGACGGGCGGATTGATCATTCCTCCAGGCGGAAGCCGCAAGCAGGCGGCAGGTCCGGCGGAAAGGCCGCGTACGCCGACGGGTATTCGCGGCACAGCCGCGGCCGGCGACTGTAGATCCGGCAGAGCCGGTCGGGCCCGAGGTGGGGACACCCAAACAGCAGGCCTTTCCCCGCCTCGTAGCCTTCATAGACGAATCCGTAGTTCATCTCATGGAACCGCTGCACGAACCGTACGGCGGCCGGATGCCGCGCCAATGACGGGGTGATGCTCACCGCGAGCAGTTCGCAGCATTCGCCGCACCGGTTGCATCCGCCGGACAGCTTCCACCGCGGCGGGCGGAGGCGCCGTTCCCAGCGCGTCAGGAGTCCCGAAACCGCCACAACGGGCGCCAGGAGCCAGCGGATGGAGCGATAGTACGCCGTCCGAAGAGCCGGCCACCGTTCGGCCGCGATGAAGCCGCCGCCCAGCGCCAGCGCCAGGGCCGCGGGCAACGCCAGGTCATACCAGGTGAACCACTCCGCCATTTTGCCCTGACCACAAACGGTTTCTGCCGGCGTTCACGCCGCCGGTCAGTGCAGCGGCCGATCGTCCGCTGCCAGTTCCACGAGTCCGCGAAAGACGACGCGCGCCAGATCCTCCATGATCTCCGGGTTCAGGATCTCCGGCCGGTCGCGGGTGGTGTGATAGGTGGGCGGTCCGCCCTCGGGCCCGCCGCCGGTGCTGAAGGAGAGCGTGGGAATCCCCGCTTTCAGGAAGTGAGCGGCGTCCAGGCGCTGACGTCCCAGGTTCGCCGTCTGCGAGGGCTGGCAGACCCGGTGCACCCAGCGCCCGTTGGCCCGGTCGAAATAGTCCCAGAGCTTTGGAAAATTCAAACCGGCGAGGACACGGATCTCCTCACCAACGCCTACGCCGTCGAAGTTCAGGCAGGCCACCGTCTGCGCCAGCGGGAACAACGGCTGCTCCAGGTAGAATTCCGATCCCCGCACGCCCTGCTCTTCCGCTCCGAACAGGATGATCACCACCGAACGTTCGGGTGGCACCGGCGACTGCGCCAGCGCCCGGGCCACGGCCAGCACCACCGCCACGCCCGAGGCGTTGTCGTTGGCGCCCACCAGCAGCTCGGGATTGCGACCCAGGAAGTCCAGGTGGGCCGTCAGCACGACGATCTCGTGGCGCCGCGCGGGATCGGACCCCTCGAGCCAGCCGATCACCGAGCGGCCGACGCCCGCCGGGTGGTGCTCGGTGCAGTTGCGCATCCGGACCGTCTTGCCGGTGGCGTATGAGGCCGGCTGCAGGTCGTTTCGTATGCCCGCCATCGTCCCCTTCCAGTCCCGGCCGGTCCCCGCGAACAGGTCGTCTACAACCGCGCGGCTCACGTAGGTCAAGCCAAGCCCTGGGATATAGGCGCAGTTGGGGTTGACGATGTGATAGTGGTAGAGCATCCCCGCGGCGCCATGATTCCACGCGTTGGCCACCTTGTACTGGTGAAACGTGTAGGGGCGCCATTTCAGGAACGCGTCGGCGCCGGCGTCCGGCGATACCGGAGCTTCAACCTCCACCAGCACGATCTTGCCTCGCACGTCCACCCCGGCGTAGTCGTCGTAGCCGAGCTCCGGCGCGGAGATGCCGAAACCCACGTAGATCACCTCGGCGGTGACCTCGCCGGTGCCGGAGGTCGCCCCGGGGTAGTATTCGTCCTCGTACCGGTACCTCTTCTCGATCCAGCTGTCTGCGCCGGCGGGCAGCCGCAGCGCCAATTCCCCGGTATCCATGACCAGCGTGTAGGGATTGTGAAATTCCTGCGTCCACCGTCCGTCCTCGCCGCCGGGTCGGTAGCCCCACTCGCGCAGCCGTTCCGTCACCCAACGGGCCGCCGCATCGTAGCCGGGCGTGCCCGTGAGCCGGCCGTCATACTTCGGATCGCAGAGTTCCCGCACGGTTCCCATCAGCTCGTCGCTCCCCATGCGGTGCGTCAGGGCGATGAGCTGATTTTCGACGGATGGCGCGCCGGTCGTCTGCGTGGCCGGACAGGGCGCGGCCGCCCACACCAGTTGGGTCAGGATGATCCCGATCGTCCCAAGCAGGATCAACCAGGAACGCACGCTTCGCTGCATGTCGCCTCCTTCGAAATCAGCTGGATCCATCTGGGTCCTGATTGTAGGGCCCGAATCCGCTCCGGTCAACCCATCCATGCAGGCCACGCAAGCCCCAAATGCCGTGACGCGCTTCAACCGCCCGGACGACTCTGTTACAATGCCGCCGTACCCATACCCGGTTCGGGCGCCCGCCGCCGGCAGGCGTCCGGCGCCGCGAGGTTGCCGCATGCTGCTCATTCATCCGCCTTTCACCAAGGCGTCCGAACCGCCCGCCGGGCTCGCCCGCCTGGCCGGGGCGGTCGCCGCCGCCGGTGGACGCGCGGCGGTGCTGGACCTCAATCTGGACGCGCAACTGCATCTCATCGGTGCGGCTCCGCCGGCCGGCGACACGTGGACACGGCGGGCCGTGAAGCAGCGGGATCGCAACCTGGCGGCGATCCGCGACGTCAGGACGTACCGGCGGATCGCCGCCTACACCACCGCGGTCCGCGGCTTGGGCCGGCTCCTGGAGGCCCACGGTGAAGCCGCCGGTGTGCGCATCCGCCTGGCCGACTACGCGGATCCGGCCCGGTCGCCGTTGCGAAGCGCCGATCTGATCGCCCAGGCCGCCGAGCCCGAGCGCCACCCGTTGTACGCCTTCTTCCGCGAGCGCCTCGACCACGCGCTGTCCGGAACGGCGCCACGGATTGTCGGCATCTCAATCAATTTTTTAAACCAGGCCTTGAGCGCGTTCGCCCTGCTGGGCATTCTCCGCCGCGACCACCCCGGCGTGCGCATCCTCGCGGGCGGCGGCCTGGTGAGTTCGTGGCTGGGCCGACCGGGGTGGACCGAACCGTTCCGCGACCTGGCCGACGATTGGATCGCCGGCGCCGGCGAGCGCCCGCTGCTTCGGGCGGCGGGACTGACGGGCGAGCCGGACGATTTTCCCGTGCCGGATTTCAGCCTGTTCCGCGGGAAGGAATACCTCGCGCCGGGCCTCATTCTGGGCATCAGCTTCTCGGACGGCTGCTACTGGAATCGCTGCGCCTTTTGCTCCGAGCGCACCGAGGATCGGCGGTACCTCGCCTGGACACCCGCAGACGCGACGGCGCGCTTGCGCGAGGCGGCCGCCCGTTACCGGCCGGCGCTCATCCACCTGCTGGACAACGCGCTGAGCCCGGCGACGCTGCACGCCCTCATCGCCGATCCGCCGGGTGCGCCGTGGTACGGATTCGCACGGTTCACCCCCGAGCTGTCCGAGCCGGACTTCTGCCGCGCGCTGCGACAGGCGGGCTGCCGGATGCTGCAACTGGGGCTGGAGTCCGGCGACCCGGACGTCCTGGCCCGGATGCGCAAGGGCATCGACCTGGCGGCGGCCGGCTTGACCTTGCACCGGTTGCGCGAGGCAGGGATCGGGACGTACGTTTACCTGCTGTTCGGCACGCCGTGGGAGGCGGAGCCGGCCGCCCGGCGCACGCTGGAGTTCGCGGTCGCGCACGCGGCGGCGATCGGCTTCCTGAATGTGTCCATCTTCAACCTGCCGCGCGGGTGCGACGAGGCCGCCGCGCTGGACACCCGGCCGTTTTCCGACGGCGACCTGTCGCTGTACGAGGATTTCCGGCATCCCCTGGGCTGGGACCGCCTGGCGGTCCGGCGCTTTCTGGATCGGGAGTTCAACCGCCACCCGGCCATCGCGGAGACCCTGCGCCGGACGCCGCCCGAGTTCACTTCCAACCACGCGCCGTTCTTCGTTCCGGCGATCGCGCGGCCACATGAAGCCACCCGGAAAAGCATGTGGCCATGAACCCCTCGAACAGACACGATGCGCAACGGGCGGACTCCGGTGGGCAACAGATCCCCAGGCCGGAGGACTCTCCCCGTTCGCTGATCCTGGATCTCACGAGCCGGTGCAACCTGCGCTGCTTCATGTGCAACGCCCACATGGAGGGCTCAGCCGTCGATCCCGCCTCGTTCCGGGACATGCCGGACGAGGTGTTCGCCCGCCTGCAGCCGCTTGTCGCCCGGGCCGACACCATCAATCTGGGCGGATGCGGCGAGCCGTTGTTCACCGGGCGGATCCTGGACCGATTGGCGCAGATCCGGGAGTGGAACCGCGACGCCTACCTCCTCACGTTCACCAACGGCACCTGTTTCTCCAGCCGGACGCAGACCGAACGCCTGCTTTCCTTCTTCAACGAGGTGCACATCTCGCTCAACGGCGTGGCCAGCTACGACCGGGTCATGACCGGGAGCCATTACCCGCTCATCCGCCGGAACCTGGAGTTCGTTCGCGACGCACGCCGGGCCGGCGGCAAACCGGAAATCCTGGTCATCGGCTTCATCGTCATGCGGCGGAATCTGGACGACATCATCCCGGCGGCTCATCTGGCCAAGGAAATGGGGTTCTCCCGGATCCAGTACAAGAGCCTCTGGGTGTTCAACCAGGAACTGCAGACCGAAGCGATCCATCAGGATCCCGACCTGACCCGCCTGGCGCGCGAGCAGGTCCGGGCGGCCCACACCGTCGGCATCCCCGTTGAGTGCGAGATGTGGCCCGAGCTCAACACCCGCGTCAGCGGCAATTGGGGCGCGAACCGGGTGACACAGAAGCTGAGCCCGTTCCGGCGGCGGCCGCCGCTGGTGGTTCGGGCGGGGCGGATGCTTCGCGACGATCCGCGGCTCTTCCGCGAGCGCCTGATCCGGTTCATCGGGGCGTACGGCCGCCGGTTCATCGGGCGGCCGCCCCGCCGCGACATGAGTCTGCCCTGCCATTACCCCTGGCGGCAGGTCCAGGTTTTCGAGAACGGCGACGTGTTCTTCTGCTGCGAGGGCGAGACTCGGATCGGCAACCTGCTGGCAGAGGACTTTCCCGCCATCTGGAACAGCGAGGAGGCCTGGCGGTACCGGGACGGCCTGTTCAGCGGACATTTCTATCGGGATTGTGCCCGCTGCAAGGTCATTTTCCGAGACCATCACGAAGCCTACATCAAAACCGGCGGGAACGGACAGCCATGATGGATGGCCATCGACTCCGCTGATCCCCAACCATAGGGGACAGGCAGTCGGACGCGCCGGCTGGTGAACGCTTCCCCGTCAGGAGAGGTCCATGACCGTGTTCAACGAATTCTCGGAAGTCTATGACCGGATGTTCCCCTGGGAGACCCGCCTGGCCAAGGAGGGGCCGTTCCTGCGCCGCCTGTTCGAAGGGGCGGGCGTCCGGAGCGTGCTCGACTGCGCCTGCGGCACGGGGCGGCACGTGATCGCCCTCAGCCAGTGGGGATACCAGGCCTGCGGCTCCGACCTGTCCCCGCGAATGATCGAGGCCGCCCGGGCCAACGCCCACGCCGCCGGCGTCGCCGCCGATTTCCGAACCGCCTCGTTCACCGGGCTGGACGCGGCATTCGGCCCGGCGGCGGCCTTCGATGCCGTCCTGTGCATCGGCAATTCCCTCACCCTGGCGCCCACCGACGACGACGTGGCGGCGGCATGGCGCGCCATGCATTGCGTGCTGCGTCCCGGCGGGATTGCGGTGGTGCACGTGTTCAATTGGGACCGCGTGGTCGCCGCGGGATTGAAGATCATGCCGGCGATTATCGTGGAGATCGACGGACGCTCTGTCACCACCCTCCGGGTGTTTCACCACCACGCGTCCGTCATCGACCTGCACCTGGTCACGGTGAGCCGCTCCGACGACGGCCGGGCGGAGACCCAGGTGCTCACCGCCGCCCAGCGCCCCCTCGGCCCCGACCGTCTGGCCGGGATGGCCGCCGCCGCGGGTTTCGAAGAGGCGGCACGCTGGAACGGCTACGACGGCCGCCCCTTCGATCCCGACCGATCCGACCAGCTCCTGCTGGTTGCCCGAAAACCATCACCTTCGGCCTGAGGCGGACGGCCCGTCCGACCGTCCGCCGGCCGGCCGTCGCGATCAGCGGAACGACTGGGCCCCCACGCCGGACACCGCGCCGAACAGTTCCAGCGCCTTCTGCCAGGCGTACCGGTTCCCGAACATCGAGACCTTCGTGGTCAGCTTGCCCTGCAGGTTGAGGCCCAGGATGGATCGCCACTGATTGGCGGGCGAATTCCGGTCGAAGTCCGCCTGCTCCGAGTACCGCGCACTGAGATACCCCTCCAGGTAGCTCTTGTCGACGGGGAGCGTCTTGGGGATCTCCTCCCGGTTGCTGCGGGCGCTGGCGAACTCCAGATCACCGAACTGGTTGACCCGGAGATCCAGCATGGTGTTGCTGGCCGGGCTGAACGACAGGTCCGCCGTCTTGTTGACGAAGAACACGTTGTCGTCCATCCGCACCCATTCGTTCTTGTTGAACCGGGTGTGGTCCACGCCGCCCTGGATGTTCCCGCCGATGATGTTGTGGTGGATGTTGTACTCGAGCTTGGTCATCACCCGTACGCCGTAGCCCATGTCCTTGAAATCCTTGAGCCGGCTCCAGCTGAACAGGATGGTGTTGTGGGCGATCTCCACCTGGCCGCACAAGCTCAGCGTCTTGGGTCCGCCGGTGCTCCGGCAGGTGCCGTACACCTCGATGGCCGCCATGCGGTTGGCCACGAAGACATTGTTGAGGATGCGGCAGGTCCCGCTGCGCAGGCCGATCTGCACGCCGAAGCTGGCGCCGTTGATGAACGCGTTGTTCTGAATGAGCAGCTCGCCGCCGTTGGCCGCGCTGGGCACCGACAAAATGGGTTCCGTCACCGTGGCGTTGGCCGCGGAACCCTTTTCCGGCGGCAGCAACAGCATCCCCGTCTCGCAACCGGCCGGTTTTCCCTCGACCGGCGAGTAGGCGTTCCGGAGGCCCATGTCGAAGACGAACCCGTCCACCACCGCCCCGTCAATTTCGCGCGTGAAAGTGAGCACGGCCTTCCGGGCATTCCCCGCGCTGGCGTTGTCGGGCTGGAACAAGGTGGGCGTGCGCCGGATGTCGCGCGTCGAAAAATCCTGGGCGAAGCTGCCGTACAGTTTGAGCGGCTTGTCGATCTCCATGTAGCCGATGTTGAAGGTGCCGCTGTAGACACCCTCGGCGACCGCCACCGTGTCGCCGGCCTGGGCGACCTTGATCGCCTTGTCGATGTCCTTGAACGGCTGCGCCTGCGTTCCCGGGTTGCTGTTGCTGCCGGTCTTGGCCGAGACGAACCAAACCTTGCCGCCGGCCGGGTTCAGCAGCGTGTCCGCGCCGCCGTGGACCGGCGCCATCATCCCCAACAGGGCGATCATCCCGACACAGACGGCTAGAGCCCGCACAGTTTTCATATGGCCTCCTTTGACTCGAGATACAGATCCTGATCCGCCACCCGGATTCCGACCGGAATAGACGGCCGCGGCAGAACTTTTCATCCGGATATCGTATACTGCCAGACGACCCGCCCGGCCGGCACGGATCCGGGCGGCAGGAGCGCCAGTGAACGACAAACCGCGTTGCGCCTGGTGTCTGGGTGATCCGCTGTACCTAGCATACCATGATCAGGAGTGGGGCGTCCCCCTGCACGACGACCGCGGACTGTTCGAGTTTCTCGTCCTGGAAACCTTTCAGGCCGGCCTGAGCTGGCTGACCATCCTGAAAAAACGGGACAATTTTCACCGCGCCTTCGCCGGCTTCGATCCGCAGCGGGTGGTTCGCTTCGACGAGCGGGACCGGCGGCGGCTGCTGGCGGACGCCGGCATCGTCCGCAACCGGCTGAAGGTGGACGCGGCCATCGCCAACGCCCGGGTGTTCCTCGAGGTGCAGGCTGCTCATGGCAGCTTTGACCGGTGGATCTGGTCGTTCACCGACGGCCGTCCCGTCGTCAACCGGTGGCGGGAGCTCCGGGAAGTACCCGCCCAGACGCCGCTGGCCGCGACGATCAGCCGGGAGATGCGCCGGCTCGGCTTCCGCTTCGCGGGCCCCGTCGTCGTCTATTCCCACATGCAGGCCACCGGCATGGTGAACGACCACCTGGTGAGCTGCTACCGGCACGCGGAAATCCGGCGGCTGGCCGCCGCCACCACGATCTGACCCCAGTTCCTGAAGGAGCGACATGATGCAACCCGACCGACGCCTGGTTCCTCCCCCCATGCAACGGCACCCGAGCCCGAGACGCGCGCGCCGGGTATCGCCGGCTCTCGGAGCCGCCGTGATTGCGCTGGCCGCCAGTCTGTGGGCGGCTCAGCCGCCGGCGCTGCCGGCCGCCGCCCAGCCGCCGGCCTTGACGAACGCCGGGTTCGAGACCGCCGGCCGAGGCGCGACACCCGCCGGCTGGCACGTCACCGAGCCGGTGACGCCCGGGGCGGCGGCGGTCACTCGGAGCACCGCCGTGCGGCACGCCGGTTCGGCCAGTCTCCTCATCGAATGTTCCCGCCCGGAACGCGTCACGGTCGCTTCCGAACCGGTCCGCCTGACCGTGGGGCGCATCTACCGGCTC
Organism: Acidobacteriota bacterium; assembly: GCA_017996395.1. Classification (GTDB taxonomy): domain Bacteria; phylum Acidobacteriota; class JAAYUB01; order JAAYUB01; family JAAYUB01; genus JAAYUB01. Next base: position 38,356 of record JAGOHA010000008.1, on the reverse strand, counting down.
AGCGGCTGGATCCGGACCGAGGAGGCACTGTCCGACCCGCTCAGCCGGTATCCCACCGCCGTGCCCGCCACCCTGAGCATGCACTCCTTCCCCTTCACCAATCACGCCCCGGCCGTGGGCGCCGATTCCGACTGGACCGCGGTGAGCACGGTCTTCATCGCCACAAAGGGCGTGGACCGCGTCCAGCTGCACCTGGGCCGCAACGGCACCGCCACGGGCCGCGCCTGGTTCGACGAGCTGCGTCTCGAGGAAGTGACGGATATCGCCGAGTTCATCCCCCTGGAGACGGTCCGCTGGCACGGGCCGGCCTACCGCTACGACGACCAGGGCTGGACCTTCGTCCACATCGAGGGCGAACCGTACGTCCGCGGATTCCAGTACGGCTCGCTGGTCGCCGACGAGATCGTCCAGTACCTGTCCAAACTGGCCGTGCAGCGTCACGCCCAGGAGCCGGCCCGCGGCTGGCAGCAACTGCGCTTCATGGCGGACGCCCTCTTCCTCCGCCGGTTCGACGAGGAGTTTCTCCTGGAGATGCGCGGCATCGCCGACGGGGCCGCCGCCGCGGGCGCCCGCTACGACGGCCGGCCGCTGGATCTGGTGGACATCGTCACGATCAACGCCTTCATCGATCTCGACAGCCTGGAGGACGCGCTGGACCGCACCCCCCACGCGCTGAGCGGCCGTAAATTCCTGAAGCCCGAGGAGGAGATGGACGTCCCGGCCGACCGGAACCGCTGCTCCTCCATGGTGGCCACCCGCTCGGCCACCACCGACGGCCGGTTCGTCTTCAACCAGCTCTTCATGTGGAACGGCTACACGGGCGTCCACTGGAACATCGTCGTCGACGTCCAGCCCACCGCCGGCCACCGGCTGGTGTACCAGACGTTCCCCGGCGGCATCCACTCCGGCGCCGACTTCTACATCAACGCGGCCGGCCTCGTCATCGGAGAGACCACCGTGGGGCAGACCCCTTTCAACGCCGAGGGGACACCCCAGGCCAACCGCATCCGCAAGGCCGCCCAGTACGCGTCGAGCATCGACGAGGCCTGCGCCATCCTGCGCGAGCACAACAACGGGATGTACACCAACGACTGGACCATGGCCGACGCCAAGACCGACGAGGGCGCCGTTCTGCTGCTGGGCACCCGCGCCTCGCGGCTGTGGCGCACCGGCACCGCCTCCGCCGCCGCGGACACGCCGGGCGGCCTGCGCGACTTCATCTGGGCCAACAACAACAACCGCGACCCGGCGGTGACGCGGGAGTACGTCGCCCACCCCGAAAACGCCCCCTACGACCTCGCGTTCGGCGCCTGGAACCGCGACATCGCCTTCAACGAATTCTACCGCCGCTTCGGCGACGGCCGCATCGATTCCATCGCCGCGGTGAATCTCGCCGCCTCCTCGCCCATCAACCGCGCCCATGCCTGCGACGCCAAGGTCACCACCGCCGAGATGGCCGAGCAGCTCGTCTTCCTGGCGCACCACGGCAAGGCCACCTTGCGGGACAAAACCGTCGGCGGCCGCTGGATCCCCGACCTGCCGGGCGCGCGGCCGCACCTGGCCCTGGGCTGGACGGCCTTCAGCCCCGTCGTCATCACCGAACGGCTGCACGCCGCCCGGGCCCAGGCGCCCGAGCCGCAGGCCAGGACAGCCGATCCGGAGACGGACCGGCAGGCGATCGCCGGCTGGCTGGCCTATCCGCGCGAGCGGTTGTGGCACAACACCGTGACGCCGGCCACCGACGCCGAGAACTGGTTCGTCTCCGGATCGGCCGCCTACTGGCGGATCCTGCGGGACTTGCCGGAAAAGGCCGCGGGCGCGCAGACCCAGTTGCTCCAGACCTTCGGCGAGCTCAACGACCGGTACCTGTACCTGACCGCCCGGGAGGGCACGGTGGCCCCCGCTGCGGCCCGCCGGGCCTACGACCGCTACACGCCGTACCAGGTGCCGCGCATCAAGGGCACCTACCTGCTCCACCAGCTCCGGCTCCTGCTGGGCAACGCGGCGTTCGCCCGCGTCATGGCGGCGGTGCACGACCAGTACGCCGACACGCCCATGACCACCGCCCAGTTCATCGCGACGGCCGGCCTGGCCGCCGACCGCGAGTTGACGCCGTTCGTCCGCCAGTGGACCGATCGGGACGATCTGCCGGATCCCCGGGTCACGGCGGCCGTCTCCGACCCCACCAAAGCGGGCGTCGAGCTCACCGTGACCGTCCGCCAGAACGGGTCGCCGTACCATTTCATCACCACCCTGGCCATCCGGACGGGTCAGAAGGTCCGCTACGAGGTTCTGGAAGTTGACGCGCCAGACCAGGAGTTCCGCTACACGCTGACGGAACCACCCGACGCGATCACCTTCAACCCCGGCTTCGACATCCCCGTGAACCGGGAACGGTTCTACACGTGGTCCAATTTCATCGATGACTTTCACGACACCTGCATCGTCTACGGGACCACCCGGCAGGTGGAGGCGAACCACTCCGCCGCCGACCGCTGGGCCCTCACACTGGCCGACGCGTACGCCGAGATCCTGGCGCCGGTGCGCAAGGACTGCGAGCTCTCGGCGCCGGACGCGGCCGCGCATGACCTGATCGTCCTGGGCAGCCCCAGCGACAACGCGCTGGCTGCAAGTCTCGCCCAGTCGGGCCGTCTGCCGGCCGCGTTCGGCCGCAATTGGTTCCGCTGGCAGGACTGCGTCTATACCGATCCGGACGACGGGCTGGTGCTCGTGCTCCCCAACCCCTTCAATCCGAAACGGGTCCTCTACCTGTTCGCCGCCAATTCCCAGCTCCAGCTCCACGCCATGACCCGCCGGTTCCAGCGCGACCTGGGCGGTTGGGCGGTATTCAAGGGCGATGCGGTGAAGGCGAAGGGGCCGCATGCGGAGGAGCGATTCACCATCCGGTTCGGGAAACCGAACGCGGCGGCCGTGCCCCCGGACGACTCGACCGCGCCGTGAGCGGCGCCGCTCAGCTCCCGGCCGGACCCGCCGGGCGCCCGTGCGCGCGGAACCGCGGCGCCAGGGCCGCGCAACCGGCCCACAGGACCAGCCCAAGCATCCCGGCCGCGGACCATAGAGCGGTACCGCCCACCCGGGCGTAAATCCAGAGCCCCGTCGCCGGTGCGATCACCAGCGCCACGGCGAACAGCGCCGTGTAGGCCCCCATGTACCGCCCCACATCGGTCGTGCCGGCGCGGGCCGCCACCAGGCTGTTGGCGAACGGCAGCGCCAGCATTTCGCCGGCGGTCCAGACCAGCACCGTGAGAACGGCATACGGCCAGCCCGAGCCCCACGGCATCAGGCCGAAGCCGAGACAGACCAGCAGGCAGCCCCAGCCCATCATCCGGAGATGATCGCACTGCTGCAGCCGATGAACGAGGACCATCTCCACGATCACGATGATCAGGGCGTTGAGCCCGAACAGCATCCCGATCCGGTTTTCCAGCAGGCCGAAATGCTCCCGGTAGTACAGCGGGAGAGTCCCCATCGTCTGGAAGAACACCACGGCCAGTCCGAACAGCACCGCCAGCAAACCCAGGAACGGCCAGTCCCGCTTCCGCGGCGACGGTCCGGATGGGGTCGGTGTCGCCGTAGCCGCCGCGGCGCCCTGTCGTCGGTACCGGCGGCCCACGGTCACCCAGAGCAGCGCGGCCGCCATGCAGCAGGTGCTCCCGTCCACCACGAACAGCCAGAAGTAATCGACGAGAGCCAGCATGCCCCCGACGAGCGGCCCCACCGTGATGCCCAGGTTGATGGCCATCCGGAGGAGCGTCAGGGCGCGGGTGCGCGTCTCGGGTGACGCCGATTCGGCCACCGCCGTCATGCAGGCCGGCCGGAACGCGTCGCCCAGCATCCCCAGCACGGCGAAACCCGCCATGAGCGCGGGCACCGTGCGCAGCAGCCCCAGCAGCAGGAAGCCCGCCCCGCCGGCGATCAGGCTGAAGAGCTGGACGGGGATCGCTCCCACCCGGTCGCTCAGCCGGCCCCCGGCGAAGGTGCCGATCACCGACCCGATGCCGAACGCGAAGATCACCCAGCCGGCCTCGCCCTTGTCGAATCGAAGCTCCCGGGTCAGATACAGTGTCAGGAAGGGCAGCACCATGGTTCCGGCGCGATTGACCAGCGCCACCGCCACCAGCACCCAGGTCTCCCTTGCCAATCCCCCGAACGCATCCCGGTACAGGCTGATCACGTGTCGCAACATGGCGGTGGCCTACACCCCGCAATTTTCGTCCCGCTCGGGCGGGAAAACCCGGATTTGCCCTGTGAACCACTCTGTTTGGGCGGGATGCATTGTAGCAATTCGGAAAACGATTGTCACAGGTGGTCCGTTTGCTATAATGACTTTGTCTTTCTTGTCAGATCGGAACGGGCGGCATGCAGCACAAATCACTGGGCAAGTACCAGATCCAGGGAACCCTCGGGAAGGGATCGATGGGCGTGATCTACATCGCCTTCGACACCGCCCTCGAGCGCAAGGTCGCCATCAAGACCATGACGTCGGAGCTGATGACGGACCCGCAGCTCCGCAAGCGTTTCAACACCGAAGCCAAGGCGGCCGGCAGCCTGCGGCACGCCAACATCATCACCATCTTCGAGCTGGGCGAGGAGCAGAAGACGCCTTACATCGTCATGGAGCTGCTCAACGGGACCGACCTGAAGACCATGATGCAGTCCAACCAGCGCTGGCCCTACCGAAAGCTCCTGAACATCGCCATCCAGACGAGCAAGGGTCTGCATTTCGCCCACCAGAACGGAGTCGTCCACCGGGACATCAAGCCGGCGAACATCTTCATCTGCTCCGACGGTCTGGTGAAGATCCTGGATTTCGGCGTGGCCCACGTCCTGACCTCCACCATGACCCAGGCCGGCATGCTGCTGGGTTCGCTCGGCTACATGCCTCCCGAGCAGATCATCGGTCAGAAGGTGGACGGCCGTGTGGACCAGTATTCGCTCGGGGTGATCCTGTACGAGCTGATCACGGGTGCCAAGCCGTTTCTGGAAAAAGACATCCCCACCACGATCCAGGCCATCCTCAACAAGCCGCCCATCCCCATCCGGGCCATCCGCGACGACTGTCCCGAGGCGCTGGAGACCGCCGTCCTGCGGAGCCTTCAGAAAGACCGCGACAAGCGCTATCCCAACCTCGACGAGTTCGGCCGGGTGCTGTCCCAGCTCTATGCGACGGTCGCGGCCGACGACACGCTCCAGCTCCAGCAGACCGTGACGGTGGAACCGGCGGCCTCGCCCAGGACCGGGGAGAAGAAAGGGTCCGACACCAAATCCTGGCTGACGCTCAGCGAGCTGCTCAACCAGAGCCGGGCGCTGGCGTCGGACGGCCGGTTGACCGAGGCGATCGGGCTACTCAAGGAGCATCACAAGACCTACCAGCACGATCCCGAATTCCAGACCTACTACCGCCAGCTGCGCCAGGAAAAGGAATCTTTCGACAAGCGGGCCATGTTCCAGAAGCACTACCAGGACGCGCTGCGGCTCCTCGACGAGGACAACTTCCAGCTGGCCCGGCTGGAGCTGGAGACGCTGCTCAAGCTCGATCCGTCGTCGCCCCAGATCAGCAAGCTGGACCGGTTGATCTCCACGCGGGAGTCAACGTGGCAGATCAACGAGTGGGCGGAAGAGGGCGAGAAACTGGCCAACCGCGGCAGCTGGGATGAACTCGCCGCCCATATCGAAGCGGGGAACCGTCTCTTCGGCAAAGTGAAGGACTACATCGCTCGCCGCGAGCACCTGGAGAACCGTCGCGAGAAGAGCGCCATCGACTCCCTGTTCGACCAGCTCGTTCCGCTCGAGGAGTCGGGCCGGTTGGAGGAGGCCGTGGCGCTGCTGCGGCCCCTGCTCCGCATGTATTCCAAAAACCGGGAGCTTGTGGAGAAGTACAACACCCTGATGGCCACCAAGCTGGAGCAGGACCGTCAGGAATCGATGCAGCATTTTGTCAGCGATCAGATCAAGATCGTCAACACCCTGCTCAAGTCCGAGCAGACCGAACAGGCGCAGATCTACCTCATGAAGCTGCTGGACAAGTTCCCCGGCACGGCGCCGTTCGAAGAGAAGATGATCGAGGTGGCCAATCAGATCGAGCTCCAGCAGTCGTTCCGCGAGATCCGTGAAGCGCTGGACGCGCGCGATCTCGGCAAGGCGGAGGAGCTGTACAAGCTGGTCACCGAGGCGTATCCGGACGAAAAGCAGGTGACGATATTCAAGCATGAGTTGGACAACCTGCGCTTGAGCTTCCAGAACGAGGATCTGCTCGAATGCAGCCAGTCCCGGCTGGCCAGTGCCGTAAACCTGGCATCGAAGGGCGCCTATGACAAGGCGCTGGAGATCATCCGCGAGCTGATGGCGCAGAATCCGGAGCACACGTTCCTGTACACCAATTACCTGAAGATCAAGTCCGACAAGGAAACGCGCGATCGTGAGGAGCTGCTGTCCGGCCTCGAGGAGCTGGACCGCCTCGAGAAAAACGGTGAGTTGTACCAGGCGGCGGAGCTCGCCCTGACCCTGATGGACCGATTCCCCAACGAAGACGCCCTGATCACTTTGTCGCAGGCACTCAAGAAACGCCTGGTCAGCCTACAGCAGGAGAAGATCGAAAAAGCCATTGCCGCGGGCTCCTTCCAGGAGGCCGCTGCGCTTCTGGACAGCACCCTCAGCCTCAAGCTCATGAAAGACGAGCCCGTGTTCCAGGAACTGAAAGACAACCTGGATATGGAAAACCGAAAAGAGGAGCACATCAAGGCGGAGATGGAGAAAGCGCGCATCGCTCTGAAGGAACAACGGATTGACGAGGCGCTGGACATCGTCAACTCGCTCATCCCGCTCAGCCCCGCCAGCGAAGAGCTCAAGGAATTTCTCCGGGACATCGTTTACCGAAAGACACGATCACTGTAAATCCCCACCAGACTGAAGACAACGAATTGGAAGTTGCATATAGTTGCATATAAATGCAACATAAGTCTCTGATTGCAACATACGCGCAACATTCAATTTAGTGCTCTATTCGATCTAATTATTTGATTTAAAATATATTACATAGTTAATGCGCAATTGGCACTTGAAATGCAATGGACTCGGGGTCACGAGTGCGCCGAGGAGGTTGCCGACGACACCATGAACGCGATGTTGGCCAACAAATACCTGGCGGAAGGCCAAACGGAGCGAGCGGTTCCAATATTCGAAGCCCTGGCTGCGGATGGAGCCCAGAGGGTGCATGCCCTTTACGCCCTGCTCGTCTGCCATGCCGTGCAGCTGCGCTGCCGGGACGTTTCCGAAACCGTTCACCGGATCCTGATCGCGAGCCCGGTATTGGATACCGACCGGATCCGCCAGTACGGCCATCGTTTTTCTGCAGAATTCATCGTCGGCCTTCGGGCCCGGCTGGGCGACTTGTGCCGTCACGCCGACTCCAGGGCCACCGCCTGCAACCGGATGGTGCTGGCGGAACTGCTGGAAGATGAGACGGAGGCGGCCCGCTGCCGCCGGCTGATCGGTGAGATGGAGCCCGAGTGGAACATTCGCTGAGAAGATCATGACTCAGCATGCACTATATTGTATGTTCAAGGAGTTCAAGATGGCGATGACACCCCGCAGACTGACGTCGTCCTGGCTGGTGTGGGCGATGCTCGGGGCCTGGTTGGCCGCCGTGGACGCGCCCGGACCGCGTCCCCTCACGCTCCGCGAGGCCGCGGAGCTGGCTCTGGCCCACAATCCGTCGGTTCAGGCGGTCCGGGAACAGCAGGAGGCCGCGCGCCAGGTGAGCCGGCAGGCGAAATCGCAGCAGTTGCCGCGCCTCGACTTCAGAGAGAGCTTCACCAACGGCAACAACCCGATTTATGTTTTCGGATCGAAGCTGACCCAGGAGAAGTTCGCCGCCTCCGACTTCGACATCGAGATGCTGAACAATCCGGATCCCATCAACAACTTCAAGACCGAGCTCACCCTGTACCAGTCGATCTGGCAGGGCGGCCAGACGCAGGCGCGGCGCGCCATGGCCCGGCTGGGCGAGGAGATCGCCGCCGAACGGCTGGACCAAACCCAGCAGCAACTCCTGCTGGAGGTGGTCACCCACTACTACGCCATCCAGCTCGCCCGGCAGAACCTGGAGACCGTCCAGGCCGCCCGCCGGTCCGCCGAAGCCAGCCTCGCCCGCATCCAGAACATGTTCGACTCGGGGCTGGTGGTGAAGTCGGACCTGCTCCGCATGCAGGTCCACATCGCCGACGTGAGACGGCAGCTGCTCGAGGCGGAAAACCACCTCCGGCTCAGCGTCACCGCCCTGGACATCGACACGGGCCGTCAGCTCGGCGAGGGCTTCGAGCCGGCCACGCCGCTGGCGATGCGCGGCGACGCGCTGCCCGACGAGGCGACGCTGCAGGCCGCCGCTCTGGCGAACCGACCGGAGATCGCGGAACTGGAGCGCGCCATCGCCATCGGCCGGGAGCAGGTCAATGAGGCCCGCGGCTACAACCGGCCGCAGGTCGGCGCCTTCGCCACGTTCGAATACGACCAGGGCACGCGGTCCGGCTCCTCCGGCACCAACTACCTGCTCGGTGTGCAGCTGTCGTACAACATCTTCGACGGCATGTACAAGGGGGCCAAGGTGGCCGAGGCCGAGGCCAACACCCGCGCCCGCGAGTCGCAGCTCCGGCGCCTCACCCAGCTCATCGGTCTGCAGGTGAAGGACGCCTCCCTCCGTATGGGCACCGCTCGCCAGCAGCACCAGGTCGCTGCGGAAGCGGTGGCCCAGGCGGACGAGAGTCTGCGGATCATGAAGGACCGCTACGAGGCGGGCCTGGCCACCCTCACCGACCTGCTGAACGCCGAAACGGCGCTGACGGCCGCACGCACCAGTCTGAGCCAGGCGATCTACCAGTACCACCTGGCGCACGCCAACCTCGAGCTGGCAGCCGGTCGGCTGAACCTGGGCAGCCCCCTCTTCCAGTGAACGCCGGGAGGAACAGCGCCATGATGCAGCAACTGAACAACGTCGGGATCCGTCGGTTTCATTCCGCCGCATTCAATTCAGGGAGGTTCAATCCTATGTTCCGGAATATTCTGCCTGTCGCCCTGCTGGTCGTCCTGCTGGCGGGCTGCGGCGGCGCACCCGAGAAGGCCGCTGTGCCGGCCCCGGGAACGCCCGTCGCCGTCGGGACTTTGGTCGTCCAGCCGATCGAATGGCCGGCGACTCTGGAGGCCGTAGGCACCGTGCACGCCCGGACCAGCGCCACGATCGCGAGCAAGGTGATGGGGCACGTGCGCGAGGTGCGCGTCCAGGCCGGTGACGCCGTGGGCGCAGGCGATCTTCTCGTGCTGCTTGACGCCCGGGACCAGGAAGCGGCCCTGCGCACCGCCCAGGCCGGCCTGGCCGAAGCGCGAGACGCCATGAACGAGGTGGAGAACGCCATCCGCGCCGCCGAGGCCAATCTCGAGCTGGCTCGGGCCACCCACCGGCGGATGAGCGACCTGTTCGAGAAGAGCTCCATCTCCCGCCAGGAATTTGACGAGGTCGTCACCCGCCTCAAGATGGCCGAGGCCAATCACGAAATGGCCCTGTCGAAGCGGAGTCAACTTCAGGCCAGGATCCGGCAGGCGGAAGAAGGGGTCCGATCGGCCGAGCTCATGGCCGGCTATGCCGAGATCCGCGCGCCCTTCGCCGGCGTGGTCATAGACAAGACCGTGCAGCAGGGCAACCTGGCCGCTCCGGGAGTGCCGTTGCTGACCCTGGAGCGCCGCGGCGACTACCGCCTGGAGGCGTCGGTGGATGAATCGCAGCTGGCTTCGATTCGGCCGGGCGCACCGGTTGCGGTCACGCTGGACGCCTTGAACCGCCGGATCGACGCCCGGGTGACCGACATCGTCCCGACCATCGATCCCGCGGCCCGCGCCTTCATGGTCAAGATCGACCTGCCGGCCGTGCCGGACCTGCGCTCCGGCCTGTTCGGCCGGGCCGCGTTCACCGTGGGCAGCCGCAACGTGCTGGCGGTGCCCGCCGACGCCATCCGGACCCGCGGCCAGCTGCAGTGGGTGTTCGTGGCCGACCAGGGCACGGCCCGCCTGCGCATGGTCACCACCGGCGCCGAACGCGACGGCCGCCGCGAGATTCTCTCCGGGCTCGCCGCCGGCGAGTCGATCATCTACCCCGTCACCGCCGACCTGTCCGACGGGGCGAAGGTGGAGGTCCGGTCGTGAAAGAGCCGCAACCGCTCGGCATTGCGGGCCGCTTCGCCCGCTCGTGGATCAACTCGAAGCTGACGCCGCTGTTCATCGCCGCCTCACTGGCGCTCGGCGCGTTCGCCGTGTGGCGCCTCCCCCGCGAGGAGGAGCCGCAGATCAAGGTGCCCATGCTCGATGTCTTCGTGGCCATGCCCGGCGCCAGCGCCAAGGAAGTCGAGGAGCGGGTCACCAAGCCCATGGAGAAGTTGATCTGGGAGATCCCGGGCGTCGAGTACATCTACTCCACATCCAGCCCGGGGATGGCCATGGCCATCGTCCGCTTCTACGTCGGCGAGGACGAGGAAGACAGCATCGTCAAGCTCAACCAGAAGATGTACGCCAATTTCGACCTCATCCCGCCGGGCGCCTCCCAGCCGCTCATCAAGCCGCGCTCCATCGACGACGTGCCCATCCTGGCGCTGACGCTCTGGAGCGAGCGCTACGGCGACTTCGACCTGCGTCGCATCGCCGCCCAGGTGCACGATACCGTCAAGCAGGCCCCCGACGTGTCGGCGGCCACCATCATCGGCGGCCAGCGCCGCGAGGTCCGGGTGGTGCTCGACGCGAACCGGCTCGCCGCCTACAGCCTGTCGCCCATGCAGGTGTACGGCGCGCTCGGCGCGTTCAACCGGCGCCTCCCCGGCGGCCGGTTCGCCGCCGACAACCGTGAGTTCACCCTGGAGGTGGGCCAGTTCCTGGCCAGCGCCGCCGACGTCGGGAACGTGGTCGTCGGCGTCGCCCAGGGCAAGCCGGTCTACGTCCGCGACATCGCCGCGGTGGTCGATGGCGGCGAGGAACCGGCCCAGTACGTCATGCACGCCCACGGCGGGGCGTTCCACCCCGCGGTGACGCTGTCCATCTCAAAGCGCAAGGGGACCAACGCCATCGCCGTGGCCGAAGAAGTGCTACAGCGTGTCGAGAGCCTCAAAGGCCGCGTCATTCCGGCCGATGTGAACGTGACCATCAGCCGCCACTATGGCGAAACGGCTTCGGAGAAGTCGAACGAGCTGCTCTTTCACATGGCCATCGCCGTAATCTCGGTGAGCATCCTGATCGGCATCACCCTGGGCATCCGGGAGCTGTGGATCGTCTTCATCGCCATCCCGGTGACCCTGGCCCTCACCCTGGCGGTGTTCTACCTGTACGGGTACACCCTCAACCGGATCACCCTGTTCGCGCTCATCTTCTCCATCGGCATCCTGGTGGACGACGCCATCGTCGTGGTGGAGAACATCGTGCGCCACGCCCGGATGGCCGCCAACAAAGGCCGTCCCATCGTCGACATCGCCATCGAGGCGGTGGACGAGGTGGGCAACCCCACCATCCTGGCCACCATGACCGTCATCGCCGCCATCCTGCCCATGGCCTTCGTGGGCGGGCTCATGGGCCCCTACATGCGGCCCATCCCGGTGGGCGCCTCGGCGGCCATGATCTTCTCGCTCATCGTCGCCTTCATGGTCACCCCGTGGGCCGCGGTCCGGCTCCTCAAGCTGCGCGGGGGCCACGGGCACGACGAGCAGGAGGACCTGCTCACCCGGTTCTACCGGCGGGCGATGGATTACCTGCTCCACCGTCCGGCGTACCGGTACGGCTTCCTGCTGATGGTGATCGTGCTCCTTCTCGGCTCGGTGGGACTGATCTTCATCGAGTTCGTCGAGGTCAAGATGCTTCCCTTCGACAACAAGAGCGAGTTCCAGGTCATCGTGGACATGCCCGAGGGGACCACCCTGGAGACCACCGCGATGGTCACCCGCCGCCTGGCCGAGAAGGTGCTGGAACACCCCGAGGTGGTGGACCTGCAGACGTACGCCGGCACGGCGTCGCCGTACAACTTCAACGGCCTGGTGCGGCACTACTTCCTGCGCCAGGGCGCCAACGTGGCCGACATCCAGGTCAACCTTCTGCCCAAGGGCGACCGCGATCTCCAGAGCCACGACATCGCCAAGAAGATCCGCGCCGACCTCGTGCCCGTCGCCCGGGCGTTCGGCGCCCGGATCAAGGTGGCCGAGGTGCCGCCGGGCCCGCCGGTGCTCCAGACGCTGGTCGCCGAGATCTACGGCCCCGATCAGGCCGGCCAGCACCGGTTGGCCCGTCAGGTGCGGGACATCTTCGAAAGCGTCGAGGGTGTGGTGGACGTGGACATGTACCTCGAGGACGACCAGCCGAAGACCAGTCTGCTGGTGGACAAGGAGAAAGCCGCGCTGCACGGGATCTCCGAGGACGATGTCGCCCGGACGCTGCGGATCGCCACCGCCGGCGAGTCGGCCGGCCTGCTCCACAGCGAGCTGGAGAAAGAGGACGTGCACATCCGCGTGCGTCTCGACCGCGCGGCGCGCTCCGACCTGGACCGCCTCCTGGATCTGAAGCTCCCTTCGCGCGACGGCCGGCTGGTGCCCCTGTCGGAACTCGTTCGGGCGGAGCAGACGGTCGAGGACAAGAGCATCTACCACAAGAACCTGATGCCCGTGACCTACGTGACCGCCGACGTGGCCGGCGCCCACGAGAGCCCGGTCTACGCGATCCTCGCCCTGGGGCCCAAGATCGATGCGATCCGACTGCCCGAGGGATACCAGATCGAGCAGCTCACCGCGCGGTTGCCCGAGAGCGACGAGCGGTACGCCCTCAAGTGGGACGGCGAGTGGCACATCACCTACGAGGTGTTCCGCGACCTGGGCATCGCCTTCGCCGCGGTGCTCCTGCTCATCTACATCCTGGTGGTGGGCTGGTTCCAGTCGTTCGACACGCCGCTCATCATCATGGCGGCGATCCCCTTCTCGCTGGTGGGCATCCTGCCGGCCCACGGCCTCATGGGCGCCTTTTTCACCGCCACGTCCATGATCGGCTTCATCGCCGGCGCGGGGATCGTCGTCCGCAACTCCATCATCCTCGTCGATTTCGTCGAGCTGCGCCTGCGCGAAGGGATGCCCCTGGACCAGGCCGTGATCGACGCCGGCGCCGTCCGGTTCCGTCCCATGATGCTCACGGCGGCGGCGGTGATCGTCGGCTCGGCGGTCATTCTGTTCGACCCGATCTTTCAGGGGCTGGCCATCGCCCTGATGGCCGGCGAGGTGGCCTCGCTGGCCCTGTCGCGCATGACCGTCCCCATCGTCTATTTCGTGGTGCACCGCCGGTGGCACAAGCACCCGGCGGCGCCGTCGGCCTGATCAGGAGGAGACCATGAGTGCCGAATCTACCCGACCGATCCTGTGTCCCACGGACTTCAGCGCCGAAGCCGGCCACGCCCTTCGCTGGGGCGGCGAGCTGGCGATCCGGCTGTCCCGCCCGCTGGTCGCCCTGTACGCCGACCGGTTTCTGCCGCCGCCGCACTTCACGGCGCGGCAGATCGACACCCTCGTCGAGGAGCTCGACAAGTCCCGCGCCGCCGCCCGGCAGGCGCTGGTCGAGCAGACGGGCCGGATGATCGCCCCGGCCGTCGCCACCGAGCCGGTGGTGGTCCAGGACCTGGCGGTGCCCGCGATCATCCGGCTGGCCGCCGAACGGAACGCTGAGCTGATCGTGATGGGATCGCACGGCCACAGCGCCTTCGACCGGATCATGCTGGGCTCGGTGACCGAACGGGTCCTGCGGCTGGCGGACCGCCCGGTACTCGCGGTCAAGCTCGCCGCGGAGACGGACCCGGCCGCCTTCCCGGGGATCCGCACCATCCTCTGCCCCGTGGACCTCGGCGAGGACGCCCGGCCCGCGCTGCTGCTGGCCGCCCGGCTGGCTGCGGCCTTCGAAGCCGAGCTCCAGGTGCTCCACGTGGCGGAATCGGCGCCGGACCCGGGCACGGAGCGCGCCGCGCGGGAGGCCCTGTGCGCCTGGGTGCCGGACGCCGCCCGCACCAGCTGCCGCCTTCACGAGGTGATTCGCCCGGGCAAACCGGCCGAGCAGATCCTCCTGGCGGCTCGGGAGTCGCGTGCGGAGCTCATCGTGTTGCCGACTCGCCACAAGCTGTTTCAAGACGTCACCGTGCTCGGGGCCACCGTCGCCCGGATCACCCGTCACGCATCGTGCGCCGTACTGACCGTCCCGGTCGTCTGAGACGAACCGGCGGTTCGCATCATCTAATGCCACTGACTGGTCCATGTGGATCGGGTCCAAAGGAGACACATCATGACCGTTGATCGCCTGCTTCGACTGATCGCCGGATTCTTTATTCTGCTCACCGTGGCCCTGGGCATCTGGGTCCATTCGAACTGGTTCTACTTCACCGCGTTCGTCGGGTTGAACCTCCTCCAGTCGGCCTTCACGAACTGGTGCCCCATGATGACCATCCTGCGCAAGCTGGGCGTGCCCGACACCGCCCCATGCAAGCAGTGACGAGAGGCGGGGCGACGCCATGTCCGAGATGTTGACGATTTTAGTGTTCGTCGGGATCTGGATCCTGCTCCAGGCGGTCATCCTGCCCCGCTTGGGCGTCAGGACCTGAATGTCCGACGCCTGCGATCTCGGGTCCCGAGATCGGAAGCAACCGCCGCCACCGGATTCGGAGTGAGGTGTCCATGCCGCTGTACGAGTACTTCTGCCGGGAATGCCGGAAATCGTTTGAAGCGCTGCGGCGCCTGTCCGACGACGACGCCGACGTGCGCTGCCCCCATTGCGGTTCCGAGAAGGTGGATCGCGAGTTCTCGACCTTCGCCAGCGCCGGATCGCCGGGTCACGCCGGATGCGGGCCCGGCCCCATCGGCTGAGCCTGATCCCGGGGGCGGAGTTGCCGCCCCATCCACCGACTGCACCGTCCGATCCGGCTCGTCGCATTGCGCGCGCCGGATCAATTTTCTGCAAGTCCCGCAGCCGGCCGGGCCCGCCGGCTGCTTCGCACTTGCGTGCGCTTCCGCCCTGGGATAGACTGGAACGATCTCGGGCGCAGGAGGCCCCGGCGTGGCGGAGCGAACGTCGTACCGCTGGATCTGGATCGACCCCATCATCATCACCTTCACCGGGCTCATGTCGTGCCTGTCGGTGATCATGTCGCTGTTCGACGGCAGCGGGGTCAAGCAGCACTGGTGCGCCCGGACGTGGTCTCGCTTCGTCCTATGGATCAGCAAGGCCCGCGTCACCACCGTCGGTCTGGAACACATTCCCCCCGGCCGGCCGTGCGTTTTCGCCTCCAACCATCAGAGCTTCTTCGACATCTGGACGCTGCTGGCGCACATCCCGGTCCAGTTCCGGTTCGCCGCCAAGGAATCGCTCTTCCGCGTCCCGTTCCTCGGTTGGCACCTGCGCCGGAGCGGCAACATTCCCGTGCATCGCGGCGAGCCGCGCAAGGCGCTCCGCAGCATCCGCGACGGCGCGCGCAAGATCGCCGGCGGCGTCAGCGTACTCGTATTCCCCGAGGGTCAACGCAATCCCGAAGGCGTGATCCTGCCCTTCAAGAAGGGGGTCCTGCTCATCGCCATCTACGCCCAGGCGCCCGTGGTGCCCATCGCCATCGCCGGCAGCCGGTTCCTGCTCCCCAAGACCTCAATGCGCATCCAACCGGGCGACATCCACATGACCGTGCTGCCGCCCATCGAGACGGCGGGCCTCACCGCCCGCGACGCGGAAGACCTGGCCGAGCGCGTCCGCGCCGCGATGCTCTCGGTGTACACCCAGCCCGAGCCGGCGCAACATGGCGCCTGAACCCCTCCGCCCCTACGAGCCTTCGGGTGTCGACCCCGTCCTGTTCGGGGCCGCCAGCCGAATCGTGGAGACGCTGCACGCGGCCGGTTTCACCGCCTATTTCGCCGGCGGCTGCATCCGCGACCTGCTGCTCGGCCGCCCCGTCCAGGATGTCGACATCGCCACCGACGCCGTCCCGGCTGAGATCCAGCGCCTCTTCCCCGACCACCGCGCCGTGGGCGCCCAGTTCGGCGTCATCCTGGTGAAGCTGGAGGGCATCCCGTTCGAGGTCGCCACGTTCCGCGCCGACCTGGCCTACCGCGACGGGCGACATCCCGAAGGGATCCGTTTCAGCACACCCGAAGAGGACGCCCGCCGCCGTGACTTCACCGTCAACGGCCTGTTCTACGATCCCCGCCGGCGGGTCATCATCGACTACGTCGGCGGCGAAGCCGACCTGGCGTCCCGGTGCATCCGGACGATCGGCGCGCCGGACGACCGCTTCAGCGAAGATCACCTCCGGCTCATGCGGGCCGTCCGGTTCGCCGCCGGCCTGGAGTTCACCATCGACGCGGCCACGTGGCAGTCCCTGCGGCGGCTGGCGCCCTCCATCCTCCGGGTGGCGCCCGAACGCATCCGGGAGGAACTCCTCAAGGGCCTCACCCGCCGGGGCGCCGACACCGCGCTCGACCTGCTGGAACGTTCCGGACTGCTCGCCGCCATCCTGCCGGAAGCGAGCGCCATGGTGGGCATCCCCCAGCCGGAAACCTATCACCCCGAAGGCGACGTATTCACCCACGTGCGGGCGATGTTCGCCGCCGCAGATTACCCCCTGCCGGACGCCCTGGCCATGGGAATCCTGCTCCACGACATCGCCAAGCCCCCCACGTTCCGCATCCGGGACCGGATCCGATTCCACGGCCACGTCGAGCTGGGCGTCGGCATGAGCCGGCGGATCATGGAGCGGCTGCGTTTCTCGCGGGAGGAGAACGAGCGGGTCTGCGCGCTGGTGGCGTCGCACCTGCAGTTCATGCACGTCCAGGAGATGCGCCCCAGCCGGCTGAAGCGGTTCCTGCGGATGGACGATTTCGATCTCCACCTGGAGCTCCACCGCCTGGACTGCCTGGGCTCCCACCGCCTGCTGGACCATCACACCTTCTGCCGCGAGCAGCTCGCCGCCCTGGGGACGGCGGCCATCAGCCCCCCGCCGCTCCTCTCCGGCCGCGACCTCATCGCGCTGGGCTTCCAGCCGGGCCCCCTGTTCAAGACCATCCTGGACGAGGTCGAGACCCTCCAACTCGAAGACCGGCTCACGACTCGCGAGGCGGCGCTGGAGCACGTCCGCCGGCGGTACCTCTCCGCCGGCCTCTGATTGTCCGCGGCGGGACCCTGTTGCACCGCCGATGTTTTATGCTATAGTGATGGCGCCGGAACAATAGCCAGCCGCAAGGACAACCGCCAGGGATTGTGCCATGGACATCCAGATCCTCGGAACCTATCCGGGCGAACTCTCGCAGCGCTTCATTCTCACCACCTACGTCATCAACGGCGAGCTCGCCATCGACGCCGGCGCCATCGGGCTGGGCCTGACCGTGGCGGAACAGAAACGCATCCAGAACATCCTCATCACCCACACCCACATTGATCATCTGGCCACCCTGCCGATCTTCATCGACAACCGCTGGTCCGACTCCACCCCGCCGCCCGTAATCCATGCCACGGCGCACAACCTGGCCATGGTCAGGAAGCATCTGTTCAACAACGTCCTGTGGCCTGAGCTGCAGAACATCTCCGACCATTTTTTCACGATGTGCGACGTGGAGCCTTATCGGACGGTGGACCTGGACCATTTCAACTTTTACCTGTTTCCCGTCAACCACCCCGTCCCCACTTACGGCATCCTGCTGGAGGAGAAAGCCACGCGCAGCCAGGTGCTCTTCACGTCCGACACCACCATCTGCGATGTGATCTGGATCGAGGCCAACCGCAGCCCGCACCTCAAGGCCATCTTCAGCGAAATCTCGTTCCCCGACGCCTACGTGGATCTGGCCCAGTCGGCGGGGCATCTCACGCCGAAGCTCCTCGAGCAGGAGCTCCGGAAGCTCAAGAAGCACGTGCCGATCTACCTCACGCACTACAAGAACCAGTACGTGGAACAGATCGAGCGGGAGATCGCCGGGTTGAGCGGTCCGCGCATGCACATCGCCCGCGCGGGGGAGATGATCCACATTGAGTGAAAACGTTTACCTGGAACTCCGGGACAAGACGCAGTCCCGCCGATATCCCCTGACCAGCGTGTCCAACACCGTCGGCCGGGCGCCCGACTGCGACGTCGTGCTGGCCTTCCCCCAGGTGTCCCGGTACCACGCCCGGATCTTCCGGCAGGGGGAGCAGTTTTTGATCGAGGACAACAAGAGCGTCAACGGCACGTTCGTCAACGACCAGCAGATCACCAGCCACCTCCTGCGCCACGGCGACCGGATCAAGCTGGGCACGGTGGTGGTGACGTTCTGCAATCCGCTGGTCTCGCGCGTCAACCTGTCGGATGAGTATGAGACCGACGCGAACATGACCATCGCCTTCCCCATCTCCCGCTTCTCGCTCTCCGAAGGCAAAACCACCCCCCAGCTCCAGCGCGACCCCCAGCAGATGATCCAGGTGATCTTCAATTCCACCAAGGCGCTGATCGGCTCCAACAGCCTGGACAGCGTGCTCTCCGGCGTCATGGACCTGGTGTTCGAGTACCTGAAGGCGGACCGCGGCTTCCTCATGCTCCAGGACGAGACGAACGAGCTCGTGCCCTACGTGATCAAGCTGCGCCATCCCTCCGCGTCGCGCTCGGAGAAGGACATCAGCTTCTCCCGGACCATCGTCAGCAAGGTGTTCACCGAGGGGGTGGCGATCCTCACCGCCAACGCCATGCGCGACAGCCGCTTCGGCGCCCAGGAAAGCATCATGATGCAGCAGATCCGCTCCTGCATGTGCGTGCCGCTCTGGGACGAGCGGAAGATCATCGGCATCATCTACGTGGACTGCCTCTTCTTCGAGAACTTCTTCCAGGAACGCGACCTGGACCTGCTCTCCACCATCGCCATCATCTCGGCCATCGCCATCGACCAGTACCGGCTCAACCAGGAGATCGACCGGCAGAAGCGGATCCGCGAGCGTCTCGAACGCTACCACTCGCCGTCGGTGGTCAACCGGATCATCCACTCGGGCGGCGATGTCATGATGAAGACCGAGGAGCGCGAGATCACCGTGCTGTTCTCCGACCTGGTGGGCTTCACCTCCATGGCCGAAAAGCTGGAGCCGTCCGAGGTGGCCCGCATCCTGAACTGCTTCTTCACCGCCGTGACCGAGGTGATCTTCCAGAACGAGGGCACGCTGGACAAGTACATCGGCGATGCCGTGATGGCCGTGTTCGGAGTCCCCTTCGCCCAGCCGGACCACGCCGAGCGCGCCGTCAAGACGGCCATCGAGATGTATCGGGCCCTGGACGACATCAACGCGTCCGGCATGCTGCCGGCGCCCCTGCGGATGCGCATCGCCGTGAACAGCGGCCGGGTGGTCGCCGGCGACATCGGCTCGGAAAAGCGCGTGGACTACACCGTGCTCGGCAGCACGGTCAACATCGCCTCGCGCATCGAGTCATCGGTGGCCCAGGCGGACGAGATCGTGATCGGCGACATGACGAAACAGCTGATCGGCGACAAGTTCCCCACCGAGGACATGGGCACCGTCGCCCTGCGCGGCCTCAGCGTCCCCCTGACGGTCCATCGCGTCATCAGAAAGTGATCCGCACCCGAATCACTGCCCGGCAACAGCAGGCCGAGAAACCCGTCTCATCCGTCCATCCGGTCATCCGGCCTCGTTCCCTATTTCCTGCGTCCGGGTCACTTCACCCTGTTTCCTCGATACCGCTCATTCATTAATTCACTTGTCTGTGAGCAATCCGACTTTCCACCGTTCACCGTTCACTGTTTACTGTTCACTGATAACGCCAAGCGGCGGACCCGTGTCCGCCGCTTGAACGACCAACCATTTGTTTCCGAATTCTGTTTCGACTATTGATCCGCCGCCGGCGCGCTCGCCGGGTCGGGGTAGCGGAAGAGCTTGTCCTCGAAGTTCCGGAGCACCAGATCGTCGCCGTCCCGGCCCTCGACGTAATCCGGCAGCAGGGGGATTTTCCCGCCGCCGCCGGGGGCGTCGATCACGTAGGTGGGCACCGCGTAGCCGGTCGTGTGTCCGCGCAGGCCGCGGATGATCTCCAGCCCCTTGGCCACCGGCGTCCGGAAGTGCCGCGAACCCTGGATCGGGTCGCACTGGTACAGGTAGTAGGGCCGCACCCGCGCCTTCAGCAGGCCGTGCACCAGTCGTTTCATGGTGTCCACGCTGTCGTTGATGCCAGCCAGCAGCACCGTCTGGCTACCGAGCGGGATGCCCGCGTCCGCCAGACGTTCGCAGGCCTGGACGGCTTCGGGCGTCAACTCGTCGGGATGGGTGCAGTGGATGCTGAGGAACAGCGGGTGGTGCTGGCGCAGCATGCGCACCAGGCTGGGCGTGACGCGATGGGGCAGCACCACCGGCACCTTGGTGCCGATGCGCACGAATTCCACATGCGGGATCTGCCGCAGCCGGGTGAGCAGCCAGTTGAGCTGCTCATTGGACAGGGTCAGCGGATCGCCGCCCGACAGCAGCACATCGCGGATGGCCGGATTGGCGGCGATGTAATCGATCGCTTTCTGCCAGCGGGTCTTGGAGCACCCCGCGCCGTGGCTGCTGTGGCCCACCATTCGGGAGCGGGTGCAGTACCGGCAGAACGCGGCGCAAAAGCCGGTGGTCAGGAACAGCACACGGTCAGGATAGCGATGGACCAGGCCGGGGACGGGACTGTCGTGATCTTCGCCCAGTGGATCGGCCGCTTCGCCCGGCGATACAGCGAACTCGTCGCTGACCGGGATGACGCTGCGCCGGATCGGCTGGAGCGCGTCCATGGGATCCAGCAGACTGGCGTAATACGGGGTGATCCGTAGCGGCAGCGAACCGTTCAGACTCAGAATCGCATCCCGCTCCTCCGGGGACAGGGCCACGATCCGTTCCAGTTGAGCCAGAGTCCGGATGCTGTGTCGCACCTGCCAGCGCCAGTCGCTCCACTCGTCGGGAGTCGCCTCGGGAAAGTGGCGTTCCATGAACGCCAATGACCGCTCGCTGGGCGCAATGGCATAACCGCGACCCTTCGATCGCAGGGCCTTTTTGGCGACGAGCGGGGGCCTCGTCAAGCGGAACGGGATGACGTGGGGAGCGTGAGAATCCACGAAATCGGCTTCGGCGTGGCCGATCTCCGTACTGGGAGGTTCCTCTTCCTCACTGATCCAAATGTCGCGTTTCATCTATCTCCTTCGCACCTGATCAGAACTGTCCGTTCAAGTTGCTGATCTTAAATATTCGGCTCTGAAACATCTCCAAAACAGCAATTAAGCAGCCGCAAAGCGGCTCATTTTCATTATAGCAATTATCGTGCCAATTATTTATATTATTGATTTTAAAGAATATTACTTTGTATGGTCAAAAATAGCAGTCACCGGACTTCATGTTTTGCTCCTTATAAAGCCTATACTTAGACATTTATGAACTTCTATGTTATTGATATAAAAGATTATACACAACTACATCGGAACTATTAGTACCGATAAATACAGTATCGGAACTCAAAGTTCCTTTTTTGTTTTAGCAAGGGGAATGTACTTGAAGTCTTCTTTGCGGATGCCGTAGCGGGCCATCAGTTTATGCAGCTGCCGCACGCTGATGCCCGTCGCCTTGGCCGTTTCGGCAATCTTGCCGCGATGGAGCGTCAGCATCTCTTTCAGGTAGCGCCGCTCCACGCTTTCCACGGTGCGGTGGCGGATTTCTGCCAGGGTCAGGGAGGTGTCCATCTCGATGCGCGTGCCGGAATCCCCCGACGCGAACAGCTCGCTGGGGAAGCTCTCCGGCGTCAGCATGGACGAAGTCTCCAGAATGTAAGCCCGTTCCACAAGGTTTTCCAGTTCGCGGATGTTGCCCGGCCACGTGTAGCGGGTGAACGCCTCCATGACCAGCGGGTGAATGCCCACGATATCCTTCAGGTGGTGGCGATTCAGCCGATCGAGAAACACCTCGGTCAGAACCGGGATGTCCTCGAGACGGGTGCGGAGCGGCGGCAGTTCGATGGGGAAGACGTTGAGGCGGTAGTACAGGTCCCGCCGGAAGCTGCCGTCGTCGCACATCTTGCCCAGATCCTCGTTCGTGGCGGCGAGGATGCGGACGTCCACCTCGATGACGTCTTCACCGCCCACCCGCTGGAAGGTCCGATCCTGAAGGATCTGCAGCAGCTTGATCTGCATCGACGGGCTGATCGTGGAGATCTCGTCCAGGAAGATGGTGCCCCCCTGGGAGATTTCGAACTTGCCGAGCTTGCGGCGGATGGCGCCGGTGAACGCGCCCTTCTCGTGACCGAACAGCTCGCTCTCCAGCAGGGTGTCGGGAATCGCGCCGCAGTGGATGGCGATGAACTGGTTGTCGCGCCGGGTGCTGTGCTGGTGGATCAGCTTGGCCACGACCCCCTTCCCCGTCCCCGTCTCGCCGGTGAGCAGCACGGTGGTCTTGGTGGTAGAGACGGCCCGCACCTTGCCGAAGACCTCTTTCATCACCGGGCTGTTGGTGCGGATAAGCTCCAGCGAATCCTCCTGCCAGAAACTGTCCCGCAGGTACTGGAGCTCGTAGTGGATCTTCAGGGCCTCCTGCAGGCTCTCCTTGACGTACCGCAGCTCGTCGGGGTGGATGGGATAGGTGATGTAGTTGCTGGCGCCCTGTTTCACCGCCATCACCGCGTCGCGGATCATCGCCGGCTGGCTCATGACGATGAGCTCCGACATCGGGTAAGCCTGCCAGAACGGCTGCAGCACCGCCTTGTAATCGAAGTAGCCGTTCACCGGCCGGCCGTCCCGCAGCAGCAGGAGGTCGATGAGGATGAATTCGTACCGCTTCTTCCGTTGCGCGTCGAGGCAGGCTTCCTTGTTCGGGTGGACTTCCACCTTGTATTCCGCCCGCAGGCACTCGGTGATGGTCTTGCAGGCTTCCGCGTCGGTGGCGATCACCAGGATGGCTTTCATGCGACCCTCGCCCTCCCCCCGTCAACGGTACGGCCGGGCGGCCGGCGCGGCTGCGGCGGAATCAGGCAGGTGTCGTGCGGGGAACGGGTGGCCGGAGAACAAGGTCGGCGTCCGGGCAGGCTGAAGGTGTGAGGCGTCGGCACTCATGATGATGGCGGAAACGATTCCTTGCGTCCTCCTCGTTCAGCAGGGTTGATTGTACATCACTCCGCTGAGCGTCAACAGCAAAAAGTCGCCGGGCGAGTTCGCGCGGCGGCCTGCGCCCGCCGGATCGGTCGCGGTGGTGCGCGGAACG
Organism: Acidobacteriota bacterium; assembly: GCA_017996395.1. Classification (GTDB taxonomy): domain Bacteria; phylum Acidobacteriota; class JAAYUB01; order JAAYUB01; family JAAYUB01; genus JAAYUB01. The sequence goes on along the minus strand of JAGOHA010000008.1, from coordinate 15,073 downwards.
CGCACGCGCATCAGTCGAGGCGCTGCGCCCGCGGCGTGATCGGAAACACCTTGACCGGCTTCGTGGCCGGCGGCTCCGCCGCGCGGTCGATCGCCTCGATCATCCGCACAGTGACCTGCACCGCCTGCCGCACGCCCTCCAGCTCCCACTCCGGAAGGAACTCATCCTCGACCGTGTGGTAGCGGAGCCGGAAGTACTCCGCCTGGTGATTGACGCCCGACGGATAGTCGGTGCCGGGCATCAGCATGATGGCCGGGATGTCCCGCAGCGCGAAGGGAAACTGGTCGGATCGGAAAAAGAAGCCCTGCTCCTCCAGAAAGGATCGCGTCATGGCCAGCCCTTCCGCCGCAAGCACGTCGCGCAGCAACTCGCCCAGGGTGGAATGCTCGGCGCCGATGCCGTGGAAATCGCGGGCCGCCTCGCGCACCGGCACCGACTCCAGGTTCAGGTTGGCCACGATGGCGGCGGTGTCCGCGTGGTCGACGTAATAGCGCGACCCCAGCAGGCCGGCCTCTTCCGCCTGGCAGGCCAGAAAGGTGATCGTGTGGTCGAGCGGCTCGCCCCGCTCGGCCAGTCGCTTGGCCACCAGCACCATGGTCGCGACCGCCGAGCCGTTGTCCACCGCGCCGTTGTAGATGCGGTCGCCGTTTTCGGTTCGGGCCATGCCTAGATGGTCGATGTGCGCGCTGACCACGATGCGCCGGCCGGTCCGGCCGGGGATTTCACCGATGATGTTGCTGGTCTGGAACTGGCGGAAGCTGTTCCGGCCGGTGAGCGTAAAACGGCCGCGCAGCGGCACCGGCTGGAAGTCCGGGCGCAGCGACCGCTCGCAGAGCGCGCCGAGGTCGAGGCCTTCTCGGCTCAGCACCTGCCGCAGCGCCGCCTCGGTGATCCAGCCCCGCAGGCGCAGGTTGTTGTCGAGGTCCGCCGGCAGGCAGATCTCCTCGCCGCTCCAGGAGTGGCGCACCACGTCCCAGCCGTATCCGGCCGTGGCGTCGGTGTGGACCAACAGGACGCCCGCGGCGCCGCGCCGGGCCGCCTCCTCGACCTTGTAGCGCCACCGGCCGAAATACGTCATGCGCCGCCCGTTGAACCGGGCGGGCTCGAACAAGCCGGGATCGTTGACGCGGACGAAGATCAGCTTGCCCCGGACGTCCGTATCCTTGAAATCGTCCCAGTCATAACCGGGCGCGCGGATGCCGAAGCCGACGAAGACCGCTTCGGTGTCGAACCGGAACCGCGCCTCGTCGCGCAGGTAGGCCAGCATGTAATCGCGGCCCGCTTCCAGGGCGATGCCGCCGCACCGGGCCTCTGTGTCGTGGGTTTGGAATCCCTTCAGCGCGAAGGGCTGGCGGTACCCGGATCCGTTGCCGGGCCGCAGGCTCAGCAACTGGAACAGGCTCTCGACGTACGCCTCCGCCAGCTCGCCGCCGCGCGTGCCGGGCGCCCGGCCTTCCAGCAGGTCGGAAGCCAGGAATTGGATCACCGCCCGCATCTCGTCGCGCGACAGCCGGCGCTCCGGCGCCGGCTCCGCGGCGCCGGCGAGACCGGTCAGCGTCAAGATCACGAACATCACCATCACGAGGACAAGACTTGCGTGTCGCACCAGGACATCCTCCCGACGGAATTGCCGGATGCCGCCGGTTCGCGGCCCCGAATCGTCATCTTATCACGGGGGTCGGCCGCGCTCAAACGGTACGGGCCGGCGGCGGCGGCGATGAATCGAGTTCCGGAAACGGGCTGTGCCACTGCCAGCCGGTTTTGCCTGTCCGGCGGAATCGCTCCAGCCGCCGGATGGTGATCTCGGCGAAAATCGGATCCAGGTCGAAGGTGTACACCCGCCGGCCGGTCAGTTCGCCGGCCAGCAGCGTGGTGCCCGCGTGGGCGAACCCGTCGGCCACCAGGTCGCCGGGCCGGCTGCTCGACTCGATGATCCGGCGGATCGCCTTGAGCGGCTTCTGGGCGTAACAGCCGGGCACGTTCTCCTCCAGCCGGTAAAACACCTGCTGGATGTCCACCCAGACGTTGCCCGCCCGGAGCGTCGGCGCCAGCCCGCGTTCCAGGTTGTGGGTCCGCCGGCCGCCGATGTCCTTGTAATACCCGCCGAGCGTCTTCGGGACGTCTGTGTACACCACCTGGAAGAACGGTCGGCCGCGGACGTAGTGGAGCAGTTCCTGCCGCACCCACATCCAGTTGGCGCGGGTGCCGTAGCCGCGCTGGTTGCGCAGCGTGATGAAATTGCGGGGAACGAACCCGGACTGCTCCCGCATCAGGAGCATGAAGTCGGGCAGCGGCTGGAAGCCGTCGCGCCAGTCGGCGCCCAGCCAGACGTACAGATGCGCGTCGTCGGCCGTCATGACGGCCGCCTGCTCCACCCACCGCCGGCTGAACTCGAGGTAGGCGGCCAGCGACCGCTTGCCCAGCGCCCCGCTGCGGCGGCCGCTGAGCTTTAAATTGTACGGCGGATCGGCGATGACCAGGCGGGCCCGTCCGTCCCCCATGATTTGGGCCACGTCGGCGCCGCACGCGGCGTCAAGCACACCGACGCGGTGGCCGCGCACCGGATCCTCCCAGACGCCGCCGGGCGCCAGGCGGCACAGCGGCCGGATGCGGCGGCGCAGCGCCGCGTCGGTGTCGAGCCGCCGCAGGCGTTCGGTCGTTCGCTGGTTGTCGGGCGCTTTTTGGGGCATGGTGTTTGCAGCCGGGCGGTCCGGCGATCCGCGCGGCAACCGCGGCGATCACTGGCACTTGATGACGATGAAACTGACGTCGTCGGCCGGCTGGCCGAACGCCAGCAGGTGCTCGCGCAGCGCGGCGCAGATTTCCAGCGCCGTGCCATGCTTCACCTCGCGGAGCCGCGCCTCCAGGTGCGCCGGGAAATACGGTTCGCCGGCGGCGTTCTCATGATCGGCCAGGCCGTCCGAGTACAGGAGCAGGATGTCCTGGTGACCCAGCAGGCTGATCTCGTTCACGGTGTACTGGTCCTTGTGCCCCAGCAGGCTGGAGTGGCGGCGGACATCCACATCATCCCGCAGCGGCACGGTGCCGATGGGCGGAAAGCTGATGAGGCGGTCCTCGGAAATCTCGACGAACCGGTCGAACTCGAAGCTGAAGATCTTCGGCGGCGGATGCGCCGCGGAGATGAACCGGAACCGGCCCTGCTCGTTGATCTCCCCGTAGATCATCGTGAGGAACTTGCCCACGGCCGACGACTGGTAAAACCGCTTGTTGATGTACTCGAACAGGCGCAACGTGATGGTGCCGCTGATTTCGAGTTCGTACTGCACACCCAGCAGGAACGACTGGTGGAGCATCGCCGTGAGCAGCGCATCGGTGATCCGGTGGCCGGCGACGTCGGCGAGCAGGATGCCCGCCTGGCGGTAGTTCTCCTCCAGCCGGCGCGCGACGCGCCAGCGGCGGGCGGCCTGGGCCCGGCGGATCCGCGCGGCCAGGTCGAACCGTTTCTTGAAATCGATGTAGATGATGTGATCGCCGCCGATGGGTCCCGAGCACGGGATGACCTCACCGTGGATATCGATGCCTTCCAGCGCGGGGACCTCTCCGGGCAGGGGCTTGAGCTGGGCGGCGATGTCCTGGAAGTTTTCCATCTCGTCGAACAGCGCCTGAATCGTTTCGGGCGGCAGCTTGGGCGGCGGACACATGGCAGTCTTCCTCGCGACGGGGTACCGGACGTCAGACCATCAGGCGGATGGGATTCTCCATCAGCTCCTTGAGTTCCTTCAGAAACGCGGCGCCGACGGCGCCGTCGACGACCCGGTGGTCGCACGACAACGTCAGCTTCATCAGCGGGCGGACGACGAGCGCGTCGCCCGGGCCGGCCACCGGCTGGCGCCGGATCTCGCCCACCGCCAGGATGGCCGATCCGGGCGGGTTGATGATGGCCGTGAATTCCTCGATGCCGAACGCCCCCAGGTTGCTGATGGAGAACGTGGCGCCGGTGTACTCCTCCGGCGCCAGTCGGCCGGCGCGCGCCCGTCCCACCAGCTCCTGCAGCTCCTGGTCGATCGCCAGCAGGCCCTTGGCGCCGCAGTCGCGCACCACCGGCGTGATCAGTCCGTCGGGCTGGGCGACCGCGAGGCCGATGTCGGCCCGCGGGTGGAGGGTGATGGCGTCCTGGCCCCAGGTGGCGTTCACCATGGGATGACGCCGGAGCGCCTCGGCCGCAAAGCGCATCAGAAAGGTGTTGAGCGACAGCTTGGTTCCATCCGGATGCCGCAGCGCCTCGCGGGCCTCCAGGATCAGGGCCATGTCCACGGAAAGTTTCAGGTAGTAGTGCGGCGCGCCGAATTTCGATTCGGCGAGTCGGCGCGCGATCACGCGCCGCTTCTGTGTCACGGGCACCGTCTGACCGACCGCCGGTGGCGCGGCGACCGTCGCGGCCGGTCGCACGGCGGCGGCGCCTCCGGCCAGGGCCTGCTCCACATCCCGCTTGATGATGCGGCCGCCCGGTCCCGTGCCGTTCACGGCGCGCAGGTCGAGCCCCGAATCGGCGGCCAGCTTGCGCGCCAGGGGCGACGCTTTCACCCGCCCGCCGGGCGCCTGGGGCAGCGGCGCGCTTACCGGCGGCGCCGCGGCGCTGGCGGGTGCCGGCGTGCCGGCGGACGCGTCCGCCGCGGGCGGGGCCGGTGTCGCCGCCGGCTGCGGCGACTCGGCCGGCAGCGACTCGATCGCCTCGCCCGGCCGGC
>JAGOHA010000008.1:0-10267 GCA_017996395.1 Acidobacteriota bacterium | reverse complement strand
CGGTGGTTGTACGGCATGGGCACGTCCTCCGAAGCGACGCACTCCACCGGCGCGTCCAGATCGTCGAAGCAGTTCCGGGACACCAGCCAGGCCAGATGGGAGCCGACGCTGGCCACCGGCCAGGCCTCGTCCACCACGACGCAGCGATGGGTCCGGCGCACCGACTCGCACACCACCGCGTCGTCCAGCGGCCGCAGCGACCGGAGGTCCACCACCTCCGCGTCGATCCCTTCGGCGGCCAGGACGTCGGCCGCCTCGAGCGCGACCCGCATGGGTTTGGAGAAACTCACCACGGTGACGTCGCGCCCGGGGCGCCGCACCACGCCCTGGCCGAGGGGCACAAGGTACTCCCCGTCGGGCACCTCGCCGGTCCAGGCGTACATCAGCTCCGCCTCCAGGAAGATCACCGGGTTGTCGTCCCGGATCGCGCTTTTGAGGAGCCCCTTGGCGTCGTACGGGGTGGACGGGGCCGCCACCTTCAACCCCGGCACGTGGGCGAAGAAGCTCTGCAGCGCCTGCGAGTGCTGGGCCGCCAGGTACTCGGCCGGGCCGTTGGGCCCGCGGAACACGATGGGCACGGGAATCTGGCCGCCCGACATGTAAAGCATCTTGGCGGCGTTGTTGATCACCTGGTCGATGGCCATCAGGGCGAAATTGAAGGTCATGAACTCGACGATGGGCCGCAGCCCCGTCATGGCCGCCCCCACGCCGAGACCGGCGAATCCTTCCTCGGCGATGGGGGTGTCCACCACCCGCCGGGAGCCGAACGTGTCCCACAGCCCCTGGCTGACCTTGTAAGCGCCGTTGTACTCGGCCACTTCCTCGCCGATTAGGCAGACGCGGTCGTCCCGGGCCATCTCCTCGGCCATGGCCTGGCGGATCGCTTCGCGGACCGTGATGATGGGCATAGCGCGCTCTCCCTTACACCAGCACGTCGTTGTACAAGTCGGACAGCGGCGGCTCCGGACTCTGGTCGGCGAACGCGACCGCCGCCTCGCAGACCGCCTTGCACTCCGCGTCCAGCGCCTCGTAGGCGGCCGGTTCCAGCCAGCCCGCCTGCTCCAGCCGCGCCTTGAGGATCAGGATCGGGTCCTGCTCCTTGTGCGCCTGGAGTTCTTCCTTGGTGCGGTATTTGGCCGGGTCGCTCATGGAGTGCCCGCGGTAGCGGTACGTGCGCGCCTCGATGAAGCCGGGCTCGCCGTCGGCGCGGGCGCGGCCGGCGGCTTCCCGAACGGCGTCGTAGACGGCGAGCACGTCCATGCCGTCCACCAGCCGCCCCTCGATGCCGTAGGCGCACCCCATCGCGTGCAGGTCGTGGACGGCGGACACGCGCCGGAAATCCGTGCCCATGCCGTACTGGTTGTTTTCGCAGATGAAGATCACCGGGAGCTTCCAGATCTTGGCCATGTTGAGGCTCTCGTGAAACGCGCCCTGGTGGATGGCGCCGTCGCCGAAGAAGCAGAGGACCACGCCGCCCTCATTCAGGTAGCGGATCTTGAACGCGACGCCGGCGGCCAGCGGAATCTGCCCGCCGACGATGCCGTGCCCGCCGAGAAAATGGTGCGGGGCGTCGAACAGGTGCATGGAGCCGCCCTTGCCCTTGGAACAGCCCGTGGCCTTGCCATAGAGTTCGGCCATCAGCGCCCCGGGGTCCATGCCGCACGCCAGCGCGTGGCCGTGGTCGCGGTAGGCGGTGATGACGTAATCGCGGGCCAGGTCCAGCGCCGCCACCGCGCCGGTGGCGACGGCCTCCTGCCCGATGTAGAGGTGGCAGAAGCCGCCGATCTTGCGCAGGCCGTACATCTGGCCGGCCTTCTCCTCGAACCGCCGCATGAGCACCATGTCCCGCAGCAGCTTCGCGGTCAACTCCCGCCCGTATGCCTTGAGATCCGCTTTCTTGGCCATCGCGTCACTCCGCCAGCGGCACGACGAACCGGACGCCCTTCATGGGCTGGTAGTACGCCGCTTCCGTCAGCACGGTCTCCAGCACCACGAAGGACGAGGTGTCGGCCGACTGTTTCCAGAAGGCGGTCAGTCGCCGGCCCATGGTTTCGAGCACCTCGTTGCGCAGCGAGGGGTTGTCCACCGCGTACATTCGGCCCCGCAGGTTGATGACGCGGTGGATGGCCCGGGTCTGGATGATCCATTCCACGTCGGGGTGGTCTTCCAGGTGGGCGATCTTCGGCGCGTCGGGCGCCGAGACGGTGTACAGCGAGCCGGCCCGACCCCGCAGGAGGGCCGGCACCATCCACCGGATGTGCGGACGCCCGTCGGCATCCACCGTGGCCAGCAGCCCCACCTTCGACTCCTCGATCAGCTCGGCCAGCAGCCGCATCAGTTCCTGTTTGTCCATCGGCCTCACCTTCCCATGTTGTCGCTTGCCGTCACACGTCGGCACCGGGGCGCCGCGCCGTCGCGTTATCCGCCGCCGCCAGGCCGCCCAGCGCGGTCTCCTTGTATTTCGCCGACATGTCCTGCCCCACCTGCTTCATGGTGGCGACCACCTGGTCGAAGCTGATCCGGTGGGCGCCGCTGCTGAGCAGCGCCAGGTTGGCGGCGTTGAGCGCGGTGACCGCGCCCACGGCGTTCCGCTCGATGCACGGGATCTGCACCAGCCCCTGCACCGGATCGCAGGTCAGCCCGAGGTGGTGCTCCAGCGCCATCTCCGCCGCCGACTCGACCTGGAGCACCGTGCCGCCCAGCAGGTGACAGGCCGCCGCGGCGGCCATGGCGCTCGCCGTGCCCACCTCGCCCTGGCACCCCACCTCGGCGCCGGCAATGGACGCGTTGGCCGCCACGACGCCGCCCACCAGGGCCGCCACGAGGAGCGCGTCGAAGATCGCCTCGTCCGCCAGGCGGAACCGCTCCTGCAGCATCCGCAGCACCGCCGGCACGACCCCGGCGGAACCGCAGGTGGGCGCGGTGACCACCCGTCCGCCGGCGGCGTTCTGCTCCGCCACGGCGATGGCGTAAACGGCCGCCAAGGTGACTTCCTGCGGCAGCACACGCCAGTGGCGGATGTTGCGCTGGAAGCTGGCGAACATCTCCGCGGCCCGCCGCGGCAGTTTCAGCCGGCCGGGGAGCACGCCCTCGGCCTGAAGGCCGGCGTCGATGGCGCCGGTCATGGCCGCCCACAGCCGCGCCAGTCGCGCGTCGACGGCCGGCGTGTCCAGGCCGCCGAAGGCCCGTTCACGTTCGCGGACGTACGCCGCCAGGCCGATGCCCTGCTCCAGACAATCATCGATGACGCGGCTCAGCGAGGGATGCGCCGTCACCGGCGCCTGCGGCGACGCCTCCTCGGATCCGCCCCCCGCGATGCGGCCGCCGCCGATCGACCGGTACTCGGACTCGGCCAGCACGCGGCCGTCCGCGTCCAGCAGCTCGAGGCGCAGGGTGTTCGGGTGCGGCAGCTCCCGGCGCTGGACGTCGAAGACGACGTCGTCTTCGGGACGGAAGCCGACCGCCACCCCGCCCGCCAGAATGCGCCCGTGTTGCCGGACCTCCTGCGCGATGGCGCGCAGGTCGGCCGGCGGCTCGGTGTCCAGTTCGCAGCCGGCCAACCCCGCCGTCACCGCCAGATCGGTCAGATGGCCGCGGCCGGTGAGGGCGAGGCTCCCGAACAGGTGCACCCGGACGCGGGCGCCGACGGCCGGGCGCTCCGCCTCCAGGCGGCGGCGGAAATCCCGCGCGGCCAGAAACGGCCCCAGGGTGTGCGACGAGCTGGGCCCCACGGCCAATTTCAAGATGGCGAATGTTCCGACGATGTCCATGTCCGTTGTTCCTATCCGACCGATCGCCGCGTCCGCCGGGTTCCGGCCCACCTGGCGCCGCATCTATTATTTAGAAACCCGAAACCGGTTACGGATTCCATCCTGCTCACTGAACCGCCCGCCCGCCGGCCCCTTCCCGCTGGAAGACTGATCGGCTCTGCAGGATTCTAGACGCTTTCGCGGAAAAGTTCAACATTGTCCGACCGTTCGGGTTGTGTTTCAATAGGCCCCACGCAGTTTCGCAGGAGTGCGGCGACCATGTACGGCAGCATGCAGATCGGCCCGGTGACGGTGCGACCCAACGTGATTCTGGCCCCGATGGCCGGAATCACCGACCGGCCGTTCCGGCGGATGATTCGTCAGCTCGGCGGCTGCGGCCTCACGGTTTCCGAGTTGCTGAGCGTCGAAGCGATCGTGCGGCGCCAGCGCCGCACCCTGGAGATGATGGCCGCCGATCCGGTGGAGCGCCCCTTCACCATCCAGATCTACGGCTCGCGGCCCGAAGCGATGGCGGACGCGGCGCTCCAGGCGGTCGCGGCGGGCGCCGACATCGTCGACATCAACGCGGGCTGCCCGGCGCGCAAGGTGCTCCGGAACCATGGCGGCGCTTTCCTGCTGCAGGATCCGCCGCTGCTGGCGCGGATCCTGACGGCGGTCCGCCGGGCGGTGTCCGTTCCCGTGACCGTGAAGATCCGCTCCGGCTACGACGCCACGATGATCAATTTCCTCGAGATCGGCCGCCTGGCCGAAGACAGCGGCGTGGATGCCATCACCCTCCACCCGCGGACGCGGACCATGCGCTTCTCCGGCCGTTCGGACTGGGACCACATCCGGCAGCTCAAGGCGGCGTGCCGCGTCCCGATCATCGGCAACGGCGACATCCTGGTTCCGGCCGACGCCGCGGCCATGTTCGACACAACCGGCTGCGACGCGGTGATGGTGGGCCGGGGCGTCACCCGCAACCCGTGGCTCCTCCGGCAGACCGCCGACTTCCTCGAGACGGGCGCGTTCGCACCCACCGAGCCGGAGGCGCTGCTGCGGCTCTGCGTCGCGGTGTGTCGCGAAACCGCCGCCGCCGGACCGCCCGCCCGGATCATGGGGGAGCTGAAGAAATTCTGCTCGTGGTGGGTGCACGGCATCCCGTCGGCGGCGGCGCACCGGCAACGGATCTACGCCCTGACCGAACCGCAGGCGTTGCTGGATTACCTGGCCGCCCTGGCCAGCGACGGCAGTATCCGCTCCTGAAACTCCCGCGCCTCCCGGTACTGCGGAAACTGGCGTTCCAGGCGCCGGAACGCCGGATGGTGAAAGCAGCGCCGTCCGCCGCGCGTCACCGGCGGGACGACGAGGTGCAGCAGCTCGTGGTAGATCAGGTACTCGATGTAGTACCGCGGCACCCGCGGATTGTCCAGCAGCCGGCTCACCCGGATGATCCCCGCCTCGGGATGGCAGTCCGCCAGCCGGCGGAAAGACCGGCGCGGCGTCCACGTCACGCCGGCCACCGGCGCCTGCCCGCCGAAGAACCGCGCATTGACCGAGCGGCACGCCGCCGCCAGGTCCACGTGGCGGCCGGCCGCGGATCCGGCCGGCGCCGGCGGCGGGACCGCCGTCCGATGGTCCCGCAGGAAGGCGGCGAGCGCGCGCACATCCGCCGGGTCCGGCGCCCGCCGGTCCAGCCGGTCCCACACGCACCGCACCGCGGCGGCGAACACGCCCGGCGGCGCGGCCGCCAGCCGGCTGTGAACGCTCACGCGGCAGAGCCCGCCCCGCCGCACCACGCGGACGACGGTGCTCCGGTAGTCCGCGATCCGCACCTCGACGCGCGCGGGCGCACGGCGCCGCCGGGCGGCTTCCCGCGCGAGCGCTGCTTTGTTGGCGGGGGGGAGAAGGGAGTCCGGCCAGCTATCGGCCGTTGTGAATTTTCTGGTGGTTGCGGAACCGCTCGAATTTCTTGAATTCCCCAATTTTCTTGCTCAGGGTGTTGCGGTTGATGCCCAGCATGTCGGCCGACTTGGAGATGTTGTAGCGGGTCTGCGCCAGCACCTGCATGATGTATTCCATGTCCATCTGGACGAGCGCATCCTTGTAGCTGATGCCATGTTTGACGCACCCGCCGACATAGGATTCGAGGTCGGCGCGCAGGGTGTTTTTAACTGCTTTCATGTTCCCGTTCCAAGCCGTCGTCATTCAGCGAAACGGCGCCCAGTATACCACAGCGGCCGGCGCCAAGCAAATATTGTCAACAGGTCGTCAAGGGATTTTCGGGGAATCGGTCGCGGCATCGTCCGCCGCCGGACGGTACCCCTGCATCTCGTCGAGCCAGCCGCGGTAGATGTTCTGGTAGGTGGCTTCGAACTCCTGGCGCAGCTGCGCCGGCACCAGCAGAACCGCGGCGCGGGCGGTCATGAGCAGGTACGGCGCCAGCCGGGATGCCCGCAGGCGCGCCACCTGCCAGCCGCACGCGGTCATCGCCAACACGATCACCGCGCAGACGAGCCAGCCGCGCAGCAGTCCGAACAGCCCGCCCAGCAACCGGTCGATCCACTTCAGGTGGGTGAATTTCAAAATGCGGTCCACGATGAACATGAGCAGCCCGGCCGCCAGCAGAATGCCGAAGAACACCACCAGAAACCCGAGGGCCGACCGCAGCTCGGAATCCCCCAGCCAGGGAGCCAGCAGCTGCGCCCCCTGCCGGTACAGCTGCCCCGCGACGATCACACCGACGACGAGGGCCGCTATCGAGACCAGTTCCTTGAACAGCCCCTTGAACATGGCCAGGGCCACCGAGCCCACGAGCACCAGAATGAACAGCAAATCGAGGAGATTCACAGCCTGTCCTTTTACCTCCGCCGGGGCGGCGCACGCCCGCGACAGAGCGCGTCGTTTAGTGCTTGGCCAGCAGGTCCACACCTGTCAGACGACGGAAGGCTTCCAGGTACTTCTCCGAGGTCTTCTGGATCACCGGCTCCGGCAGCGGCGGCGCCGGCGGCTGGCGATCCCAGTCGAGCCCCAGCAGATAGTCGCGGACGTACTGCTTGTCGAACGACGGTTGCGGCCGGCCCGGTTTGTACCCGTCCGCCGGCCAGAACCGGCTGGAGTCGGGGGTGAGCACCTCGTCCACCAGGATCAGCTGGCCGTCGATCTCGCCGAACTCGAATTTGGTGTCGGCGATGATGATCCCCTGCCCCTCGGCGTAGGCGGCGGCCTGCTGGTACAGCGCCAGCGACAGCGCCCGCACCCGCTCGGCCTTTTCCGCGCCGATGATGCCGCACATGTCGTCGAAGGAGATGTTCTCGTCGTGGCCGAACACGGACTTGGTCGACGGCGTGAAAATGGGCTGCGGCAGCCGGTCACTCTCGCTCAGCCGGCCGGGCAGCGGCAGGCCGCAGATGGTGCCGTCCATGCGGTATTCGTTCCAGCCGGAGCCGGCCAGGTAACCGCGGACGATGCACTCCACCGGCAGCACCTCGGCCCGCCGAACCAGCATGGAGCGGCCCCGCAGCAGTCCGGCATGCGGCTGAAGCGCGGGCGGCATCTCGGCCACCCGCCCGCACACGAGGTGGTTGGGCAACAGGTCCTTGAACTTGTGAAACCAGAATATCGAGATCTGGTTGAGGACGATCCCCTTGTACGGAATCCCCACCGGCAGCACGCAGTCGAAAGCGGAGATCCGGTCGGTCGTCACAATCAGCAGCCGGTCGTCCACCGCGAACATCTCGCGCACCTTGCCGCTGCCGATCCGCTCGAAGCCCGGCAGTTCCACCTGGAGCAGCGTGGAAAATGATTCGTTGGCCATGGTCCGTCCACCTCGCGGAAAATTCGTTTACGGATTGTCGCCGGATCCGCCGGTTGTGGCAAGCACTTTGTCGATGCAGGCCGCCGTCTGCTCGCCCATCTGCGCCACCGTGAACCGCTCCAGCAGCCGCGCGCGCCCGGCCGCCCCCAGGGCTCTGGCCTGCGCCCGTTCGCCGGCGAGCCGGTCCAGGAGTCCGGCCAGGGCGTCGGGTTCGGCCGGCGCGCAGAGCCAGCCGGTGACACCGTCGGCCACCACTTCCGGGATGCCGCCCGTCGCGGCGGCGGCCACCGGCAGACCGGCCGCCATCGCCAGCAGGGCGGCGCGGCCGAAGCCCTCGGCTCGCGACGGGAGCACCACGGCGTCGAGGCATTTGACCACGGCGGCGACATCGGACCGGAACCCGAGGAACCGGACGGATTCGGCCAGACCAAGCGTCTCGGCCTGCCGCTTCAATGCCTCCGCCTCGGCGCCCGTGCCGGCCACCAGCAGGGCGGAGTCGGGAAACCGCCGCCGGTGCCGGGCCAGCGCGTCGAGCAGCACGTCCACGCCCTTCTCCCGGGTCAGCGCGGCCAGGCAGCCGAACGTGAATCCGGCGCGCTGCGGGAACTCATCGCGCGCCGGTGCCACCGCGTCGAATTCGGCCACGTCGAGTCCCTCGGGCACGACGGTGATCTTTGCCGGCGGGATGCCGGAGCCGCGGAGCGCCGCCGCCACCGCCGCGGAGATGGCGATGAAATGGTCCGCCTGACGGTACTTCCATCGGGACAGGCGGTGGCCCCGGAGCGGGAACACCACCCGCCGGGCGACCACGTGCCGCACCGGCCGCCGCCGCCACCGGGCCGCCAGCACGCCGGCGGTGACCGGCTTGGGCGTGTTGTACAGGATGAGGCCGGGCGCGGACTCGTCCAGCCAGCGGGTGAAACACCGGAAGACACGGGGCGACAATTCCCCGCCCGGCGGCAACGGCCGCACCGGCCAGTCCCGTTCCCGGGCGCGGCGCTCCAGTTCGCCACCGGCGGCGCACGCCAGCGTGAACGGGCGCCCGGCCGCCGCCCACGCAGCCGCCAGGCTGAACAGCGACTCCTGGCCGCCGCGCCAGGCCGGCTCGTCGTCCACCAGCAGGACCGGGGGATCACTCAGCGTCGGCGTGTGGCCCATGACCCGTCCCCATCTCGTACAGCCGGGCGTAGCGGAAGAACGTGGACACCAGCGACATCCCCGCCACGACGACGCCCGGCCCGCCATCCAGGAAACCCCGCTTGAACACGTAGCTCTTGACGAACGCCGCCAGGGGCGCCCCCAGCACCTTCGCCGCCGACGCCCGCCGCCCCCGCTCCCACAGGTCCTGGGCGGCCAGCCGCGAGTAGGCGTCCATCTTGCGGAGGTAATCGCCGAGGTCTTCGTACGGGTAGTGCCGGATGGGGGACGCAAACGTCCCCACCGTCCCCGCCACCTGGACCGACTCGTGCACCCGCCGCGGCGTCCAGCGGCCCGCGTCCTTGCGGAACAGGCGGAGCTGGTGGTCGGGGTACCAGTCGGAATGGCGGATCCAGCGCCCCATGAACCAGGCCAGGCGGGGGAGCCGGTAGGCCGCGGGATCGCCGCCGGTCTCGGGTTGCTCCCGCCAGCGGACGATCTCCGCGATCAATTCCGGCGCGCACTCCTCGTCGGCGTCCAGCGAGAACACCCACGGCGACGCCGCCTGGTCCAGGGCGTGGTTCTTCTGGTCAACGAAGCCGGTCCAGGCGCGGTGGCACACGCGGGCGCCGGCCGCCTCGGCCGCCGCCACGGTGCCGTCGGTACTGCCGGAATCCACCACGACGATCTCGTCCGCCCAGGCCAGGCTGGCCAGCGCTCGCGGCAGGCTCCGCTCCTCGTCGCAGGCGATCACGATGGCCGAAACGCGCCTCATGCGCCGCTCCCCTCGCCGCCGGTCCAGGCGCGGATCCGGCCGGCCGCGGCGGCGACGTCGCAGGCGGTCCAGTCGGGTGCCCACACCGCCTGCCCCGTAGGCTGTTCCAACACCCATGCGGTCCGCCCGGCCGGCGGCGGCCCGGCCGGCGGCTCGGCCTTGCGGAACAGGCGCAGGTCCGCCCGCCGGTTCGCCCACTCCCCGGGGACGGCCGCGGCGGCCGCCGTCCAGTAGAGGAACGCCGACGCGTATCCCGCCAGGCGCTCGCAATCCGGCTCCGGCAGATCCTCGTCGAGAGCAAACGCCAGCCCAACGCCGCCGGCGGACAGCTCCGCGGAAAAGAAATCGAGCTCCTCGGGAAACGGATCCCGCACCAGCAGGGCGTCCAATCCGATCGTGTGGCCCTCCTGGGCGTAGGGAATCACCCCGAAGCGGCAGATGTCCAGATAGTGAATGGCCAGCACCACCGGCAGCGCCAGCCGCTGCTTCAGAAAATAGATGAACTGGAGGAGATCCCACTCGCACTCCAGGCTCCAGTCGTCGGCCCGCACCGGCCAGTCGGCCAGGACCGGCCGGCCGGGGTAGATCAAGCCCACGGCGGTCAGCGGGCCGGCTGCGGACAGTTGCTCCAGGAACTGGTGCAATCCGCGGCGGTGCGCGTGCAGGTAGGGGAAAAACGGAAGCACCGGGTTCTCGTGCCGATAGCCGTGTTCCGCGATGGCTTCCTTCAGGCGCATGGATGGAACCGTTTCAGGAGATTCGGTGGCGCTTCAACCGGCGCGCGGTTTC
>JAGOHA010000237.1 GCA_017996395.1 Acidobacteriota bacterium | reverse complement strand
GGCTATTTCGGCGCCCGCTTCCGCGAGTGCGCCGGCCGCGCTCTGCTGCTGCGGCGCGCGGGCTTCCGCCAGCGGACGCCGCTGTGGCTGCATCGGCTGCGCGCCAAGGAGCTGCTGGCGGCGGTGGGGGACGACCCCGAGTTCCCCATCCTGGCCGAGGCGTGGCGGGAGTGCCTGGCGACCGACTTCGACCTGGACGCCCTGGAGCGGCTTCTGGCGGAGCTCGGCTCCGGCGCCATCCGCGTCACCGAGGTGGCGACGCGCGCGCCGTCCCCCTTCGCCGCCGCAGTGCTCTGGCGCCAGACCGGGACCTACATGTACGGCGACGACGCCCCCGAGGCGCCGGTGGAGCTGCCGTCGGACGCGAACGTCCTGGACGCCCTGGCCCGGGACCCGGCGGCGCGGCCGCGCCTGCCCGGCGAGCTGCTGGACGCATTCCAGGCCAAGCTCCACCGCCTGGCGCCGGGCTACGCCCCCGGCACCGCCGAGGAGCTGGCATTCTGGGTGGGCGAGCGGCGGGCGATTCCCGAAGCCGAATGGGCGGCCCTCCTTGCGGCGGCCCACCGGGATGCGGGCGCCGACACCGCGGCGCTGGAGGCGGAGCTCGCCGGCCGGGTGGCGCGGCTGGCCGGACCAGCCGGCGGCGCCCTGCGCGTCTCCGCCACGGAAGCAGACCATGTGACCCACGCCCTGGCCGGCGATGGGGTGGAGCTTGCGGCCTTCCTGCGGGAGTGGCTGGCGTTCTACGGCCCGGTGTCTCCGCGGCAAATCGGCGAGGCTCTGGGCGTGCCCATGGAGCGGGTGGCGCCCGCCGTGGCACGGCTGCTGGCCGACGGTCACCTCGCCGTCGGCCCTTTCCGCGAGCCGCCGGAGGAGGATCCGGCCGCCGTCTGCGACCGGCGCAACCTGGACGCGCTGCTCCGGCTCCGCCGCCGCGAGGCCCGGGCGGCGGCGCCGGTGCGACCGCTGGTGGAACTGCCGCTTTTCCTGGCGGCACATCAGGGGCTACTCGCCGACGACGACGGACCCGACGCGCTGCGGGCGCGGCTCGACGCGCTCATGGGCTGGGGCGCGCGGGCGGAGCTCTGGGAGACGGAGATCCTCCCCGCCCGCCTCGCCGGCTACCGGCCTGACTGGCTCGACGCGCTCATGGCCGGCGAGGGGCTGGCCTGGTTCGGCGACGGCGCGGAGCGGCTGGTCTTTTCGTTCGAAGACCAGCTGGCGCTGTTCGCCCGGCCGGATGCGGTTGGGCCGGCGGCGGAGCCGGCGCCGGCGCAGCTGGCGGCGTTCTTCCGCGGCAACCGCGGCCGCTTCCGCCTCGACGACCTGATCGCGGAGACGGGCCTGTCCAGCGAGGCCGTCACCCGCGGCCTCTGGCAACTGGCCTGGGCGGGTGTCCTCACCAACGACGCGTTCGCCGCGGTCCGGCGGGGCCTGGAGCACCGCTTCGAGGCCGAGTCCGTCGCCGCCCTGGCCGGACGCGGCCGCCGCACGGGGCTGGCCCGCTGGCGCACCAGCCGGCCGTGGACCGGCCAATGGCGCAGCCTGCCGGCGGTGGCGGAGGCGGCCGACGCCCTGGAGCGCCTGGAGCGCGCCAAGGAGCGGGTCCGCCTGCTCCTGCAGCGCTACGGCGTGGTGTTCCGGGAGCTGCTGGCCGGCGAACGGCCGGAGCTGCGCTGGGGGGCGGTCTTCCCGGCGCTCCGCCTCATGGAGCTCTCCGGCGAGGTGGTGGCCGGGCGCTTCTTTGACGGGGTGCCCGGGATCCAGTTCGCCGCGCCGGCGGCGGCGCGGGCGCTGGCCGAGCCGCTCCCCGCCGACGCCGTGTACTGGCTCAGCGCCGCCGACCCGGCCTCGCCGTGCGGGTTGGGCCTGCCGGGATTGCCCCCGGCGCTGCCGGCGCGGCTGCCATCGAGCCACGTCGTCTGCCGCGGCGCGGACGTGGTGCTGGTCTCCCGGCGGATGGGCGAGGCGCTGGCGATCGCGGTGCCGCCGGACGACCCGGTGCTGCCGCGCGCGTTGGCCATGTTCCCCGCCTGGACGCAACGGGCGGTGCGGCCGCCGGCGCGCGTCCGCGTGGCGGAGATCAACGGCGAGCCGGCCGCCGCCAGCCCGTATGCCGAAGCGCTGCGCGCCGCCGGCTTCCGCCGCGACGGGCGGGAGCTCCTCCTGGAAAGGCAGGTGTAGCGGCCGTCACTTCCTCGCGGCGACCTCGATCATCCTCAGGGTCTCCGGGTACGAGGCGGCGACGCTGCGCAGCATGTCCAGCTCCGGCTTGACGTCGTAGCCACCCTCGAGCAGAGCGGCCACGTTGTCCGCCCGGTTGAAGATCACCGCCATCATCATGGGCGTGGCGCCCCCCTTGGCCTTCACATTTGTCCGGGCGCCGGCCTTGAGCAGGGCGCGCACCGCCGCCGTCTCGCAGTACTGGGCGGCATGGAGAATGGGCGGCGCGTTGTTGCTGTCGGCCCGGTTCACGTCGGCGCCGGCGGCGATCAGGTCCAGCACCATCGCCGTCTGGACCGCCGACTTCCCCCCATACTGGCGGAAAGTGACGAAGAGCAGCGGCGTGGCGCCGTCGTGCGCCCGCGGCTCATTCGGGCTCACCCCCGCCGCCAGCAGCAGCCGCACCATCTCGGCATCGTCATCCATGAGCGCCCGCCAGAGCGCATCCTGGGAGGGGGGCAGGCCCCGCGCCTCCAAAGTCGCCGCCGCCTCCGCCCGGCTCGGCATCGGCCGGACGGGTGCGCGCGCCGG
>JAGOHA010000097.1 GCA_017996395.1 Acidobacteriota bacterium | reverse complement strand
TTGTCGAGGTTCTGCCCCAGAAAGGAGCCCCGGCGGGTCATCACGCCGAGGACGCGATAATTCCGTCCGGCGATCTTCACCTCCCGCCCGATTGGATCCTCATTGGGGAAAAGCTCGGTCTTGACGCCCCAGCCGATGACGCAGACGGGCAGGGAGCGGGAGAATTCGAACTCCTGGAAGAACCGACCGCTATGGAAGCTGATGTTGGACATGCGGGGCGCGTTGGCGGTGATGCCGTTGATGGTGGTGTCCAGCACCTCGAGGCCCTTGTAATGGACGTCCTGGCGGGTGGACCGTTCGATGGACACCTCCTGGGCGTGCTGCGAGCGGCTTCGGATGTACTCGTAATCGTCCCAGCGCAGATCGCGGTGGGTGCGCAGGCGCTTCTCGAACTCCTCCTGATTCAGGTCGACGGCGGCGATCCGGGCGACGATGAAGGTGTTGCTGCCCAGCAAGTCCGTGACGTTGTCGGTCACGTACGTTTCCAGTCCGCTGATGAAGGCGCCGACGATCATGACTGAAGCGACCCCGATGATGACCCCGAGCAGGGTGAGCAGCGAGCGCAGCTTGTGCGCCATCACCGATTCGAAGGCCATGCGCAGCGCTTCGAGCAGGACCGGCCAGCCGCTGAGGGTCTGGTCGGATTTGACATCCGGTTTTTCGGTCAGAGCCGGCACATCGGCAATCGCGGACATGGAGACCTCGTCAAAAGCGTTCGTATGCTTTACGAGTTGTTTGGCGAAAATGTTCCGTGATATCAGCAAATGTGACGGATGGGGCGGTTTCAGCCGGAGCAGGACCGGTAGCGGCTTCCGATCTGGTCCAGTAACGCCGCGGCCGTCTCCCTGGACAGGCCTCCCAGCTGGGCGAAGTCCGGGCGCCCGCCTCCCTTGGCGCCGAACGCCGCGCGCAGCTCGGCCACCAGCGCCTGCATGTCGGCGGCCAGGTCGGGGGTGCGCCCGATGAACACGGTCCCGGACGGCGCCGAGAGCACGGCCGCCAGGGTGCGGTGGTCGCCGGCGATGAGCTTCTGGCAGAGCGCCCGGGCGACGTCGGCCGGCTCATCGAGGGTGAGGATCACGCGGCTGATGCCATCGGCGCCCCGATGCTGCTCGCGAAGCGCCGGGGCGCGCTCGGCCTGCAGCTCGGCCTTGAGCTTGCCGTTCTCCCGCTCCACCGCCTTGACGGTCTGGAGCAGCTTGTCCAGCTTGGCCGGCAGCTCGGGGATGCCGGTGGTCGCCATGGCGGACAAGGCGCTGAGGATCGCCTGGTTGTCCTGGCAGGCCCGGAGCGCCCGGCCGCCGCACAGGAAATAGACCCGGGTCTTGTCGCCGAACCGCTCGGTGCGCACGACGGTGATGACGCCCACCTGGCCGGTGCGGGCCACGTGGGTGCCGCCGCAGGCGGAGCGGTCGAAGTCGGCCACGCCGATCACCCGGACCTCCCCCTCGCGGCGCGTGGGCTTGCGCAGGTCCAGGGCGACGGTTGCGGCGGCGTCGTGGTAGGAAATGTCCACCGGCCGGTCTTCCCAGACGACGGCGTTGGCCAGGCGGAGAGCCTCGGCCACCTGGCGGTCGTCGAGCCGGTCGGTGGCCAGGTCGATGGTGCTGACATCCGCACTCATGTGGAAGCCCACGGTGCCCAGCCGGTGGAGCCGCACGAACGCCTCCGACAGGATGTGCTGTCCCGTGTGCTGCTGCATGTGGTCGAACCGGCGGTCCGCGTCCACCCGGCCCCGCACCCGCGTCGCATCCGGAGGATGCGCCAGCAGGTGGTAGATGTCGCCAGCGTCATCCTCGCCCACCTCGAGCACCGGCTGGCCCGCCAGGGTGCCGGTGTCGGCCGTCTGGCCGCCCGTGCCCGGGTAGAACGCCGTCTGGTCGAGATAGACCCGGACGCCGCCAGCCGCCGGCTCGCACCGGAGCACGCCGGCTTCGAATTCACATTGGGTGGCATCCTGGTAATACAGCCGTTCGGTCATGGGGCACTCCGTCGGAGGTGATTGATTTTTTCATCGGCCGCCAGGCGGTGCGCCAGGCGGATGGGCTCCGGCAGCCGGAAGCGCCGGGCGGTGGCCAGCACGAACGCCGCCGCGTCGACGACGGTGACCCGATGGCCGGGCGAGACGTAGAGCGGCCGGACATTGCGGCGGGTCCTGAGCACGGTGCCCACGACCCGACCCGCGTACAGCAGCTCCGTCCGGCCGCCGCGCTCGGCCGGTGGTTCCGCGTGCTCGCCCACCAGCCGGCTCTTGGCGCAGCCGATGGACGGGCGATCCAGCAGCACGCCCAGGTGGGCGGCCAGGCCGAAGCCGCGCGGGTGGGCGATGCCCTGGCCGTCGCAGAGGAACAGGTCCGGCAACTCCCCCAGGCGCTCCAGGCAGTCCAGCAGCGCGGGGATCTCGCGGAAGGAGAGCAGGCCGGGCACGTAGGGGAAGTCCACGGGCCGGGTCACCGCGGCGGCGGCCACGGGCGCCAGCGTCGCGGCGTCCACGATGACGACGGCGGCGTGCGCCAGGCCCGCCCGCGTGTCGAAGGCGAGGTCGGTTCCGGCGATGGTCCGCGGCGGAGCCACCAGCGGCTCCAGGCGCACCCGGCCGGCCAGCTCCCGCTGAAGGGCCGCGGCCGCGCGCGCATCGGCGACCGCCGGAAAGTGGGGCAGGGCGAGGCGGGGCATTTCAGCGCAGCAGCTCCTTCATCAGCTTCTTGTAGTTCTCGACGCCCGGCTGGTCGAAGGCGTTCACGTCGAGCAGCTCGCCCTCGAACGCGGTGGCCAGCTCGAAGAACAGGAAGAGCTGGCCCAGCGTATACGGCGACAGCCGCGGGATGGCGATGGCGCAGCTCGGCCGGCCGTCGGCGGCCAGCGCCTCCTCGTTGGCCACCCGCGCCGCCCGCAGCAGCCGGCCGAAGCTTCGGCCGGCGACGAACGCCAGCTCCCGGGTCCACGGGCCCTCCCGGGGCAGGGTGATCTCGTCGTCGCCGAAGTCCTCGACGGCGATGGTGGTGACCAGCTTGTTCTTCTTGCCGCCCTGGTGCTGCTGGGTCTGGGCGTGCATGTCGGACGTCCCCACCGCGGCGATGGGCGTGCGCCCCTCGTGGACCGTCTCGCCCCGCCGGTTCTTCTCCTTGCCGAGACTCTCGGCCAGGAGTTGGACGTACCACAGGGCGAACGATCGGAGCCGGTCGCTGTACGGCATGAGCACCGCTTCGTGGATGCCGGCGCGCCGGTACAACTCATGGCAGATGGCCGCGTAAAGGCAGGGCGGATTTCGGAGCAGGTCGCGATTGTCGGCCGCTTCCACCATGGCGCGGGCGCCCCCCAGCAACTCGGGGATGGAGATCCCGGCGGCGGCGGCGACGAGCAGGCCCACGTCGGTCAGCACCGAGAAGCGCCCGCCCACGCCGGGCGGCACCTGGAACAGCGGCAGCCGCTCCTGTCGGGCGATCTGCAGCAGGATGCCGCGCTCCGGATCGGTCACCGCGGTGAAATGCCGGCCGGGATCGAGGCCGGCGGCGCGGCAGCGGTTGTAGAAGTGGAGGAACGCGGCCATGGTCTCGGTGGTGGTGCCCGACTTGGAGATCACCACGAACATGGTCCGCTCCAGGTCCAGGATCCGGTCCAGGTCGCGGATGGACTGGGGGTCCACGTTGTTGCCGGAGAAGAACAGCCGCGGGGCGGTGTCCGGTCCCGCCAGGGAGTTCCAGAGCGGCGACAGCAGGGCGTCGGCCAGCACCTGGTTGCCCAGATACGAGCCGCCGATGCCCAGCGACACCACCGCCCGGCAGCGGGACCGGACGTCGGCGCCCCACTCGGCGATGGCCCGGAGGCGGTCCGGGGCGTCCCCCTCCTGGTAAGCCAGGCGGGTGAAGTACACCTTCTCGTCGTGCCCGCGGACGTCGCCGCTGCGGCGCATGACGGCCAGAGCATCCATGGCAGCGCCGATTTCGGGCCGGCCGGCCAGCTCGTCCACCGCCAGGCCGAGCGGGCCGATTTTGTCGCGGGTCACGTTGGTGTAGTTCAGGCAGAAACCATCGGGTAGTTCAAGACGGTGTTCCATGGGACCTCCGTCGGGTGATCGGACATCGGAACCGGGACCTGGGTCCTAAGTCCTAGGTCCTAGATCCTAGGTCCTAGATCCTAGGTCCTAGATCCTAGGTCCTAGATCCTAGGTCCTAGATCCTAGGTCCTAGATCCTAGGTCCTAGATCCTAGGTCCTAGGTCCTAGGTCCTAGATCCTTGTCCATCGAGGCTCGGGTCTCGATGTTCGCTTTCAACCATCAATCATCAACTATCAACCATCAACCGAATGTGCTTTCCGAAACCTTCAAACCTTCTAACCTTCGAACCTGTGAACCTGCAAACAAGAGGTCGCACAATTCGGCTAAAGGATGTCCGCGAAGCTGTGCTGGTTCCGCGTGAAGAACAGGTAGCCGGTGGCGCACACGACGAGCGCGAACAGCGTGAAGATGCCGAGTCCCGCCAGGTCCGGCATGCGGCCGTTGAGAAACATGTCCCGGTATCCTTCGATCAGGTGGGTCATGGGGTTGATGTAGGCGTACTGCCGGTACTCCTGGGGGATGAAGTCCACCGAGTAGAAGATGGGCGACAGGTACATCCACACGATCATGAACTGGCCGATCACCTGCGCCATGTCGCGGATGAAGACGTTCAGCGCGGCGCTCCACCAGCAGCACCCCAGGGTGAGGAGCAATTGCGCGCCCACATACAGGGGGAGGAAGGCCAGGTATGGAGTCGGGGTCATGCCGGCAAAGATCGCGGCGCCCAGCAGGATGCCGAAGCCGATGAGCAGGTTGACCGCGTGGGAGAAGACCAGATACATGGGCAGGATCTTGGAAGGGAACATCACCTTCTTGATCAGATTGGCGTTGTCGATGAGCACGCCAGTGGAACGGCCCACCGCCTCGCTGAACGCCATCCACGGCACCATGCCGCAGAAGATGTACAGCGCCGCGTTCACCAGGCCCTCGCCCTCGCCGAAGCGGACGCGGAAGATGACCGAGAAGACGAAGGTGTAGATGCCGAGCAGGATGAGCGGATTGAGCACCGACCAGTAGAAGCCGATGACGGAGCCGACGTAGCGCTCCTTGAGATCCTTGCGGACGTAGCTCAACAACAGGTCCCGCTGGTTGTAGTAGTAGCGGATGCGCTGGATCATCGTGGGGCGCTGGGTCATGGCTTGTGCCTCCAGTTCCGCGCGGGCCGCGGCGGCCGTGCGCCGTCTCCGGTCATGGCCGGGCGCTGGTATCGAAGCGCGCCAGGATCTCCTCCCAGCGGCCGGCTTCCCGGAGCAGCCACTCCACGATTTCGCGGATCGCGCCGGTGCCGCCGGGCGAATCGGTGAGCCAGTCGGCGGCGCGCCGGACGTCCGCGGCGGCGTTGGGCACCGCGACGCCGGCGCCCGCCAGGGCCATGGGCGCCAGGTCGGGCAGGTCGTCGCCGGCATAGACGGTCTCGCCGGGCGCCACGCCCAGTTCCTGGCACAGTTTCAGGAAGTCGGGCCCCTTGTCCGAGCTGTTCTGGACCACCCGTTCGACTCCGAGGGCGGCC
Organism: Acidobacteriota bacterium; assembly: GCA_017996395.1. GTDB lineage: Bacteria > Acidobacteriota > JAAYUB01 > JAAYUB01 > JAAYUB01 > JAAYUB01. The sequence goes on along the minus strand of JAGOHA010000097.1, from coordinate 7,138 downwards.
GCCCGCAGCGCCACCACCGCGCTGGCCCGTCCCGACAGGATGGCGATCCGCAAGCCGGCCTCCGCCGCCAGCCGGACACCCAGGCCGTCGTAAGCGGAGAACCGCTTGAACTCGATGCCCCGGTCGTCCAGGTAGATGCTGCCGTCGGTCCAGACGCCGTCCATGTCCGTCACGACGAGACGGATCCGGGACAGGTCGCAGGGCTTTTGGGAAACGCGGCGCACGGCGGGCCTCCGGTGTCAGAAGAGTTCGGTCTCCCACAGGTCGTGCAGGTGAATGGCGCCGGCCAGCACGCCGTGGTCGTCGGTGATGAACAGGCTGGTGATCTTGTTCTCCTCCATCACCGCCAGGGCGCGGGTGGCCAGCGCGTCGGCGTCGATGGTTTTGGGCGCCCGGCTCATGCAGTCGCCGGCGGTCAGCCCGAGCAGGGCCGGTCCGTGCCGCTCGAGCAACCGGCGCAGGTCGCCGTCGGAGATGGCGCCAATGAGGCGGCGCCCGGTGTCCACGACCGCCGTGATGCCCATCCGGCCGGCCGACATGATGTACACGACGTCCTTCATGCTCACGCCGGCTTCGACCTGTGGCACGGCGTCGCCGGTGCGCATCAGGTCGCGGATGCAGCGCAGCCGCTTGCCGATCTTGCCGCCCGGGTGCAGGAGGGCGAAATCCTCCATCCGGAATCCCTTGCGGATGCTCAGGGCCACGGCCAGGGCGTCGCCGAGAGCCAGCGACGCGGTGGTGCTGGCGGTGGGCGCCAGACCCAGGTGGCAGGCTTCCTGGTGCAGCCCGATGTCCAGGCAGCAGGGCGTGCTGCGGCCGAGGGTGGAGTCGGGCTTGCCGGTCAGGACGATGAGCGGGATCTGCAGGCGCTGGATGAACTCCAGGAGCCGGACGAGCTCCGACGTCTCGCCGCTGTTGGACAGGGCGACCACCACATCGCCGTGCGCCAGCATGCCCAGGTCGCCGTGGATCGCCTCAGCCGGGTGCAGGAACAGGGACGGCGAGCCGGTGCTGGCGAACGTTGCGGCCAGCTTGTGGGCGATGATGCCGGACTTGCCCATGCCCGTGGTGACGATCCGGCCGCGGCACTCCTCCAACACGTCGAGCGCCTGCTCGAACCGCTGGTCCAGCTTGTCGAGCAGGGCGAGGATGGCCTCGGCCTCGATGCGGAGGACTTTTCGGGCGACGTCCAGGCTCATGACTCCCCTCCGTGGGCGGCGCGGTGGATGTCCAGCAGCCGGCGGACGAACGCCTCGAACGACTGGATGGGGAAGGCGTTGGGTCCGTCGCACAAGGCGTGGGCCGGATCGTCGTGCACCTCGAAGAACAGGCCGTCCACGCCGCAGGCGACCGCCGCCCGGGCCAGCGGCTGGATGTACTCGGCCTCGCCGCCGGAGGCGCAGCCGGCGCCGCCCGGGAGCTGGACGGAATGGGTGGCGTCGAACACCACCGGGCAGCCCAGCCGGCGCATGATGGCCAGGGAGCGGAAGTCCACCACGAGATTGTTGTAGCCGAAGGTGTAGCCGCGCTCGGTGAGGAGGATCCGGGAATTTCCGGTGGAGCGGATCTTGTCCACCACGTTGGCCATGTCCCACGGCGCGAGGAACTGGCCCTTCTTGACGTTCACCACGCGGCCGGCGGCGCCCACCGCCAGCAGCAGGTCGGTCTGGCGCGACAGGAAGGCGGGCACCTGGAGGATGTCCGCCACCTCGGCGGCCGCGGCGACCTGGCCGCAATCGTGGACGTCGGTCAGGATGGGCAGATCGAACTCCCGCCGGATTCGGGCCAGGATGCGCAGCCCCTCGGCGGGGCCGGGTCCGCGAAACGAACGGACGGAGCTGCGGTTGGCCTTGTCGTAGGACGCCTTGAAAATGAAGGAGCGGCCGAGGCGCCGGAAGATGTCCCGCAGCATGCCGGCCAGGCGCACGGCATGGTCCTCGCTCTCGATGACGCAGGGGCCGGCGATGAAGAAGGGCTCGCCGTCGCCGAGGGTGATGTCGCCCAGCCGGATGACGTTCATGCGTGGCCTCCGTCGTGCTTGCGGTCATGGGCCGCCCGGATGAAATCGCAGAACAGGGGGTGCGGCGCCAGCGGCCGGGACTTGAATTCGGGATGGAACTGGCAGCCCAGGAACCAGGGGTGGTCGGGCAGCTCGATGATCTCGACGAACTTTTCGTCGGGACTCAGGCCCGACACCGTCAGGCCGTGCTTGACCAGGAGCCCCTCGTAACTGCGGTTGAATTCGTAGCGGTGACGGTGGCGCTCGCTGATCTCGTCGGCGCGATAGACCGTCCAGGCCAGGCTCTCCGGCTTGAGACGGCAGTTGTACGCGCCCAGGCGCATGTTGCCGCCCAGCTCCTCGACGCCGAGCAGGTCATGCAGCTTGACGAAGATCTTGTAGGGCGTGGCCGCGTCGAACTCGGTGCTGTTGGCGTCGGTTAGTCCGCAGACGTTGCGGGCGTACTCGATGGTGGCGCACTGCATGCCGAGGCAGATGCCGAAGAACGGCACCCGGCGGGTGCGGGCGTATTGGATGGCGTGGATCTTGCCCTCGATCCCCCGGATGCCGAAGCCGCCGGGGACGAGCACGGCGTCGTACGGGGCCAGAGTCGCCTCGGCGTTGTCGGCGGTGATGTTCTCGGACTCGATCCAGTGCAACTCCACCCGCACGCCGTTGGCCACGCCGCCGTGGATCAGCGCCTCGTTGAGGCTCTTGTAGGAATCGATCAGGCCCACGTACTTGCCCACCATGGCCACGGAGACGGTCTCCGTCAGGTTATCCATGCGCCGGAGCATGTCCGCCCAGCGCGACAGGTCGGCGGTCGGCACGGGCAGGCCGAGTTTCAGGGCGATCCGCTGGAGGATCCCCTCCGCATGGTAGGCCAAAGGCACCTGGTAGATGTTGCTCACGTCGGCCGCGGTGATCACGTCGTCGGCGGACACGTTGCAGAACAGGGCGATCTTGGCCTTGATGTCGTCGGGCAACTGGCGGTCGGTGCGGCAGAGGATCAGGTCGGGCTGGATGCCGATCTCGCGCAGGTCCTTGACGCTGTGCTGGGTGGGCTTGGTCTTGAGCTCGCCGGCCGTGCCCATGAACGGAACCAGCGTGACGTGGACGAACAAGGTGTTCGACTGGCCCAGGTCGTTGCGGAGCTGCCGGATCGACTCGAGGAAGGGGAGGCTCTCGATGTCGCCCACCGTGCCGCCGATCTCCACGATGACGAAGTCGGTGTCGCGGCTCACCTTGAGGATGCCCTGCTTGATCTCGTCGGTGATGTGCGGGATCACCTGGACGGTTTTGCCGAGGTAATCCCCCCGCCGCTCCTTCTGGATCACCGACAGGTAAATCTTGCCGGTGGTCAGGTTGCTGTCGCGGGTGAGCCGGGCGGCGGTGAACCGCTCGTAGTGGCCGAGGTCGAGATCGGTTTCGGCCCCGTCGTCGGTCACGAATACCTCGCCGTGCTGGAACGGGCTCATGGTGCCGGGGTCGACGTTCAGGTAAGGGTCCAGCTTGCTGTTGGTGACCCGGTAACCGCTGGCCTCGAGGAGGCAGCCGATGGACGAGGCCGAGATGCCTTTGCCCAGGGACGACAGCACACCGCCGGTGACGAAAATGAACTTGGGTCCCTGCATGAATCCTCCATGTGACGCTCAAACAGCCGTTGGGTCCGAGGTGGAACTAACCGGCCGGGGTTCGGCCGGCGACGGAGTACATGCCATTATAGTCAAAGACGCCGGGATTGTTAAGCCAATGAAAAAACGGCCGCGAACGGCCGTTGTTGTTTTTGGTTGCGGGGGCAGGATTTGAACCTGCGACCTACGGGTTATGAGCCCGTCGAGCTACCGGACTGCTCCACCCCGCTGTAAGAAGGTTATTCTATCGGATGCGGGATACCGGGTCAAGACTTTTCTCGGGCGGGAGGGCTTGAAGTCCGGATCAGCTGCGCAGCATGCCCCGTTCCCGGAACACGGCCTTGGCCCGGATGGTGATGTCGGTGCTCAGGCGCTTCTCGTGGCGGTGGTCGTGGGAGTGGATCCACAACGCCGGGCGGAAGAGAGGCGGCCGGGCGGTGCGCCCGGCCGGCGGGTGGAGAGGTGGCGGCGGGCGGATCAGCGGGGACGTTCGGGGCAGAAGGCGTCGGATTCAAAACCGCGGGCCTGCTCCCGGCGCTGCAGCGGATCCTGCGGCCGGGGCAGGACACCCAGGCGGACCAGGGCGTCGCGGTACTCGTACCGGATGTTGATCTGCTGGCAGGGATTCGGTTCCAGTTCCATCTTGATCCGGGTCACGCGATGGTCGGTGGCGCGGCCCATGCCCGTGGCGGCCGATTCCTCGGACAAGCCGGCCTCCGCCTTCGGCGGGCACGGGGCCGAGCTTTCCGCCCGATCCATCCGTTTGGCCGGGCCGGCGGCCCCGGGAGCCGGCATGCCACCAAGGATCTCATTTTCGACCGGCCGGGCTTTCTCCCGGAAAACGGCGGCCGAAATCAGCCCGAGGTTGCGTGTGTCGCCCAGCGTGGCGGCATAGGAACGGTCCTCGGTGGTGAAGTAGAACCGTCGCGCGCGCTCTTTGCTGACCTGCCAGCCGGAGATCACGACGGTCTCCCACGGATCGATCACCCATTTCATGGCCTGGCGCGGGCTGGTATGGCGGGCATCGATGGAGTTGAGGCCGTCGACGGCCAGCGCCACCGCCAGCCGGTCGCCGGAGCGGTTGGTCAGCCGGACGCTGTACTCGCGGCCCGGGAGCGCCTCGATGTAACAGGCGCCCTGGTGGCGGTGCAGCGTGAGCGTGCGGCCGTCTGCCACCACGGCCATGTCCAGCGGTCCGTCGGCGCGAACCGCCAGTGCCACGCCCCCCAGCAGTCCCAACATCAGGATGATGATCGCGTTCTGTTTCATGGTCCGAACCTCCCGTTCAAGTGTTCACCGATAAGACGCAGGGCGGCGGAGCGGCTTGCAAGTTTTTTCGTCTTGGCGGGAGTGGGTTTGGGGGCTATAATTAAATTAAAATGTTCAGGCGTTACCGGTTTCACTAACAATTTGCGTATGACAGCGTCGCGCTCATGAGCCACGCGTTTCCAGCTTTGTTCCCGTCCTCGGCCATGCGCCGCAGGGGCGCCGACCCAGGCCCCAGCCCGGTGCACCGGCCACCCGATCCCAATAGGAGGAGGCTATGCTCAGCAAGCGAGACATCGAGCAGATCCGCGGCTTTCGCTCGCCGGATCATCCGGTGGTCTCCGTCTATCTGAACACCGACGGGAAGAGCGGGTCCAAAAAGGAGGTTGAGACCCGGCTCAAGGAAATGACCCGACTGGCCCGCGTCCAGATCGAATCGGACTCGCGGCGGGACTATCGTCGCGAGGCCCTCGCTGAAATCCAGCGCGTCGAAAACCACATCGTGAAAAATTACAAGGAGTTCAACGTCCGCGGCCTGGCCCTGTTCAGCTGCTCGGCCGCCGGATTCTGGCACGAGGTGGAACTGCCGCGGCCGCCCCGCAACCGGTTCCTCGTGGGCGAGGCGCCCCATGTGCGGCCGCTCCACTTTCAGGAGATCGAGTACCACCGCTTCTGCACCGCGTTGGTGGACAAGTCGGACGCCCGCATCTACATCATCCACAAGGGGACCATCCTGGAGTACAAGCGGATCGCCGACGAGGTGCCGGCGCGCGTGCGGCGCGCCGGCTGGTCCGGCTACGACGAGAAGCGGACCGCCCGCAAACGCGATCACAAGATCAGCGAACATTTCCACCACGTCGCCGACACCCTGTTCCAGCTCTACAAGCGCGACCAGTTCGAATGGCTGATCCTGGGGTGCAAAAACGAATACGAGGCGGAATTCCAGGAAGGGCTCCACTCCTACCTGAAAGAGCGCCTGGTGGCCGAGCTTGATCTGCCGGTGGACACGCCCGAACACGAAGTGCTGGAGCGCTCAGCGCGGGTGGAGAAGGGGCTGGTCTACAAGGACCACTGCCGCCAGGTGGAGCGCCTGCACCACACCGTCGCCGCGGGCGGCCTGGCGGTGAACGGGCTCGAAGAGACCCTCCGTTACCTCAACGCCCAGGGGCTGGAGACCCTCGTGGTTTCCCGCGATTTCCAGACAGCCGGTTCGGTGTGCAGCCACTGCGGTTATCTGGGGATCCTGGACCGCGTCTGTCCGCTGTGCAACGTGGACATGGTGGAAATCACCGACGTCGTGACCGCGGCCATCGACCGGTCGCTGGAGCACAACTGCGGGGTGCTGCAGGTCTACGAAGGCGTGGGCCTGGAAAACAGCGGGCAGATCGGCGCGTTCACCCGTTTCCGCCTCTAGGCTGAGAGCGGCGGGGCGGCAGCCGGTCTATTCAAACGACACGATCCGGAGGCTCACGCGGCCCGGCGTCCAGCCGGACGGGGCGTCGCTCGGGTGGACGATGAAGCGGCGCTGCTGCCCGGGGAGCAGCGGGTCGTTGCGGAGGATCTCGAACGATTCGGTGTGGATCCGGTTGGCTGCCGGGGCGATCCGCATCTCGAGAATCAGTTTGCTGACCGCGGTAGTGCCCGTGTTCTCGACCTGGCCCTGGACGAACGGCGCAGCGCCGGCGGCCGGAGAAGCCGGTTCGTACTGGATGACCAGGCGGCCCTGGCGCAGGGTGCGCACGCCCGGAGGCGCTTCCGGTTCGAGGGGGATTTCAGCCTTGTCGGCGGCGCGCTGGATCTCCTCCCACGGCGACTTCAAGAACCGGCTCCAATCGAATCGCCGGAAAAAATGGGGCATGAGCGCCAGGAGCGCGACTGCGGCGAGGAGCGCGACGACGGCGGCATAGCCGAGCAGGGTCCCGCAGCTCAGGCGGGGGCGCGAACCGGATGCGGATCGTGGGCGCATGGGAACCTCATGCGGAGGAATTATCCAGCTGTGCCGCCATGCCCTCGGTGAAGAAGCCGGCCGCACCGCCGGTGTGGATGAAGACGACGGTATCGTCCCGCCGCCAGCGGCCGGCCCCGATGTCGACAACGAGCGCGGCGGCCGCCTTGCCGGTGTAGGCCGGATCCAACAGCAGGCCTTCAGTCTGCAGAAAGAGCCGCATGGCGGTCAGGCAATCCGGGCCGGGGCGGGCGTAGCCCGGTCCGATCTGGCGGCGGTTCAGCTCCACGGGCA
>JAGOHA010000236.1 GCA_017996395.1 Acidobacteriota bacterium | reverse complement strand
GCCGTGGAGGTGCCGGCGGGCAAGCCGATCCAGTACCGCGTCTACGGCGGCACGCTGGCGCCGGCCGCCGAGTTCACCGACACCGGCATGCGCTACATCTTCAGCCGCGAGGATCTCGAACCCCTGAAGCGGGAGCCGGGCATGGTCGCCTCCTCCGACGTGGCCCTCAAGCTGCTCGTCTCCACGACGGTGCGCTGGGAGGACAAATCGGAGTGGTTTTATGGTGTCAACGAGGACTTCAGCTTCAAGGTGCTGCCCGAGATCAAGGCCAAGGTGGACGAGCTGGTCAAGGGCTGCCGCACCGACGAGGAGAAGATCGACGTCCTGAACCACTGGGTGGCCCATTACATCCGGTACTCCGGGCTGAGCATGGGCGAGGGCGAGGGGTACACCCTCCATCCCTCCGACATGATCTTCCGCGACCGGAGCGGCGTGTGCAAGGACAAGGCCAGCCTGCTGGTCACCTTCCTGCGCGCCGCCGGTTTCGAGGCCTACCCCGCCATGACCATGGCCGGCGCCCGGATCGACAACTTCCCCGCCGACTTCTTCAACCACAGCGTCGTGGCGCTGCGCCAGGGCGACGGCGCCTTCCGGCTGCTGGACCCCACCTGGGTGCCGTGGGTCCGCGAGCAGTGGTCGTCGGCCGAGCAGGAGCAGCAGTACCTCGTGGGCTACAAGGAGGGCCAGCCGCTCATGACCACGCCGTACTCGCCGCCGGAGAACCACTACTACGACCTGGCGGTGACGGGGGCCATCGCCGATGACGGCACCTTCACCGGCCGGCTGACCGTCAAGGCGGAAGGGCAGACCGACGCGATGATGCGGCGCGCCACCCGCGCCAATCACCGCCCGGAGACCGAGTCGTATTTCACCCGCATCCTCAAGGGCCTCTATCCCGACGCCGCGATCACCGCCCTCACCTACAGCGATCCCAACGACATCGCCAAGCCCATGGAAGCGGCCATCGACTGCGTCATCCCGCGCTACGCCCTGCGGGGCGGCGACGGCTGGCGGCTGCGCTCCCCGGCGCTGACGTACGCCCGCCGCGACCCCATCAACAACGAGCTGGACGCGCGCCTTCCCGACTTCGACGCCCGGACGCATGGGTTCCGGAGCCGCTGCACGAAGCTGTATCGCATCACCGAGCGCCTGGAGTTCCCCCGCGCCATCGCCGTCGACCGCTCGGTGCTGGCGCCGGAGAAGCGCTGCGGCGGCGAATACGCCGAGCTGGCGGTCGTCGCGTCCGCCGAAGGGGCGACGCTGCGGCGCGAGGCCACCCTGTCGCTGAAGAAACGGATCTATCCGGCCGCCGCCTGGAAGGAGTACAAGGACGCCATCGGCGCCTTCCAGGACGCGGAGAGCCGGTTCCTGATCGTCCGCTATTAAGAGGAGGCGGCCATGAAACGCATCATCATCCTGACCCTGCTCGCCGCCGCGCTGTTCCTGCCGGCGCTGGCCCAGGCCGCGGCGGAAGTGCTTGAGGAGCACGTGACCTTCACCATCGCCGCCGACGGCGCCGTGCAGCGCCAGGTCCGCCAGAAGGTCCTACTGCACGACGCCGTGGCGTTCGGCCGCTGGGGCGAGTGGTTCCAGACCTACAATCCCGACCTGGAGGAGATCCGGATCATCCGCTCGGTGACGACCCAGGCCGACGGCACCGCCGTGCCCACCCCCGACAACGGCATCCTGGACCAGGGCGTCTTCGCCGTCCAGAACGCGCCCGACTTCACCCATCTGCGGGAGAAGATGGTGTCTCATACCGGGCTCGAGCCCGGCTGCACCGTGGATTTCGAGTACGTCATCGCCGACCGGCGGCCGTTCCGCACGGCCGTGTACGAAAGCATGGCCGGCTACTATCCCATCCGCCGGAAAACCGTGACCATCGCGGGCCGCCTGCCGGCGCCGGTCCGGACCCACGGCCTGGCGCGCGGCGCCGGGCGCAACACCTTCACGGTGACGGACGTCCCGGCGCTGCTCCAGGACAACCACTTCACCGCGGCGGCGGACACCCCGTATGTTTACTTCGAGCTGCGCAGCCCGCTGGCCGCCGCACGCGCGGCCATCACGGCCCAATCGCGCGATGGACTGCCCGACCTGCTCGCCGAGCTGAAGCTGGGCCCCGACGCCCTGCCCGGCGAGATCCTGACGCGCCTCCGCCACCTGCTGAACGAGCGGCTGGCACCGGTGGCGCTGAACGCGGAGCGCACCGCCTACACCCTGCGGCCGCTGCCGGCCGTCTGGCGGTCGGGCTACGCCACGCCGCTGGAGTCGGCCGCCCTGGCCGCCGCGGTCCTGGACCACTACCGCGTGGAACACCAGGTGGCGGCGCTCGCCGAAATCGTGGACGGTCAGCCGCTGCTCGACGATCCCGGCTGGGCCGTGCTGACGCCGGACGGGCCGGTCTGCCCGGCCAGCCTGCCGGCGGACGGGCGGGTCACGGTGGCCCTCGATGGCCGGATTCTCGTTGAGTCCGCCCCGACAGCGGTGGAACTCTGGATCGACCTGAAGGAATCCGAAGGCGGCGCGCTGGAGGGCCCGGCCCGGCTGGCCGTGGACCATCCGCCGGCCGCGGCGGCGCTGGCCCGCCTGCTCCCGTTGGCCGGGGCCAAGGCATCGGGTGTCGAAACCGTGTGGGCCACTCCCGGGCGCATCGTCCAGACGGGGACGGTGACCGCCGCGCTGGCGGACGACCGGCTGACCGTGAGCGACGCCCTGGCCGATTACCTCCAGCTGCCGGCGCTCGTCGCCGCCGCGGAGCGCTGCGGGCGGCTGAGCCTGCCGGCGCCCGTGCA
>JAGOHA010000235.1 GCA_017996395.1 Acidobacteriota bacterium | reverse complement strand
GGCGGCTCAGTCCGCCGACGGCGCCGGCCGTGCCGCCGCCGCGCGGCCGCCGGGCGTGCCCGCCGATGACGGTGGCGATGCCCGCCAGCGTCAGCCCGATGGCGATCATCTGCCCGGCGGTCAGCGCTTCGCCGAGGAACACCCATGCGAGCAGCGCGCCCAGCACCGGGGCCAGCGTCATCACGAGGAGCGCGGGCTGGGGCCCGATGCGAACGAACGCCTCAAGCAGCAGCGTGTCGCCGAACAGGAACCCGATGAGCCCCGACAGCCCGAGATAGAGCCAGCGCGTGCCGTCGGCGTCCAGCGGCAGCGGCTGGCCGAAGGCGACGGTGTGGATGACGATGTTGAGCACGAGCGCCAACCAGAGCCGGTTGTGGTTCACCGTCTCGGAGCCCACCCGCGCGCCGGCGCGGGTGAAGCACAGGGCGGTGAACACCCAGCACAGGGCGGTGGCCAGGGCGGCGATTTGTCCGAGATAAGCCACGGGGCGGCCTCACGCGTCAAAACTAAACCGGCCATGATAGCAGAAACGGCCAGCGGAACGAATCCGATTATACGTGCCGGCGGCCCGAAAGTTGGGCCGCGGCCGCGCCGGCATCCGGCTAAAAAAAATCCTTGACACCGTCCGCCTACTGTACTACTGTAGTAATACAATGATACAAATTACCGTCAACCCCAAATCTCCGATTCCCATCTACGAGCAGATCAAGGAGCGCCTGCGCCTGCTGCTGCTGGCGGGTACCCTGGCCCCCGGGGACCAGCTGCCGTCGGTGCGGCAGCTGGCCGTCCAGCTCACGGTCAACCCCAACACCGTGGCCAAGGTGTACCGGGAGCTGGAGCAGGAGGGGCTGCTGGCCAACCACCCCGGCAAGGGGTGCTTCGCCGCGGCGCCCCCCGGCGGACGGCGCCGCGACGAGCGCCGCGCGCTCATCCGGAACGAGGCCCGGGCGCTGGCGGAGAAGGCCCGCGCCGTGGGCCTGTCCGCCGCCGAGCTGATCGCCATCATCCAGGAGGAATCCCATGAGTGACCCGGCCATCGCCATCGACCGGTTGCGCTATGCCTACCGACCGGGGCGCCCCGTGCTCCGCGACCTGTCCCTCGCCGTGCCCGCCGGCGCGGTGATGGGCTTTCTCGGCCCCAACGGCGCCGGCAAGACCACCCTGATGCACCTGCTCAACGGCTTCATGCCGCCCGACACCGGCGCGGTGCAGGTGCTGGGCTGCGAACCCTGGCGGGAGCGGGTCGCGGTGCAGCGGCGCCTCGCGTTCGTGCCGGAGCATCCGCCCGCCTACCCGTGGCTGACCGTGGCCGCCTTCCTGGCCTTCTACCGCCGCGTCTGCCCCGGCTGGGACGAGGCGGCGGCGCAGCGGCGCCTTGACGAGGCGGCCATCCCCATGGACCAGCCGTGCGGCGCGCTGTCCCGGGGCCAGCAGGGGCTGGTGTCGCTGGCCGTGGCCCTGGGCCGGCCGGCCGAGGTGCTGCTCCTGGACGATCCCACGCTGGGGCTCGACGTTCTGGCCCGCCGCCGGCTCTACACGGCGGTGGTGGAGGAGCTGGCGGCCCGCGCGGTGACAATCCTGTTCGCCACCCACCTCCCCGCCGAGGTGGAGGGCGTGCTCACCCATGCGGCGTTCGTCGCCGGCGGCCGGATCGTCGCCGCCGGCGCGCTGGAGGATCTCAAGGGGGAGGCCGAGGCCGCGGGCCGCAGCGCCGCCCTCGAGGATATCGCCCTGCATCACTGGGGAGGTGACCATGCTGCTTAAGGACCTGCGCCATCAAGCCTGGAACGTTTCTCTTGTGCTCGTGCTGCCGCTGGCCGCCGGCATCATCCGGCTGGCCGGTCTGCGGTGGGGGGACTACCTCCCCGCCGACGTCGCCGAAATCCTGCTCGTGCTCAACCTGCTGGTTGTCTTCCCCCTGACCGCCGCGCTCACCGGCTTCAACCTGGTGGGGCAGGAGCGGTGGTCCCTGGTGGAAACATTGCCCATGAGCCGGGCCCGCGTGCTGGGGCTCAAGCTGGGCGCCGCCGGGCTGCTGACCGCGCTGGCAATGATCGCCGCCGCCGCGGGCACGGCGCTGGTCCAGCCGCTCCCCGTCAACAGCCTGCAGTGGGCGCTGGCGGCCATGGCCGGACTGGCCGCGGCCTTGGTGGGCCTGCTGGCGGGCCTGGCCGCCGAATCGCTCGGAACCGGCGTGATCTGGCTCGCCTTGTCGGCGCTGGCGGCGTTCGGGCTGGCCGCGCTCCTCGGGCTCTGGCAGACCTTTTTCCATTGCCTGAAGATCTATCCCCTCGCGGTTTCATTTCCCCTGGCGGCGGTCGCCATCGTGCTGGCGGCGGGCGCCGTGGCGGCGCAGTACGCGCTGCGGCGGCCGCATCGGCCTCTGCGCAACGCGCTCGCGGCGGCGGCGCTCATGATCGCGCTGGTGGTGGGCACGCTGGGCGCGGCCGCCGGACTGGTCGCCGGGGCGTTCGCCCCGCCGCTCCGGTCGGAGGCGACGTTTTTAGTCGGGGTCCAGCCGCTGGCCGGCGACCGTCTGCTCATTGACGGCTACTGGCGCCGACCGGACTGGCTGTATGGGCTGATGGACCGGCTCGGACTTCAGGATCCATACGGCCTGAAGCGGACGGTGCTGGCGGAGCCGGGCCGGGATACCCTGATCCCCCTCGGCGGACTGGAACGATGGGAGTTCATCACCCCCAGCGATGACGGCCGCTACGTGGCCATGCTGGGTTATCCCGAACCGGCCGCCCGCACGCCCGGGATGCGGTTCGGCGTGTTCGACACCGCCGGCCGGCCGGTGCTCCGCCGCATCCTCCAGTTGAACGAAGTGG
>JAGOHA010000096.1:10784-12990 GCA_017996395.1 Acidobacteriota bacterium | reverse complement strand
CTGCCCGAAGACCTCCATGTGGCGCTGCGCCCCCGAAGCGCCCCCCGAAGCCGGTCGGCCGGCGCCGGCCCGCTCCGGGCGCAGCCGGACGCGACGGGCCGCTGCGAGCTGACCCGGCTGGAGGCCGGCACCTACCAGGTGCAGGTGGAGACCGCCAGCCGGCTCTACCTGCCCGTCACCGAGCGGTCGGTGGAGCTCCGCGAGGGCGCCGGCCAGGAGGTGGCGATCACCCTCGACCGAGCCGCTGCCATCAACGGCGTGGTCCGGAACACCGACGGCTCATCCGCCCGGAACTTCAGGGTCAGTCTGACGATGCGCGAGAGCGGCGGCCGCGTCCAGCGCCGCTCCGCCTCATCGGACACCGACGGCCGTTTTGTCTTCGACCTGCTGCCCGCCGGCATCGCGACACTGGAAATCAACGCCAACGGCTTCCTGCCGGTGAAACAGGACAACCTGGCGGTGCCCGCCGGCGCGGACGTGCCCGTGACGCTCACCGTGGACCGCGGCACGCAGCTCGAGGGGCGAGTGACCGACGAGGACTGCAACCCCTGCCCAAACGTCAACGTGATCGCCCGGCCGTACGGCGACTCCTCGTTCCGCGCGGTCTCCCAGGCGATCACCGGGCCGGACGGCCGCTATGCCATGAGCGGGCTGCGCGCCGGCACCTACGTCGTCTACGCCGTACGCCGCGGCGGCGGCCGGTCCACCGCGTCGCAATCCCAGAGCATCTCCGTCGAGCGTTCCGGCGCCCGGCTGACCCTCGACATCACCCTGCGGCCGCTGGGCGGGCCCGCCCCTCCGCCCCGATGAGCCCCGCCCGACCCATCGCCCTGTGTTACCGTTGCGAGGATCGCGACGCCGGCGACATCTACTACCGGATCGTCCCGAGCGGGCTGCTGGCCATCCACGGGCTGCTCCGCCGTGAGGGCTTCGACAGCCGTCTGTTCAACTTCAGCGGCCGCTCCTGGGCCGACGTGCGCGCCGCCCTGGCCGGGCTCAAGCCCATGCTCGTGGGCGTCTCCCATTTCACCTACAACCACGCCGCCAGCGTGCGCCTGTACCAAACGGTCCGCCGGGCCTGTCCGGGCGCCGTGGTGGCCGGCGGCGGGATGCAGCCCACCTTCCTGGACGAGCTGCTCCTGGCCCGCATCCCGGAACTGGACCTGGCGGTGCGCGGCGAGGGCGAGGGACCGGCGCTGGAGCTGGCCCGCCGGCTGGCGGTTGGATCGCGCGACTTCGCGGCGGTGCCGGGGTTGAGCCTGCGCGCCGGCGGCGGCGTGATCCGCACCCCCGATGCCGAACCGTGGCCCGACCTGGACGCGCTCCACGGCCCGGAGCGGTGGGACGCCCTCGACGGGGTCCGCGCCGACGAGCAGCCCGGCTTCCTCGTCACCAGCCGCGGCTGCCCCGGCCGCTGCACCTTCTGCTGCACCCCCGCCTTCTGGGGTCGGCAGCTGCGCCGGCGCAGCGCCGCCGCCGTGGTGGACGAAATGGACATGCTCCGCCGGCGCTTCGGCGTGACCTACTTCGGGATCCGCGACGACAGCTTCACCGCCGATCGGGCGCACGTGCTCGAGTTCTGCCGCCGGCTGCGGGAACGCGGTCTGGGCGTGCTCTGGAACTGCCAGTCCCGGATCAATCTGATGGACGACGAGTTAGCCGTGGCCATGCGCCAGGCCGGCTGCGACCAGATCCAGTTCGGCGTAGAGTCGGCCTCGCCGCGAATCCTCGAGCGGCTGGACAAGGCGGTCCGGCCGGAGCATATCCCGCGGACGCTGCGGGCGTGCCGGACGGCGGGCGTGCGCACCTCGGCCTACTTCATCACCGGCGTGCCGGGTCAGACCGCGGCCGACCTGGAGCTGGACCAGGCGCTGTTTCGCGAGCACGGCCTCCAGGACGGGATCGTTTCGCCGCTCTGCTACTACCCGGGCACGGCCCTGTTCGCCGAAGCCGCGGCTGCCGGCGCGGCGAGCCCCGAGATCTTCCTGCAGGGAAAGCCGGAAGCGCTCCAGGTGCGCCGCGACGCCGCCGCCGTCCGCGATTACCGGGAGCTGGTGGCGTTCATCGAAATGGCGCGCCCGCGCAACGCCTTCACCGAGACGGAGCTGCGAAACCACCTGGGCCGGACAGGCGAATGCCTCTCCGCACTGCTGGAGTGGGGCCGGTTCGCCGAGGGGCACGGCCGCCGGCGGCAGGCGCTGATGGC
>JAGOHA010000096.1:0-10684 GCA_017996395.1 Acidobacteriota bacterium | reverse complement strand
CGCGCAACGCCTTCACCGAGACGGAGCTGCGAAACCACCTGGGCCGGACAGGCGAATGCCTCTCCGCACTGCTGGAGTGGGGCCGGTTCGCCGAGGGGCACGGCCGCCGGCGGCAGGCGCTGATGGCCTATCAGGACATCGTCCGACGCTGGCCCGGTTCCGCCTGGGGCTATCGCGCCGTGGCCGACATGCTCAACGGGTTGGGGCGCAAATGGGACTTCCGCGACTGGGAGGCCGCCGCCACGCTGGCCGCCCGCGGCGAGCGGGTGCAGCCGCCACCCTCTCCCCGCGTCTGGGACCACGGTCTGGGGAATCACAGGAGGAAGTGAGGAGATAGGAGATAGGAGTGAACAGTAAACGGTGAACGGTGTTGGATTCGTGCTCGTCATTCGTAATCGTCATTCGTAATCGTGATCGTAATCGAGGCTCGAGGCTAGAGGCTCGTTCCCGTAACGCGGACATCGGAAATCGGACATCGGATTTGGGACCTGGGTCCTGGGTTCTGGGCCCTGAATCTAAAAACTCAGCTCCTGGTGCCTATTCACCCATTCACCGATTCACCCATTCACCGATTCATCCATTCACCGATTCATCCATTCGCCCAATCCCCGATTGAATTGCACCCGCCCATCCCCTAGAATAGCGATACCTTTCACTCGAGGGTACCCCGATGGAACTGGCCACGTCGCAGAAGGAACGCCTCATCGGCATCGTGCGCGCCTGCCGCAACCGGAAGATCATGGTCCTGGGCGACATCATCCTGGATCAGTTCATCTGGGGCGACGTGGAGAGGATCTCTCCGGAGGCGCCGGTCCCCGTGGTGGTGGTCCGCCGCGAGGAATTCCGGATCGGCGGCGCCGGCAACGTCGCCGCCAACATCAAGGCGCTGGGCGGCGAACCGCTCATGGTGGGCGTCATCAACACGGACACTTCCGGCGAGAGGATCCAGCACGAGATGGAGCGTCTAAAGCTGAGCTCCACCGGCCTGCTCATCGACGTGGGCCGACCCACGGTGGTCAAGACGCGGATCATCGCCGCCCATCAGCAGGTCTGCCGGGTGGACCGGGAATCGCCCTCACCCATGTCCATGGAGCTGTTCCGCAAGGCCCACCGCTTTCTCCAAACCGTCCTGCCGCGCACCGAGGCGATCCTGGTATCGGATTACGGCAAGGGGCTGGTCAACCAGCGGCTGCTCAGCAACGTGCTCCCCATGGCCCAGAAGGCGGGGACTATCGTGGCCATCGATCCCAAGTTCCAGAACTTCAGCATCTACCGCCCCGCCACCATCCTGACACCCAACCTGAAGGAGAGCGAGTTCGCCTCGGGCGTCCGGATCACCGACGACAAGTCGCTCCGCCAGGCTGCCGACATCATCCTGAAAAAGACGCGCGCCGAGAATCTGCTCATCACCCGCGGCGAAGGGGGCATGACCCTGTTCCGGCCCACCGGCTACTCCCGCCACATTCCCACCGCCGCCCGCGAGGTGTACGACGTCACCGGCGCCGGCGACACGGTCATCGGCACCCTGACCCTGGCCATGAGCACGGGGGCCAATCCCGAGGAGTCGGCGATCCTGGCCAATGTCGCCGCCGGCCTCGTGGTGGCCAAGCTGGGCACCGCCACGGTCACTCCCGACGAGCTGGTCCAGGCCATCCGACAGTATTGATCCAACCCGCGAGCGTCATGGATCAGCATGAGGGTTCGCAAGCTCGCAGGTTCGCAAGTCGTTGAGCGTTCGTGCTCGTAATTCGTAATCGTAATTCGTAATCGTGATCGTGATCGTCATCGATCGGTTTTAAGGTTTAATGGTTTGAGGTTCGCAGGTTCGAAGATTCATCAGTCCAACGCCTCTCATCTCTTGCCTCCCGTCTCCCGTTTCCCGTCTCCCGTTTGCCGATACGGCGCCTCCCCGCTCACTCCCGCCTCGCCCCCTTCATCTTTCCATTGACCCAGAATGATTCGTTGCGTCTTTGCGCCTTCGCGTGCCGTCTTCCCCCGCCGCTGCGACCGCTGCGTTGAATTTCCGCTCCCCTTTCGTCTTCCGCTCACCTTCCTTTTGCAGTAAAATCGACCCCATTCCCGACCGCGCGAGGAAACCGCCGTGCGCCTGTTCGTCGCCGTGGAGCTGCCCGCATCGATCAAGGAGGCCGTCCGCGCCCTGCAGGAACCGCTGCGCCGATTCGGCGCAGCGGTGAGCTGGACCCGCCCTGCGGGGCTCCATGGCACCCTGAAGTTCCTCGGCGAGGTGGCGCCCGAGCGCGAGGCGGAGATCGGGGCGGCGCTCGCTCCCGTGGCGGCGCATGCGCCGTTCGAGCTGTCCGTGCGCCGGCTGGGCGTGTTTCCCGGCTGGTCCGGACCCCGCGTGATTTGGCTCGGCCTGGAGCCGGCGGAGCCCCACTTCGCCGCCGTCTATCGCACGATCGAGGATGCCGTGGCGCCTCTGGGTTTCCCCCGTGAGACCCGCCCCTTCCACCCGCACCTGACCCTGGGGCGGGTGCGAGAACGCCGCGGTCTCGATGCATTGATCGAACACCTGCGAGCCCGGGCCGAAGGCACCGACCTCGGTGCCTTCGCGGTGCCCGACGTCATTCTGTTCCAGAGCGTCCTCCGTCCCGACGGCGCCGTTTACACCGCGCTCCGCCGATATCCGCTCCGAGGAGGTGCCCGATGACCCTCCCGACCGTGCTGGTCATGGTGGCCGCCTACGTGCTCGGCGCCATCCCCTTCGGCTACATCCTGATCCGCCTGAGCAAGGGGAAGGACGTCCGCTCCGTGGGCAGCGGCTCCACCGGCGCCACGAACGTGCTGCGCGCCGGGGGCAAATGGGTGGGCATCCTGACCCTCCTGCTGGACATCGGCAAGGGCGCGCTGGCGGTGGGCCTCGCGCGTTGGGTGCTGGGCCCCGAGGCCTACGCCGCCTTCCCCGCCGCGGCCACCCTGGCCGTGGTGGGCCACGTCTTCCCCGTGTTCCTCGGCTTCAAGGGGGGCAAGGGCGCGGCCACCGGCTTCGGCGCGTACCTGGCGCTCACGCCGTACGCGGCGCTCATCACCATCTCGGTGTTCATCGTCACCATCCTGCTCACGCGCTATGTGTCGCTGGGCTCCATCCTGGGCACCGGCACCTTCCCCCTGTGGACCTGGCTCCTGGGCTACGGCGATCCGCACATGGTGATCGTCCTGGGGACCATCCCCGGCGTGGCCCTCATCGTGGGGATGCACTACGAGAACATCGGCCGGCTCTTCCGCGGCGAGGAGCGCAAGTTGGGGCAGAAGAAAGTGAGGAGTGAGGAGACAGGAGTGAACAGTGAACGGTGAACGGGCGTCGGATAATATGTTCACCACAGAGGCACAGAGGGCACAAAGGGGGATTCAGGTCAGAGTACCGAAGGGCAGAGAAGACAAGGCATTGGATTTTTAGGATATCGGAGTTGGACTTCGGGCTTCGGAAATCGTACACCTGATGTCACTTTTATAACGGCACAACATCACAAGCTAAAATATAACATCAAAAATATGATCAGTAATCATTACCAAATATTCTGAAACGACCGATAATCAATGAAAGATGAATACTCTGTGTCCTCTGTGCCTCTGGGGTGAATATGATCTACCGGAGTGACGAGATGCCGATTTCCAAGGACCTGTTGGACATTCTGGCCTGTCCCGTCTGTAAGACCGAGGTGCGCCTCACCGCCGACGAATCCGGGCTCAAGTGCATGGCCTGCAAGCGGGTCTATCCCATCCAGGACGACATCCCGGTGATGCTCGTCGACGAGGCCAAGCCCGACCCGGACGATCGCATCTCCCTCAAGTCCTGACGTCCGGAGGCGGCCATCGCCCCCTTCGCCTTCGCCGACATCCGGTCCGTCCTCTTCGTGCGCCTCCGCTCGCTGGGCGACTCGGTGCTCATGACGCCGTCGCTGCAGGCGTTGAAGAGCGCCCACCCGCACCTCCGGCTGGCCGTGCTCGTGGAAGCGCCGTTCCGCGACGTCTTCGCCGGCCATCCGGCGGTGGACGAGCTGCTGGTCCTGGAACGCGGCCGCGGCACGCTGGGCACTCTCCGTCGGCGCCTGGCCATGGGGCGGGAGCTGCGCCGCCGCCGCTTCGACCTGGTGCTCAACTACCACGGCGGCTCCACCAGCGCCTTCCTGGTGCGCCTCGCCGGGGCGCCGTGGCGCGCCGGCTACCCGCACTACCGCAATCCGCGGCTCTACACCCATCTGGCCGCCGACCCGTCCCGCCACTTCGGCGGCCGCCCCCTGCACACCGTGGAGTATCAGCTGGCGCTCCTGGCCGAGCTGGGGCTGCCCGTGCCGGATCCCGTCCCCCACCCGCACGTGAGCGTGCCGGCGGACGCGGCCGCGCGCACCCGCACGCGCCTGGCGGACGCCGGGCTCGCTCCCGGCGGCTACGTGCTCGTCCATCCCACGGCGACGCTGGCGACGAAGCAGTGGCCTCCCGAGTCGTTCGCCGCGTTCATCGCGCAGGTGCGCCGGCAGCACCCGGCGCTCCGCGTGGCGCTGAGCGCCGGCCCGCGCGAGGCGCCGGTGCTCGAGGCGGTCTGCGGCGCCCTGGGCGCCGAGCTGCCGCGCTTCACCAACCTCTCCGTCGCCGAGCTGGCCGCCCTCATCGCGGACGCGGCCGCGTTCGTGGGCTGCGACAGCGGCCCCGCCCACATCGCCGCGGCGGTCGGGCAGAAGGTCCTCGTGGTGTGGGGCTCATCCAACGCGGTGGCCTGGCGCCCCTGGGGGACGACCGCGCGGATCGTCCAGCTCCCCTTCCCCTGCAATCCCTGCCCCGGCTACACCTGCGTCGCCTTCCCCCGCCCCCGCTGCATCCTCGACATCCAGCCGGATCAAGTCCTTGAATCTTTCAACGAGTTAATGCAATTCCACGACGAGCGCTGATGGCCGGCCGCCGCCCTGGCCGACCACTTCGCGTCCGCGACATACCGGCTGCAAATCGTGTGAACACGGTTACGTGGCCGCAAAGCGACCGACTCGGATTCGGATCCG
Source organism: Acidobacteriota bacterium (assembly GCA_017996395.1). Taxonomy (GTDB): domain Bacteria; phylum Acidobacteriota; class JAAYUB01; order JAAYUB01; family JAAYUB01; genus JAAYUB01. The sequence continues at coordinate 5,669 of JAGOHA010000096.1, read as the reverse complement.
GTGGACGGTTGGGGACTTCGAACGTCTTGCCGGTTGCTACGGCTTACGGTCCTTGGGGTCCGGTTGCGGAGATGCGGCGCCGCCGGCGAGCTTCGCGCGGCGCCTGGCCGCCCAGCCTTCAATGTTGCGCTGGTGGGCGCGGCCCACGGCCAGCGCGTCGGGCGGGACGTCGGTGGTGATGGCGGAACCGGCGGCGGTGTAGGCGCCGGCGCCGATGGTGAGCGGCGCCACCAGGATGGAGTCGCTGCCGATGAAGGCGCCGTCGCCGATGACGGTGGGATTTTTCCGGACGCCGTCATAGTTGCAGGTGATGGTGCCGGCGCCCACGTTGACGCCGGCGCCGATGGTGGCGTCGCCCAGGTAGGCCAGGTGGGCCGCCTTGGTGCCGGCGCCGGTGGTGCTCTTCTTGATCTCGACGAAGTTGCCCACCCGGTTGTCGGGGCCGATGCGGGCGCCGCCCCGGATGTGGGCGTACGGCCCCACGGTGGTGCCGTCGGCCACCTCGGCGTCGCGGATCACCGAGTACTCGACACGGACGCCGGCGCCGAGGCGGGCGTTTTCCAGATGGCTGCCCGGACCCAGCTCACAGCGCGGACCCACCCGGGTGGCGCCGGAGACCGTCACGTCCCACCAGAGCGCGGTGTCGGGTTCGAACGTGGCATGGGGGCCGATCCAGACCCGGTCGGGCCGGTGAACGGTCACGCCCGCCAGCATCCAGTGGCGGATGATCCGCCCCTGAAGCACCGCCTCGGCCGCGGCCAGGTCGGCGCGGTGGTTGATGCCCATGACCTCGGCCGGATCGGCGGCGGCCAATCCGTCCACCCGGAGGCCGTCGCCGTGGAGCAGCGCCACGAGGTCGGTGAGGTAGTATTCGCCCTGGGCGTTGTCGGGCTGCAGGCGCGCCAGGCGCGGCCGCAGAGTGTCGAGAGAGAAGAGGTAGATGCCGGTGTTGATTTCGCCGATCGCGAGCTCCTCGGGCGAGGCGTCGCGGGCCTCGCGGATGGCGGTGACGCGGCCGTCGGCGCCGCGCAGCACCCGGCCGTAAGCCGCCGGATCGGCCGGGGTGGCGGTGAGCACGGTGGCGGCGGGGCGGGCGGCGCGGTGGGCGTCGGCGAGGCGCCGGAGGGTGGCGGCGGTCAGCAGTGGCACGTCGCCCATGAGCACGAGCAGGTCGCCGGTCCGGTCCGCCAGGGCGGGGAGCGCCTGGGCCACGGCGTGGCCGGAGCCGAGGGGCGGATCCTGGACCGCCCAGCCGGTGCGGCCGCCGAAGGCGGCCCGGACGGCGTCGGCGTCGGCGCCGACGACGGTGGTGACGGAGGCGGGCCGGAGCGCCTCGGCGGCCAGCAGCACCCATTCCAGCATGGGGAGTTCGCAGACGGTGTGGAGCACCTTGGGCTGGGCGGATTTCATCCGCGTCCCCTTGCCGGCGGCGAGAATCAACACGTGCAGGGCGTCGTCCATGGAACCTCCAGTGGGAGGCGCGCCGCCGGCTCGAAACGGCTCAGGCAGGCTGCCCGAGCCACGTCAGGCGGGACGCCCGAGCCACGGTCAGCCGATGAGCCGGCGGAAGTCCTCGAGATGATGAAGCGGTTCCAGGTCCATGTCGTTCCGCGCCTGAAAGCGGATGGCGGGATCCTGGGCCAGCGCTTCGGCCAGCGCCACCATCGCCTTGTCGGTGTTCCGCTCCAGCGTGAACCGCACCGCCTCCAGGTAGGCCACCTGGGCGGACTTGGGATCCTGCTTGCGGGCCTTCTTGAGCAGCTCGGCCGCCTCGGCGGTCTGCCCCAGGTTCAGGTGGCAGGCGATCCGGTCCAGCAGATCGCCGAACTCGGTGGACGCCTTCGGCGGCGGCGCCATGTGGCGGTGACAGGCCCGGAGGTAAACGCCGGCCCGCTGGCTCAGGCCGGGCGGCAGATCGGCGCGGCCCTGCAGCGCCTTGAACACGGGCACCGCCTCCTGGTACTTGCCCTTGTGGATCAACTTGAGACCCTTCTCGAGCTGAACGATCCCCTCGTGCACTTCCGTTTTTCCAGCCATGAATCCTCCTCGCAAACAATCGCGCATTATCCCTCAGGGGGGCGGGATTGTCAAGGCATCCGCTCCGGCGTCGGATCAGACCGGACGGTTCCGGGATCCGATGTTGAGAGTTGATAGTTGATGGTTGATGGTTGATGGGTATCCAATTCGGATGGTTTGATCAACCATCAACCATTAACCATCAACACATTGTTGCCGCCCCGATCCTTTGCCGCCGCCTGCCGCTGTGGTACACTGGCAGGCCGTAAGTCCCTGCCCCAGGAGGCCCCATGAGCGAGACGCCCAAGCAGAACCCCGGCTTCCGCTGGCTGGTGCTGGTGGTCATGAGCCTGATCTGCTTCGCCCAGTACTTCATCTACGACTCCATCACGCCGCTGGGGACCATGATCAAGGAACCCGTCAACGCCGTGGGGCGGATCCTCGCCTTCGACCCGGCCGCGCAGACGCTGACCCTCCAGACCGAAGCGGGCCAACGGACATTCACCGTCAACTTCTCCGTTCCGACGCCGAAAACCTCGCCGGAGCAGCCCCAACCGGAATCCCGAACCATCGTCAAGCTATGGACCGAGCAACCGTCGAACGACGACCCCGCGGCCCCGTCGCTGAGCCCCGCGGAGATCCAGAGCGGACGCTGGGCGGTGGTGGCGTTCCGGGATGAAGGCGCCCAACCGAAGGCTGTTACCGTCGCGCTTTCCGACACGAAGCCGGCGGGGGTTCCCCAGGGCGGCCTGGGCCTTTCCGGGGCGAACTACGGGCTGTTGTTCTCGGCCTACGCGGCGGCCAACGTCTTTCTGGTGATGCTGCTCCTGGCAGGCGTCCTGGTGGATAAGCTGGGTCTGAAAATTTCGGGGATCCTTTACGGCTTCCTCTGCTTCCTCGGCGCCTTCCTCACGGCGCTCGGCGCCTGGCAGGGTCTGCCCGACCTGCTGGGGCCCCTCTACCCGTGGCTCCAGACGGCGTTCCTGCCGGACTGGAGCCCGGAGCTGAAAGTGATGCTCCTGGGCCGCACCATCTACGGCGTGGGCGCCGAGGCCATCCTGGTGGTGAACAACAAGGTGCTGGCGCGCTGGTTCAAGGGGAAGGAGCTGGCGTTCGCCTACGGGATGAACCTCACCATCATGCGCCTGGGCACGTTCCTGGCGCTCAACGTCCAGGCGCCGGCGGCCGAGGCGTGGGGCCTGCGCGGGGCGCTCTGGTTCGCCGCGGTGGTCATGCTGCTGGGATTCTTCAGCTTCTTCGTCTACCTGGCCCTGGAGCGCATGGGCCGTCCGCCGCAGCCGGCCGGCGGCCCGGCGCCTGAGGAGGCCTTCCGCCTGCGCGAGGCGTTCTCCTTCACTCCGTCGTTCTGGTTCATCTCGCTCCTGTGCGTGACCTTCTACTCGGCGGTCTTCCCGTTCCAGGCATTCGCCCCCGACATCCTGGTGCAGAAGTTCGGCTACACCGAGACGGCCGCCGGCCACTACACCTCGGCGCTCATCTTCGGCACCATGATCTTCACCCCCATCCTGGGCTGGTTCGTGGACCACAAGGGGAAGCGGGCCACCCTGATGATCATCGGCTCGCTGCTCCTCATCCCCTGCCACCTGCTCCTGGGGTACACCCACTTCCCGCCGGTGGTGCCCATCTTCTTCGTGGGCGTGGCGCTGAGCCTGGTGCCGGCGGCTCTCTGGGCGGCCATCCCCATGATGGTGCCCGAGTCGCGCCTGGGGACGGCCTTCGGCGTCATCGGCTACATCCAGAACGTGGGCCTGATGCTGTTCCCCTGGATCGCCGGCAAGATCGCCGACGCCCACACCGTCCCCGGCGCCGACGGCAAGCCCGTGGTGGACTACACCTCCACCATGCTCCTGTTCGCGGCGCTGGGCGTGCTGGGCTTCGCCTTCGCCCTGCTCCTGAAGTGGGCCGACAAGCGCCGCACCGACGGCCCGTCCATCGAAGCCGTGATGCTGAAGTGAGCAGACCGAGAGAGCGTGCCCGCCGGAACGGTTGATGGTTGATCGTTGATGGATCAGGCCGGGTGTTCAGGTTGGCCTCCATCATTTCCGAAATTCTTGATTTCATCCTCAGCGCCAATCCCAGGCCGGTTCACCGGCCTTGGATTAGATCAGCCCGTCGCTTCAGCGACGGGTGACGGCTACTCGGATGTCACGCAGCCCCCTTCAGGGGGCTTGGATCGTCCGGCCCCCGTTCAACGGGGGCCGGGAAAACTGCCAAGCCCGGTGAACCGGGCTGTGCGCGAATTTTCAAGGGCTATGAACCCGTCCGTAAACGGACGGGCTACGGGGGGCACAAGCCCCGCCGAGCGGGGCTGGAGGAGAATTTTGCCGTTGAATTCGCTCTCTGGCCGGCCGGGAACTGAACGGAGGGTGTGATGGGTTGCCTGGATTCAAATTGCAAGAGCTTTGAAAATGAGCATCTAGCCGCTGTCTTCGTTTTTTTCCGCTGTGCCCTCTGTGTCCCCGGTGGTGCGGTGTTGCCGGGTGCTTCATTTGTTCATGGAAAACCGCGGAGGACGCAGGGGGATAGAAAAATTTACCCTTCTGCCCGTTTGGGTTGAATTCATTCTTCTCTCACTATTCTGATTTCCTCCTCGACGCGATCCCCAGGCCGGTTCACCGGCCTTGGATTGGATCAGCCCGTCGCCTCAGCGACGGGTGACGGCTACTCGGATGTCACGCAGCCCCATTCAGGGGGCTTGGATGTGGTGCCGCAGCTTGAGCGGGGCGCGTCCAAGTCATCCGCCTCGATCCTTTCCAACAACTCGATCAACGTGCCGTGTGCATGGTGCTCCGCCTGATTGGCGATGTATGATTTGACCCGATCAAGTGCCGACGGGCTGAAACTCACCGCACCGTACCCGTCCTGCCATTGCAGCACCTTCCGGCCCGCCATCTGGTTGATATGGTGCGACGCGGCGCCCTTCATCTGGCCTATCCATTCGCTGATCCTCAACGTCGGCGGCACTTTGACGGCCAGGTGGACATGATCCTCTATTCCGCCCACCGCCTCGAGCCGCAAGTTCGGTGTTTCTCGGGCCCTTGCGGTTAGGTAGGCGTAGAGACATTCCTGAAGGCGATCGCGGATGACCCGGAGATTATTTTTGGTGTGGAACGTGATGTGCAGATAGATGGCGGAGAAGGCATGGGCTGTCATGTGGGGCTCCTGGGTGGTTCTATTATTAATAACGGATCCACCGACGAGTGTTCAGGTTTTTCTTCATCATGAGGCGTATCTCGCGGCCCCCGTCTCGACGGGGGCCGGACGACATCCAAGCCCGGTGAACCGGGCTGAAAGAAAGTTCAGCCGGCCCTGCACCCGTCCGTGAACGGACGGGCTAGGGGAGCGCACAAGCCCCGCCGAGCGGGGCTGGAGGAGAATTTTGCCGTTGAATTCGCTCTCTGGCCGGCTGGGAATGGAACGGAGGGTGTAATGGTCTGCCAGGATCCCGATCAAGAGAACATCGAACAAATAGTGTCCAGCAACGGTCGTCGATATCTAAAATTCCCTGTGCCCTCTGTGTCCTGTGGTGAAAAGTTGTCCTGTGCTACACTTTGCCCATGCGCACGCTCCGCATGGAAAAGGACTACCACACCCGCATCCGCCGCGGCCACCGCTGGGCCTGGCGCGGGGAC
>JAGOHA010000234.1 GCA_017996395.1 Acidobacteriota bacterium | reverse complement strand
AACGGACTGCAGAGGAGGCGGCGATGCGGCGCGTGACGGTGGGCATCATCCTGTTGGTCTGGATCGCAGGGGCGGCGCGGGGCGGCACCGCCGAGGACGAGGCGCTGGCCGGGGCGCGGGCCGCCGCCGCGAAGTTGTCGGGAGGACTCATGAGCGCCCTGACCGAGGCGCTCCGCGCCGGGGGTGAGACGAACGCCCTGGCCGTCTGCCACGACCGGGCCCAGATCATCACCACAGCCATCACCGCCGAGACCGGCCGCACGGTGCGGCGCACGTCCTTGCGGACACGCAACGCCGCCAATCGGCCCGACGCGTGGGAGCGCGCCGGACTCGAGGCCTTCATCCGGCGGGCGGCGGCGGGGGAGGCGCCCGAGGCGCTGGAGATCACCGAGGTGGTCGCGGCGGACGGGCAGCGGGTATTCCGCTACCTCAAGGCGATTCCCACCAGGACGATGTGCCTGCGCTGCCACGGCCCGGCGGTGGCGCCGGAGGTACTGACCGCGGTGAAGCGGCTCTATCCCGACGACGAGGCGGTGGGCTTCCGCGAGGGGGACATCCGCGGTGCCGTCTCCGTTCAGCAGCCGCTGCCATCGCAGTAGCCCGCCTCAAATTCGTACTCGTACTCGTCATCGAAGAATCCCTCCGACGACCCGCGGTCCGCGGGTCGAACATGGGTAGCCCCGGGTGAAACCCAGAGTCTCCTCCGTCGCGTCGCAGGCCGGAGCGACCCGCAAGGCGGGCCGAATGTGGATCCGACGACCGTTTGCGACAGGAAATTAATGCCGGGACCGGATAATCGATCGGATCCTGTTTGCAGCAATCATATTCGACCCGCCTTGCGGGTCGCGCCCCGGCGATGGCCGGCGACCACGAACCCCGGGCTCGCGCCCGGGGCTACCCACATTCGACCCGCGGACCACGGGTCGGGGGCTCGGGCCTGGAGTCACGCCGAGCCATCGCAATCGTCATCGTGATCCCAACTCGAGTAGCCGGAACCAATCCATAATGATTGTGAATTTTCACTCTGTGCGGGTGCGTTTTTCAGCACGCCTTTTGAATCGCCACGAGGATAGCCAGGCGCAACCCGGCGCAGCGCCGCGTTCGCGGGGCTGCGCCGGGCTATATTCGTCATGGCCGTGTGGAGGTTGTCAGCGGCGCCGCGCTCCGCGCCCATCCAGAGCGGCGTCGTGCCGCCGCACTCCTGTCGTGCCGCCGCGTCCGGGCGAACCGCCTACTTCACTTTTTCGGTGATCTTGACCGGCTGGGCGAGCTGGAACTGGAACTTCGTTTCAGGCGGGAACTCCACTTCCTTGCCCCGGGTGACCAGCACGCCGGCTGTGCCGGCGCCGCCGCCGATGACCGCGCCGATGGCCGCGCCCTTCTTCCCGCCGGCGATCCCGCCGATGATGGCGCCCACACCGGCGCCGCCGCCGATGACCGCCGCGTCACGGGTGGTGGAGCCCTCCGCCTCGAACTGCAGCGAGTTGGTCTGCACGCCCACCATATCGCCGCGGATTTCGATGCTCTCCACGGTCAGGCTCATGAACGCCTTTCCCTTGACCTTGCCGGACTGGGCGCTCTCGAGCACCCGGCCCGCCAGGCGGGTGTTGGCGGGCAGGACGACCTCGCCGTTGAGGTCCACCGGCTGGGCCAGGAACATCTCGAAGCTGTCGCCGCCGGCGTTGGTCTTGGTGCTGAGCGATCCCTGCAGCAAGCCCACCAGGGCGGTGCCGGCGGGAATCTCCACCGTCCGGGTCTTCGGCTTCGGCGGCTCGACGGGTTGCGCGGGCTGGGCCGCTTCGGTGATGGGCGTCGCGCCTGCCGGCTGCGCCGCCGGCGCGGGCTCCCCGGTGACGGGCGGCGGGGCGGCGGCTGTGCCGCCGGTGTCGGCGGCCGGCTGGTCGCCTGCGGGTTTGGCCGCGGCGGCCTTCTTCTGCGCCAGCTGCTTCTTCATGGTCTGGAGCTCGGCCTGCTGTTTGGCGATCTCGTCCTTGAGCCGCTGCTGCTCCTGGAGCGCCGCAGCTTCTTCCTGCATGCGCTGCTGCGCCTGCTGGGCCTGGACCTGTTCCTGCAGCTCGTAGATCTTGGCTTCCTGCTGCTGGATCTGCGCCTGCAGCTGCTCCGCTTCCGCAGCGGCGGCCTTGGCGGCCTCGTCTTCTTTCTTCACGCAGGCGACGGCCGTGAGCAGCAGCGTCACCGCGAGGATGATCAGGACCAAACGTGGTTTCATGATGACTCCTTGTTGCATGAAATGCTTGCTATCTTCGATGACCGGATAATGCACATAGTTTCACAGTATTGTCGCAATAATTTCAAGGGGGGACAAGCGGATTCTCGGCGGAACAGCGAACCGGCGGAACAGCGAACCGGCAAAGCAGCGAACCGGCGAGTCGGCGAACCGAAAACCCTGCGAACTGGCGATCATTTTTGCATGTCCGCTACAGGTGGAAACTGTCAGCTCTCGCCCATTCACCCATTCACCCATTCACCATCTTCTGTTATTATGCCCGCTATTTTATTCGCCAAGGAACGCCATGAACGCGCTGCCACCGCCCCGCCCCTTTCTGCAGGCCCTGGAACCGGACCAGCTCAACGCCCTTCCCATCGGCCGGTACGAGGGGCCCGTGCACCTGGTCCGCAACGACGCGGAGGCCCGGATCGCGCTCGCCGCGCTGGCCGGCGACACTCTCCTCGGCTTCGACACGGAGAGCCGCCCGTCATTCCGCAAGGGGGAGAACCACCCGGTGGCCCTGGTCCAGCTGGCGGGCGCCTGCGGCGTCTGGCTGTTCCAGCTGCGGGGGCTTGCCGATCCCGCGCCCCTGGCCGCCCTGCTGGGCGATGCCGCCGT
>JAGOHA010000233.1 GCA_017996395.1 Acidobacteriota bacterium | reverse complement strand
GCGCTTGCCGCTAGGACTCCGCAGTCGTGTCCCGCCCCGATCCGGAGCGCAGGGCCCGCCAGCCCAGATACGCCAAACGGATATTCAGCGCCAGAATGAACAGCGCCGCCACGGGCCCGAGGTCGACCGAGCCGTGATCGCCCGGGGGCCACGGAAACGTGGCCACATTCAGGACGATGAGCAGCGCGCCCAGGGCCATCGACGGGAACGCCCACCCCGGTCCGAATCCGCGGCGTGTTCGTAACGCGAATCCCCAGAAGATCATCGCGGTGCTGTACAGCAGGTCCCAGGCCACGTCCAGGCCCAGATCGACCATGCGCATGGCGCGCGTCAGCGCCTTCGCCGCGGTTGCGTCCAGACCGCGGGTGATCTCCGGCAGGGCGGAATTGACGGCCACCTGCACCAGCAACATCGCCAGGAGGGTCGCAAAACCGGAGATTGCGAACCCGAGGGCGATCCGGTTGGCCGCCGTCGCCCGCGGCGCCGCGATGTAGTCGCAGATGGCGTAGCTCGCCACGATCCCCAGAATCGGAAACCCGCTGGCCACGATCACGGATACGGACAAGCCCCACTGCGTGTCCGGCCACGAAATGAGGATCGCCATGATGTAGCAGCAGATGCCGAGCACTCCGGCGATCCCGCCGTGATACCACAATCTCGCGTTTCCCATCTGAAGCCTCCTGCCAGCCACTCATCCCAGCGAATTATCGGGCAACACACTGACCCGTCAGAGAACACGCGCGACAGCCTTTCCGTTGATGCCGCGCCGACCCACTGGCCACCGACTGCTAGACAATCAGCCTTTAGTTTGCCCTTTGGCAAGACAGCCGGTCCTCCATACCTCAATCATCCATTGTTGGTGCGCACCTCACTCCCGATATGGGTTGCTATCGGATCGCCTTCCAGGGGAAGCTCTTCCCCGGGCTGTTCACGTCGGTGAATGTGCCGGTGATCGTCGATCCGGAGAGTTTTCCGGTATAGACCTGGAAGCGCGGTTTCCCAACCCATGGCCGGACGAACGTCAGCGTTCCGGTTTTGGCGTCGAATTGGACTTCGGTCATGGTCTCCCAGTTTTTGGTAACGTCGTACCATAACTTTACTTTCCACTGCGAACCGCTGTTCTCGATCTCGATCTTTCCGGAATAGTTGTTGGCGTCCAGATTGTACGTGCCTGAAATCCTGGCGGGCGGGGTATCCTGACCGGGCGTCACAGGAGTGCTGGAGATGGCTGGATCTGAAGGAGAGCCGCCTCCCACGTCACCGGGGACCACCTCGAACCAGGCATCTGCGGCATGTTGATACCAGGCGCCGGCGTCGTTGCCGGGCGCTCCGACCTCGACCTTCCCCTCGAACGAATGGCCCGCAGGGAGCTTCCAGGTCGACCATGCGTGGTAGATTTGGACTTTCCGATGGAGATGGTAGCTCGCGGAGACGCTGTAGGATTCGAGGGGCTTGCCGTCGAAGGACTCCCCGCCCTTCACGAATTCCATGGCATCTGCGAAGTTGTGGCGGAACACGGGTTCGACCTTGTTGAAGAAGCTGAGGCCGTCGAAGGGCTGGATGACACAGCGGAAGGTGAGGGTGGCGGGACCCTGGATCCGGAAGGAATAGGACTTTCCCCAGTGGTTCGTGTTGTCCACTCGTTTCCAGTGGAATTCATCCGTGGCGAATGCTCCCGTGTTTGCGGGGAAAGCGAGGCTGTCGGGATGTTTCCCGACGGTTTCCTTATCGGCCGGTGACGCCGCCCTGTCCCCGTTTGGAGTCTCTTCGATCGGTCCAAGATATTCGAAGGTGAAATCGACCATATCGTGATGGCGAACGGCCTTGATGGTCCGGCGATCCGCGTCAACCACGCCCACGAAGTATCCCGAGCCCCCGCCGAACGTGAAATCAAGTCGAAAATCCCGCCCCGTGAATGTCGCGGTGCCACTGGCGCTACCAAATCCGTATTCCTGGGCCCGATAGCGGCCATCAGGCAGCCGGGGCAGCATCCAATACTCTCCTTTGGGACCAAATTTCCATTTGCCGGACATGTCGGAACCGGGCGCGGGTTTGGATGTCTCCTGAGGCTTGATGGCCGAATCCCCGGATTTTCTAAGGCGGCGGAAGGTGAAGGCTGCCCCGTCAAAATGTCGGATGGTCTGGATCGTCATGCCATCCGGAGCGATCGTTCCCTCGAAATACCCTGAGCCGCCGGAATAGGTGAAATCGAGGCGGAAGGAATTGCCGTTGACGGTTGCCGTACCGCGGGCATTGCCGTATCCCTTTTCGACGGCGTTGTAGCGATTGTTCCCCAATGAGGAAAAAGTCCACGATTGGCCGGCGGAACCAAATTCCCACGTGCCGCTGAGATCAACCTCGGCGGCACATAACCCGAAGCAACCAACAAGGACGAATGCGGCCGTGATCGAAAACCGCCATCCAAGAATGATTTTCCGTTTCATCATGTGCTCCTTAGCCTGCATGCCGTTTAGTACGTTAAGCGGCGAAATTGGGAGGATTATTCAAGCAGCTGATAGAAACCGTTTTTCGAGGTTTGATTTTAAAATGGATCTGAAGTGACATCAATTGCCAAGTTCGCCATCCTTTCATCGGCTCCCCGCAGCAGGTTCGCCGGGATCCCGCCGGCGGCGGCATCTCGCGGCCTCCGGCCGCGCGTTCGGATACGGCAGGATTGAGTACCTCACGCTGCTGCGGTGCGCGAGCTCGACCACGTCACGATGGTAGTACCTCGCGCACTCCATGCGCGAGTTCGGCCACGGCAGGATCACCCGGCTGCCCCTGCAGCTCCACCTCAATCCCCTCTCATCCCGCCGGAATCACCGCATCCTGCCGCTGGAACTCGCGGCCGAC
>JAGOHA010000232.1 GCA_017996395.1 Acidobacteriota bacterium | reverse complement strand
TGGGTGGCCGTGTCGCGGGTGGACTGGTAGTAGAAGAGACCGTCCTGGAAGCGGTAGCCTGACAGGACGTCCGCCGGCTCGAAGCCGCTGCCGCGGTGGTCTTTCATGTGGACGTACTCCATGTCACGGTCCACCCGCAGCGTGACCCGGACCACCACCAGGTCGCCCACGGCCAGCGGCCCGGCCACCGGCTCGATCACCGGGCCCTGCTTCGTGTCGCGCCGGACGAAAAGCGCCTTCTGAAGCTGCAGCGGGGTGCCGGCGTACGGAGTGATCCGGCCGATGTCCTCGAGGTACTGCCAATGCAGGCCGCCCCAGGCGATCCCCGGATCGGTTTTCTCCAGCTTCACCTCGCCCATCTCCGGCCGGATCTCGGAGCCGCTCCACCGCTTCTCGTAGCAGCCGGTGCCGGCTTGGACCGTGTCCGGCTCCACCCGCTGCCCGCCGAGGGTCACCCCGACGAGCGCGTCGGCGGCGAGCCAATCCTCGCCCCGGCGCAGCAGGGCGTAGACCGCATCGGCCGTGGCAGTGGTGGTCTTCCAGTTCTGGGTCTGCTTCTGCTTGAGGAGCCAGATCTTGCATTCCTCGACTGTCTGGGCGTCGCGGGCCACCTCGTCAAATGCCTCGATCATGAGCGCCTGCGCTTCGATGGGGGCATGATACCACCACCAGGAGAGTTGGCCCTCCGCCCAGTAGCGGCCGAGCTCCGGATGAACCTGGCTGCGCTCCTTGAGCGAGCGCAGGATCTTCATCGCCGGCACGGTGCCGCCGAAACGGTGCTCAGCCAGCGCCAGTTGCGCCTGGGCGCGGCGGGAGTCGAGCTTGAGCCAGTGGGTCTCGCCCTGCTTGAGGAAGTAGAGCGCGGCCTTGGCGGCGTCCCCTTGGAGCGGCTTTTCTTCGAGATAGAAGCTCCGGGCGTACAGGTACATGGCCGCGGTAGGCGTGAGGTTGTTCTGGCGGAGCCGCTTGTTCTTGATGATCTCCTTGTGCACGCCGGCGATCCAGCCGTCGAGATGGTCGACGGCCTTGAGGGCCATTTCCTGAGGCACGGCCTGCACCCCGAGGTGCTTGAGGCGCCCGAAGCCGGTGACCAGGTACAGGGTGATGTAACTGTTGCCGCGGCCGCCGGGGAACCAGGGCCATGCGCCGTCGGGGAGCTGCATCTGTTCGAGCTTGCGCAGGGCGGACGCGAGCTCGGACTGGATCCGGTTCTCGTCGAAGAACAGGGCCGTGTTGCGCCTGGCCTGGGTTTCGTCCCGCGCGTCCAGTACCCACGGCGACTCTTCCAGCAGCACGCCGCGCAGGTCGGCGTTCTTTTCGAGGTTGGAAGCCAGCGCCTCGGGCTGGGCGGTCCGCCAGGCGTCCAGCACCTTGCGGATGCGCGGGTTGGCATGGGCGATGTGGTGGCCCAGGGCGTTGGCGTAGAGGCGGTTGAACACCTGCTCGGAGCATTCGTACGGGAACTCCATGAGGAACGGCAGGGCCTGCACCGCGTACCAGGCCGGATTGGACACCATCTGGAGCACCAGCTTCAGGTGGGCCAGCGAGTCGGAGGCGCCGGAGGCCAGGAGCTTGTCGAAGCGGAACGCCTTCTCGCCCTGACCGCTGATCCAGAGCGGCAGCGATTCCTGGACCAGGATCCGCCGGCTGATGACGGGGAGCAGCCCCTCTTCGCCGTCGGAAAACTCGCCGGCGCGGGCCACGGCGCGATAGGTGACGAGGTCGAGGCGGTCCGGGACCTTGATCCGCCAGGCAAACGAGCGGGACTGCTTCGCCGGGATGGTGCAGGTCTGACTCGGCGTCGCGTTGGCCAGGGCGCCGTCAAGGGCCTGTTCGCCGAGAGCGTCCAGGAAGTTCAAGGTGACGCCGCCTTCGAGCGCGTTGTCGGTCAGGTTGATCACCTTGACGCTGAACTCCAGCTCATCGCCCTCGCGGAGGAACCGGGGCGGGTTGGGCTGGACCATCAACTCCTTCTGAGTGACCACCTCGTCGTTGAGGGCGCCGCTCGCCAGCTCGCGCGTGTGGGCCAGGCTCAGGAACCGCCAGCGGGTCAGCGCCTCGGGCATGGTGAAGTTCAGGGTGAACGAACCGTCGGCGCCCGCCACCAGGTGCGGGAAGAAGAAAGCGGTCTCGTTCAGGTTGGTGCGGAGCTGGACCGGACCGGTCGGCGGAGGCGCAGGCTGGGCGGACGCATCCGCCGGCGCGGCGGAGGCATCGGCGGTTTCCGCTTCTCCCGGGGCCGCCATTTTCGCCGCGGGCGACGGTGCGGGCGGCGGCATGGGTGCACCGGCCATCATCGAGGGCGCCTCGGCCATGGTCCGCCGCATCTCGTACATGAAGTAGTTGTCGGTCACATCCGCCGGGAAACGGAGGTAGAGCGGTTCCTCGTAAGGCGCGTAGCGCCGGAACTCGTCCTCCCACATGCGCAGGCCCTGGCCCTTCGTGGAGAAGAACGGATGGATGTACGTCCGGTCCTGGCGGAAAAAGCCGGACAGGCCGGGAAATCCGTGAGGGTAGAACTGGTCGAGCGAGGCGTCGTAGAGCGTCGCCACGAGTTCGGCCGCGGCAGCTTCGGCGCCCGGGCCGGAGACCTTCAGCGACCAGGTCTCGGCCTGGCCGGGGCGGAGCTTGGAGCGGAAGGTGCCCCACTCCAGGCGGAGCGCCTTGTTGGTCCATGGCACCGCGACGCGCGTGGTGGTGGTGTAGAGGCGGTTTTCCTTGACGAAGGTGGTGACCACCGTGAAGCCGCCGCGATGGCGCTCGGTCACCGGGTAGCTGATCCGGTGCTGCGTCTCCTGCGGATGGATCCAGTACTGCTGCAGCCACTCGCCGTCGGAGAAGATCTCCACGAGCGCAGGGCC
>JAGOHA010000231.1 GCA_017996395.1 Acidobacteriota bacterium | reverse complement strand
TGAACCAGGAGCGCGCGGGCATCCAGTCCGAGCTCGGCGGCATCCAGGGGCGCATCGCGGAGCTGGAGCAGAACCGCCAGGCGCGGCAGCACGAGTTCGAGGAGTGCCGGCAGGAGATCGCCCGGCTCAAGGACGTCACCGCCGAGCTCAACCGCCGGTGGTCCGAGGCCCGCGTCGAGTATGCCGCCGCCCGTGAGCAGCTCAACGCCGCGCGGGCCGAGCTGGAGCGCAACCGCCAGCTCCTGGCCGACAACGAGAATCGGGGCGGCCAGCTCGACGCCGAGACCGCGCAGATCGGCGACCGCCAGGCCGAGATCGGCCGGGAGCTGGAGGCATTCGAACAGCGGCACCAGGAAGCCGTCCGGGACCAGGACGTCCTGAAGGCGGAGATCGAGCGGCAGCGCGCAGCCATCGAGGCGAGCCGCCACCAGCTCGCCGCCACCGAGGGCGAGGTGGAGCTCCGGCGGCTGTCGCTGGACGAGCAGCGGGAGAAGCGCAACCAGAGCGTCATCCAGAAGACCCAGCTCGAGGGCGAGATCGCCCACCTCGAGGAGGGGTGCGTGCTGGAGTTCCACCAGCCGCTCCGGACCCTCATCGCCGAGGGCGTAGCGGACACCGAGGAACTCGACGCCGAATCCGCCCAGCAGAAGTACCTCGACTACCGCGACAAGGCCGAGCGGATGGGCAGCGTCAACCTCCTGGCGGTTGAGGAGTACGAGCGCGAGGAGGAGCGGCTGACGTTCCACCGGACGCAGGAGACCGACATCGCCGAATCCATCCTCAACACCCAGAAAGGCATCGAGGAGATCGACCGCCGCTCGGCGCGGCTGTTCAAGGAGACGTTCGAGGCGGTGAACATCAACTTCCAGGAGATGTTCACCCGGCTCTTCGGCGGCGGCACCTGCGAGCTCCGCCTGGTGGACGAGGAGAACCTCCTCGAGAGCGGCGTGGACATCGTCGCCTCGCCCCCCGGCAAAAAGCTGCAGAACATCCTGCTGCTCTCCGGCGGCGAGAAGGCGCTCACCGCGCTGGCCCTCATGCTGGCGATCTTCAAGTACCGCCCCAGCCCCTTCTGCCTCATGGACGAGGTGGACGCGCCGCTCGACGAGAGCAACATCGACCGGTTCGTGGCGCTGGTGCAGCAGTTCAGCACCCAGACCCAGTACGTGCTCATCACCCACAACAAGCGGACCATGGAGATCGCCGAGACCATCTACGGCATCACCATGGAAGAGGCGGGCGTGTCCAAGGTGATCTCGGTCCAGCTCAAGGACGTCGAGAAAGTCCTGGCGTGATCCGCGGGGGAACCATGGCGGAGGACCATCCCGCGCCGGCCGTGCAGCCGGGCACCCTGTATGTCGTCGCCACGCCCCTGGGCAACCTGGGCGACATCACCCTGCGCGCCCTCGAGGTGCTGCGGGCGGTGCCGCTGGTCGCCTGCGAGGACACCCGCCGCACGCGCCCCCTGCTCACCCGCTTCGGGATCAGCAACCGGCTCGTCTCGTACCACGACTTCAACGAGCGCAGCCGGACCCGCCAGCTTCTCGACCACCTTCGCGCCGGCGCCGACGCCGCCCTGGTAAGCGACGCCGGCACGCCCATGCTGTCGGATCCGGGCGCCGAGCTCGTCGGCGCCTGCCGGCGGGCGGGGGTCCCCGTGGTGCCGGTCCCCGGACCCAGCGCCCCGGCCTGCCTGCTGTCGGTGAGCGACCTGCCCGGCGGGCCGGTCCTCATCGCCGGCTTCCCGCCCGCGCGCCGCGCCGAGCGGGGCCGGTTCCTCGACGGCCTGGCCGCCGCCCCGCACACGACGGTGTTCTTCGAGGCGCCCCACCGGATCGTCGCCCTGCTGGAGGACCTGCTGGCCCGGTGGGGCGACCGGGCGTGCCTGTGCGGGCGCGAGATGACGAAGCTCCACGAGGAGTACCGGCGCGACACGCTGGCCGGGCTGCTGGCGGAGCTGCGCCGGCGCGGCGCGCCGAAGGGGGAGTTCACGCTGGCCGTGGCCGGCGCCGCGGTTCCCCGCGGCGCCGACGACGACGGCGGAGACGCGCCGGTGGATGCGGCGGCGCTGCGCCGGGAGTTCCGGCGCCTGAGCCGCGAAGGGCTGTCGCGGGCCGAGGCGCTCCGCCGCCTGGGCCGCGCCCACGGGCTGCCCCGCAACCGCCTCTACCGTCTGTTGCTGAACGACGATCAGTCGGAGATCAGCTGAATCATCTCGCGCACCGCGCGCTCCAGCCCCACCAGCACCGCCCGGGCCATGATGTTGTGGCCGATGTTCAGCTCCTCGATCTCGCCGATCATGGCGATGGGCATGACGTTGCGGTACGTGAGGCCGTGGCCGGCCAGGACGCGCAGGCCCAGCGACACCGCCAGGCGGGCGGTCTGGCGGATGCGCTCGTACTCCTCCCAGGCGGCGGCGGGCGCGTGCTCCAGGTCCGCCGGCACGAGCTCCGCGTAGCGCCCCGTGTTGATCTCGATCATGCGGCAGCCGAGCTCCGCCGCCCGGCGGATCTGGGCTTCGTCCGGGTCGATGAAGATGCTCACCCGGATGCCGGCGCCGCCCAGGGCGTGGATGGCGCTCCGGACGGCCGCCTCGTTGTCCATGACGTTCAGGCCGCCGGTGGTGGTGACTTCCTCGGGCCGCTCCGGCACCAGCGTGCACATGTCCGGGCGGATCCGGGTGAGGATCCCGACCATCTCGTCGGTGGCGGCCATCTCCACGTTCAGGCGCGTCTTGACGGTGCGGCGCAGCAGCTCGACGTCCCGCTCGTGGATGTGGCGGCGGTCGTGGCGCAGGTGCACCGTGATGCCCTGCGCGCCGGCCAGCTCGGCCAGGACGGCGGCGTGCACCGGGTCGGGCTCGGCCGCCTG
>JAGOHA010000095.1:11307-13259 GCA_017996395.1 Acidobacteriota bacterium | reverse complement strand
CGCTCGGCGTCGATGGCGGCCATGCAGCCGGAGCCCGCGGCCGAGATGGCTTGCCGGTAGTAGGGGTCCTGGGCGTCGCCACAGGCGAACACGCCGGGGATGTTGGTGCGGGTGCTTTTCCCCTCGGTGATGAGATAGCCGACCGCGTTCATGTCGAGCTGCCCGGCGAACAGCGCCGTGTTGGGCTGGTGGCCGATGGCGATGAACACGCCCTGGCAGGGATAGTCACGTATGGCGTCGCTGACCGTGTCCTTCAGGCGCACGGCGTGCACGCCGTGTTCCTTGTCGCCGAGGATCTCCTCAACCACCGAGTTCCAGACGAAGGCGATCTTGGGATTGGCCGCCGCCTTGTCCTGCATGATTTTGGAGCCGCGCAGGGCGTCGCGCCGGTGGACGATGGACACCTTCGTGGCAAACCGGGTGAGATAGACGGCCTCCTCGAGAGCGGTGTCGCCGCCGCCCACCACCACGACTTCCTTGCCGCGGTAGAAGAACCCGTCGCAGGTGGCACAGGCCGACACGCCGTGGCCCATGAGCCGCTGCTCCGATTCCAGCCCCAGGTACTTGGCCGAGGCCCCCGTGGCGATGATGACCGTCTTGGCCCGGTGCCCGTTCCGGGCGTCGTCCTCGAGGACGAACGGCCGCTGCGACAGGTCGGCCCGGACGACCGCGGCCGGACGAAGCTCGGCGCCGAAGCGCGCCGCCTGTTTCCGGAACAGCTCCATCATGTCGGGGCCCATGATGCCGTCGGGGAAGCCGGGAAAGTTCTCCACCTCGGTGGTGATGGTCAGCTGGCCGCCCGGCTGCAGTCCCTCGAAGACCAGCGGCCGCAGGTTGGCGCGGGCCGTATACAGGGCCGCGGTCAGCCCGGCCGGGCCCGACCCGATGATGATCACGTCATGCACCGCCTCGTGCGTCATCACGCAGTTCCTCCTCGAATCAGTTCCGTCAGGACGGCAGCCGTTTCCGCAGGCGTCGCGCACAGCGGGGTTCCCGCCGGGAACTCCTGCGGATCTCCGAAGCCCCACAGGCAGGCGATGAAGCCCGTGTCCGCCGCCCGCGCGGCGTCCAGGTCGCGCCGCCGGTCGCCCAGGTAGATCGCCTCCGAGGCCATGACGGCCTGGTGCTCCAGCACCAGGCCCAGGAGCTCGGCCTTGTCGCCGTCGGGCGCGTCGTCGTTGCACACCGCGAGCGCGAACCGCTCCGCCAGGTTGAAGTAGTCCAGGAAGGCCATGAGATACGGCCGGCCGCAGTTGCTGGCCACAGCGCAGCGGATCGATTGGTCCTTGAGCGTGTCCAGCAGCGGCGGGATGCCGGCCGGCATCCGCGCGTCACCCGCCTCGATGAGCGCCACTTCTTCTTCCTGGACCAGCGCCTGAAAGCGGCGCCAACCGGCCTCGTCCAGCTCCAGGCCCATCCCGCGGGCGTACTCGCGGTTGGGCACGCCCATCAGGGCGTGGATCCGCTCCGGTGCGGGCGGCTCCACGGAGCGGCCCAGCTCGGCCGACAGGCGCGCCACCGCCCGCCCCACGGCGGCCACCACCAGGTCGCCGGAGTCGAATAACACGCCGTCGAGGTCGAAAATCACCAATTCCAGGGACATGGCATATCCTGAGCATCCGGCCGGTGGGGAGGCTGAACCGGCGCTTCCCAGCGAACCGGGTTGCTTGTGGCGATCGCTGCGGGGATCGGCGCGCCGCGCGGCCGGCTACCGATGCGCGGCGCGGAGCCGGTCCAGAGCGCGGCGCAAGCTGGCGTTGGCCCGGACGTAGTCAATGTCGGGCCGGCCCGACGCGATCCGCTCCTGAGCCCGCTGGCGGGACCGGGCAGCGCGATCCACGTCGATCTCCGTGTCCCGCTCGGCCACGTCGGCCAGTACCGCGATGTCGCCGCCGGACACTTCGACGAAACCGCCGGAGCAGAAAAAGCGGATGGTGTCGCCGTTCTCGTCC
>JAGOHA010000095.1:0-11207 GCA_017996395.1 Acidobacteriota bacterium | reverse complement strand
GGCAGCGCGATCCACGTCGATCTCCGTGTCCCGCTCGGCCACGTCGGCCAGTACCGCGATGTCGCCGCCGGACACTTCGACGAAACCGCCGGAGCAGAAAAAGCGGATGGTGTCGCCGTTCTCGTCCACGGCGGTGACCACCCCCGCGCCCAGCTTGGAGACCAGCAAGGCATGGCCCGGCAGGGCGCCCACCTCACCGTCGGGCCCCGGGAAGGTGACGCTCCGGATGAAGCCCGAGAACAGCGTTTTCACGGGGGTGAGCACTTCCAGGTAAAGGGTCGGTGTGGACATGGCGCGGTGCCGTTCTCCTGCGGGAATCAGACGGACGACTTGGCGATGGCCTCAGCCTTCTCGAGCACATCCTCGATGCCGCCCACCATGAAGAACGCCTGCTCCGGGATGTCGTCATACTTGCCGTGGCACAGATCCCGGAAGCCGGCCACGGTGTCCTTCACGGGCACGTACTTGCCGGTGAACCCGGTATACTGCTCGGCGACGAAGAACGGCTGTGACAGGAACTTCTGGATCTTGCGCGCCCGGCTGACCACGAGCTTGTCGTCGTCGCTCAGTTCGTCGATGCCCAGGATGGCGATAATGTCCTGCAGCTCCTTGTACCGTTGAAGGATCTGCTGGACCTCGCGGGTGGTCCGGTAGTGCTCCTCGCCGATGACGTGCGGATCCAGGATCCGGGAGGTGGACGCCAGCGGATCCACGGCCGGGTAGATGCCCATCTCGACGATGGCCCGGTCCAGGTTGGTGGTGGCGTCCAGGTGGGTGAAGGTGGTCGCCGGCGCGGGATCGGTGTAGTCGTCGGCGGGCACGTAAATGGCCTGGATCGACGTGATGGACCCCTTGCCGGTGGTGGTGATGCGCTCCTGCAGCTCGCCCATCTCGGTGGCCAGGTTCGGCTGGTAACCCACCGCCGAGGGCATCCGGCCCAGCAGCGCCGACACCTCGGAGCCCGCCTGGGTGAAGCGGAAGATGTTGTCGATGAACAGCAGGACGTCCTGCCCCTCCACGTCGCGGAAATATTCAGCCACGGTGAGCCCCGTCAGCGCTACGCGCAGGCGGGCGCCGGGCGGTTCGGTCATCTGGCCGTACACCAGGGCGGCCTTGTCGATGACGCCCGACTCCTTCATCTCCAGCCACAGGTCGTTCCCTTCGCGGGTCCGCTCGCCCACGCCGGCGAACACCGAGTAACCGCCGTGCTGCTTGGCGATGCGGTGAATCAGCTCCATGATGATGACGGTCTTGCCCACGCCGGCGCCGCCGAACAGGCCGATCTTGCCGCCTTTGGGGAAGGGCTCGATCAGGTCGATGACCTTGATGCCGGTCTCCAGCATCTCGGTGGCGACGCTCTGGTCGACGAACTCGGGTGCGGGCCGGTGGATCGGATAACGGATGTCGGAGGTGATGGGCCCGCCCTTGTCCACGGGCTTCCCCAGCAGATTCATCACCCGGCCCAGGGTGTTGGGACCCACCGGAACGCTGATGGCCTCCCCGAGGTCGATGGCCTTCATCCCGCGGACCAGGCCCTCGGTGGGCTCCAGCGCCACGCAACGCACCCGGCCTTCGCCCAGGTGCTGCTGCACTTCGGTCGTGATGTCGACGGGGGTCTGCACGTCGAACCCTTCGCTGACGATGCGCACCGCGTTATAGATCGGCGGGATGCTCGTCTCGGGGAAGGCGCAGTCCACCACCGGTCCGATCACCTGTACCACTTTCCCTATGTTCATGCTCGTCTCCCTGTCCTTTCAATTTGCTCCGGACGGCGGCGGCGCTCAGCTGAGCGCTGCGGCGCCACCGACGATCTCGATGATCTCTTTCGTGATGGCCGCCTGGCGGATCTGGTTCCGCGTCAGGATCAGCCGATCGATCATCTCGCCGGCGTTCCGCGTGGCCGCGTCCATGGCGGTCATCCGGGCGCTCTGCTCGCTGGCCACCGACTCCACCAGCGCCCGATAGACCTGGGTGATCACGTGCTGCGGGAAGAGGTCGCGGTAGATTGCCTCCCGCGGCTGGTCGTAGATGTAGTCCACACCGGCCGGTAGCGTCCCCGCGGTCGGCGGCTCCAGGCCGAGGTCGACGATGGGGAGCAGCGGCTCCACGGTGATGTCCTGCTGCGCCGCCGACTTGAACTGGTTGTAAACCAGGAAGACCTTGTCCGCCGCGCCGGAGACGAAGCGCTCCATCAGCGGGGCGGCCACCTGGCGCGCCAGCTCCAGGTCCACGAACGACAGGCGGTCCACATAGAAGGAGAGGATGTTGTACTTGCGCCGGCTGAAGTGCTCGTACGCCTTCTTGCCCACGACGTCCAGGACGACCTCGGCGCCGGGCGACCGGTCCATGAAGGCATAGGCGGCCTTGAAGATGTTCGTGTTGAATCCCCCGCACAGGCCCTTGTCGCCGGAGATGACGAGCAGCACAATTTTCGCGTCGCCCCGGGCCTGAAGCAGCGGATGGGACTGGTCGGGATGGCGCAGCGCCAGGTGCTGGATGAGCTGGAGCATCCGACGGGCGTACGGCCGTGCCGTCATGACCCGCTGCTGCGCCTTCTTCAGCTTCGCCGCCGCGACGAATTTCATCGCTTTGGTGATTTGCTGCGTGTTGCGGACGCTGCGGATGCGCCGGCGGATGTCCAACAGGTTCGGCATCGGGGTCGACCTCAGGACCGGCCGGCCGCGGCGCGCTGTTCCATGAACAGCTTCTTGAATTCCGCGACCGCCGTTTTGAGCGCTTCCATCAACTCGGCGTCCAGGCTCTTTTTCTGGCTGATCCTGGCCAGCAACCCGCCGCCGCGGGCATCCAGGTGCTCAAAGAGCGCCTGTTCGAAGGCGGGCACCTGGTCCATCGGCAGGTCGTCGAGATGGCCGGTGGTGCCGGCATAGATGATGACCACCTGCTTCTCCACCGTCAGCGGTTTGTATTGACCCTGCTTGAGCAGCTCCATGAGCCGCGCCCCGCGGTTGAGCTGGGCCTTGGTGGCCTTGTCCAGGTCGGACCCGAACTGGGCGAACGCCTGCAGCTCGCGGTACTGCGCCAGGTCCAGCCGGAGCCGGCCGGCGACCTGCTTCATCGCCTTGATCTGGGCGGAACCACCGACGCGGGACACCGAGATGCCGGCGTTGATGGCCGGGCGAAAGCCGCTGTGGAACAGGTCCGTCTCCAGAAAAATCTGGCCGTCGGTGATGGAGATGACGTTGGTGGGGATGTACGCGGAGATGTCGCCCGCCTGGGTTTCGATGATGGGCAGCGCGGTCAGCGAGCCGCCGCCGAACTCGTCGTTGAGCTTGGCCGCGCGCTCCAGCAGCCGGGAGTGGAGGAAGAACACGTCGCCCGGGAACGCCTCGCGGCCCGGCGGCCGCCGAAGCAGCAGGGAAATTTCGCGATACGCCGCGGCGTGCTTCGACAGGTCGTCGTAGATCACCAGCGCGTGCTGGCCCCGGTCGCGGAAATATTCGCCGATGGCGCAACCGGCGTAGGGCGCCAGATACTGCATGGGGGCGGGGTCGCTGGCGGCGGCCACCAGGACGACGGTCCGCTCCAGGACGCCGTGCTTCTGCAGCGTGTCCACCACCCGGGCCACCGTGGACTGCTTCTGTCCGATGGCCACGTAGATGGAGATGACCCCGGTGTCCTTCTGATTGATGATGGTGTCGACGGCGATGGCCGTCTTGCCGGTCTGGCGGTCGCCGATGATCAGCTCCCGCTGGCCGCGGCCGATGGGAATCATGGAGTCAATGGCCTTGATGCCGGTCTGGAGCGGCTCCTTGACAGGCTGGCGATCCACGACGCCGGGCGCCAGGCGTTCGACGGGATTGAACAGTTCGGTGACGATGGGCCCCTTGCCGTCGACGGGCCGGCCCAGCGCATCCACCACCCGGCCCACCATGGCTTCGCCCACGGGCACCGACATGATCCGGCCGGTGCGCTTGACGGTGTCCCCCTCCCCGACCGCGAAGGCCTCGCCCAGCATGACCGCGCCGACGTTGTCTTCTTCCAGGTTCATGGCGAGACCGAACACGTCGTGGGGGAACTCGAGCAGCTCGCCGTACATGACCCTATCGAGGCCGTAGATGCGCGCGATGCCGTCGCCCACGCTGATCACGCTGCCCACCTCGGTCACGTCCACCGCGGCGTCGAAGCCCTTGATGGCGTCCTTGATGAAGCGGGTGATTTCGTCAGCTTTGAATTCCATGGCTATCGGTTCTCCATTGCGTTTGGATCGTCTGCGATCAGAATCCGGCCAGCCGGCGCTTGAGGCGGTCGAGCTGGCTGCGGACGCTGCCGTCGTACACGGTGCCACCCACCTGGACCCGCAGGCCGCCGATCAGCGCGGGATCCACCGTCGCCTCCATCGCCACGTTCCGGTCGAGGATCCGGCGCAAGTCCGCGGCCAGCCGGTCGCGCCGCGCCGGTTCCAGCGCCCGGGCGGTGGCCACGCGGGCCCGCACCACGCCGCTCAGGGCATCGGCCTCCTCGTCGAATATCACGCCGATGGCGTTGACGTGCACGATGCGGTGGTGCTCCACCAGCACCCGCAGGAACTGGGCGAAGTATTTCTGGAAGCCGCAGCGGCGGGACAGGTCATCCACGATCGCCCGCTTCGTCTCCTGGGGCACCACCGGATTGCGCATGGCCGCGAGGAACTCCGGCACCTGCTCGCTGACCGCCTGCAAGACGCGCAGGTCGCGGCGGACGGCGTCGGTGACGCTGACTTCGCGCGCCACCTCCGCCAGAGAACGGGCATACCGCCTCAACAATGATTTCCGGATCACCGCTTGTCTCCCATCCGGGCCAGGAAGCGCTCGGCCAGCCGTTCCTCGGTCTCGGGCGTGATCTCCCGCCGGAGGATTTCCTCGGCGGTCCGGCTGGCCTCTTCGGCGACGAACCGGCGCAATTCGCCCATGGCCTGCTGTTTCAGGGTCTCGATCTCCATCTGGCCGCGTGCCTGAATGCGAGCGGCCTCGGCCTCGGCCTGCTGGAGGATCCGCTCGCTCTCCGCCGCCGCGTCCGCCTTCGCCTGCTCTTTGATGTCGTGAATCTCCTCGTCCAGCGCCAGAAGCCGCTCCTCCATCAGGTTGAGCTTCCGCAGCGCGTCCACCCGGGCCGCTTCGGCTTCGGCCAGCTGTTTCTGAATCTCCTGGGTGCGGGAGCGGAAAAATTTGCGCAGCGGCGCCCACAGCAGGTAGATCAGGGCGCCGGCGACCACCACAAAGTTGAAGATCCGGCCCGCCTCGAGGACCTCGTGGCTGAAGGAGCTCGGAAAGTCGGCCGCACGGACCGCGCCCCCCGGGCCGGCCACGGCCAGAAACAACCAGGCGAGCAGCGGGACCAGCCGCCGGGGAGCGCTCATGACGGCCTCCCGCCGCCGAGGATCTGGGCGGCAATGAGCCGGGCAAACTCCTGGATTTCGTCGGCGAGCGAGCGGCGCAGCTCGGTTCGCTGGTCGCCGATCTCGGCCACCGCCCGCTCCACGCGGCTGCGCGTCTCGGCGTTGGCCGCGGCCAAACGCTGCGCCTGACGTTCCAGCGCCTCACGCCGGATGGCATCCATCTGGCCGTAGCCCTCCTGACGGGCGGCCTTGATCCCGTTCTCGTATCGCCGGAGCAGCGCGTCGTACTCCTCGAGTGATTTCGCCGCCGCGGCCCGCTTACCTTCGGTGCGCGCCTCGCGCTCCTTCAGCACGCCCATGAGCGGCCGGTACAGCAGCCGGTTCATGATGAAATGGAAGAGGATGAATACGAGCGCCACCAGCGCGACGGAAGGATTCAGAGTCAACGCTTCGGTGGCACTGCTGAGCAGGTACATGTCGCGAACAACCCCGACGGCCGGCGATTGGAGCTAACACACGGACTCGAAAGAGCTTATTGAATATCATCGAACTGCAACATTGTCAAGCCGATTCCTGCCCGATCCGGCCGGCGGCCATCGTCATCACCGTGCCGGCTCGGATGCGGCCCGAACGGACGCAGATTCATTTCCCGTTGCGCCTTCACCGAACAACCTGATATGATTGCAGTATTCATCGGACTGCAAGGGCGTGGCATGGACGACCAGGGGTCTCTGCAGTACTGGAAGGCGGCGTTGAATGCCGCCAAGATCATGTCCGAGGGGAATTTCACCGCGTCGGAAACGGAATTCGCTGACCTGTGCGCCGAGCAGCTCCGCCGGTCCGGCGCGGCCGATGCCGCCCCCGTGGCCGATGCCGCCCTGGAGCAGAGCCTCAAGGAGATCGCCCGCCAGCTGCTGCGTTTCTTTGTCGAGATCTCCCTGGACGCCGAGCAGGAATCCCGCTTCAACGAGATCATGGCCGAGCTGCTCCAGTGCCGCACGGTCGACGATTACGACGAGTTCAAAATCTCCCTGAACCTGTTCCTGAATTTCTTCCGCAAGACGCTCTCCGAGCTGGAGGATGACCGAACCCAGCTCGAAACGTTCCTCAACGATCTGAGCGCCTCGATCCTGACCCTGCACAACACGGGCAAGAGCTTTCTGCAAATCCTGGACGAATTCCGCAACAAGCTGGAGGGATTGGACAGCACCCAGAAGATGGAAGTCATCCAGGAGCATCTGGTGGCCCTTTCCGAACATATCAAGGGGCAGGGCGCCGAACTGTACGGCAGCCTCGTGGAGGCCAACCGCCGCATCGGGCGGCTCCGCCAACAGCTGGAGAAGATCCGGGTCAAGGGCGGTGCCGCGCAACCCCGCCAGCTCCTGGAGAGCCAGGCCTTCCGCGACAAGTTCCGCATGGTGCTTCAGAACACCCGGCTGCAGCGCGACAACGTCACCCTGGTGCTCCTCCGGGTACAGAACCTCGCCGACCTGGAACGGCAGATCGGCCACGAGATGTCGCTCCGGGTGCTCAAACACCTCGTGGCCGCCTGCTGTCAGAACCTCCACCGCAACGATCTGATGAGCCGGCTGGAGCACGAAACGCTGGCCATCCTGCTGCTGAACACATCCATCGCCAACGCCCGGTTGTTCGGCGAACAGCTCCTGGCCGCGGTCCAGAAACTCAAGTTCCGCGCCCAGGGCGGCGCCCACCAGCTGACCGTCCGCTGCGGCATCGCCTGCTGCCGGATGCACGACACCACCGAAACCATCATCCGCAAGGCGGTGTTGGCTCTGGAAATCGGCGCCATGAACGACGCGCTCCTCATCACCGAAAACGAGATCCCCCCGGACCTGCTGGAAACCATCTACGCCATCTATTGATCGTCTCCGCGGTCAGCGCGGCCGCCCTCGCACCGATTCACCCATTCACCGCCTCGCCGCGTCCCGGACACCGGCTGACTGATTGGTGCGTTCGTTTCAGCGGTGCAGTTCGATGACGTCGCCGTCCGCGAGGACATGGTCGCGGTTGATGCGCTGCCCGTCGAATGCGTGCTTCCCCCACACCCGCGCGAACGCCAGGTGCTCCACGAAGTCGTGGTGGACCATCTGACAAAGGTCCAGGACGGTGCTGCCGATCTTGAGCACGTAGGGGCGCCCCTGGTCCGGCGGCTTGCCGGGCTGCTTCGTGTAGACGCGGAGGATGCCCAGCCGCGCGAAAATCTCGTCCTTCAACGGCTCGAGCCCCTCGCCCGTCTCCGCCGACACCCGCCGCACGACGAACCGCCCGCCGAACAGCTCCTCGACCACCGTCGCGTTGTCCCCGGCGCCCGCCAGATCCATCTTGTTCAGGAGCAGGAGCGACGGCACCACCGCGCCCCCGCGGGGCATTTCGCCGGCCGGCGCCTGGAGGAACACCTTCTGCTCGGCCAGAAAGGCGGCGGCGTCCTCGATCTCCTCCAGCACGCCGGCGCTGGCTTGATCCATCGCCACCAGCAGCAGATCGGCGCTGCGGATGACGTTCATCACCCACGGCTCCATGAACTGCCGGCTCAGCGCGGGCAGGTCGATCAGCTGGAACTGGATATCCTGCCACTCGATCATTCCCTGCTGCGGTTCACGGGTGGTGAAGGCGTACGGCGCCACCTCCGGCTCCGCGCGGGTGAGCGCTTTGAGCAGAGCGGACTTGCCCGCGTTGGGCGGGCCGGTCAACACCACCCGGCCGGCGCCCTCGCGCGGGATATTGGACGGGTCCAGCCGCTTGGGGCCCTTCTTGGCCTGCTGCTCCTTGCGGGCCAGCGACAGCTTCTTCTTGATCTCCGCCTGGAGCTTTTCGGTGCCCTTGTGCTTCGGAAGTGTGGCCCACATGTCCTCAAGGGCGCTGAGCCGCTCGGCGGGCGTTGAGGCCTGCTTGAAGCGCTGCTCCGCGTCCAGGTATTGAGGCGTCAGGTTGGCCGGCATCGCACGGATACCAAAACATGTGGTGTCGACGATTCGGTGATATTATAACGGTTTCGGCAAACACTGCAATGTGCAAGCCGGGACAATTCGGTTCCCGAGAACAACCGCACGAGGACACATGGAGATCTGCTGGCACGGCGCGCTGCTGGGATTGACCAACGGCACAATCTGCCTGGCCGCCTGCGTGCCGGTGCTGCTGCCCTACCTGGTGGGCGAAGGCGAGCGGCTGAAGCGGAACGCCGTCGTACTGGCGGGATTCCTGGGCGGCCGGCTGGTGGGCTACCTCGCCTTCGGGCTGCTCGCCTGGCTCTTCGGCCTGGCCCTGCCGGCGGCGCTGCCCGGGCGCCTGCGCTGGGCCGGCGCCATCTACCTGGTGTTGGGTTTGCTGTTGGCGGTGTACGGCTTTCGCCCTCCCCGGACCGAGCCGTGTCTCCTGCCGGCCGCCGAAGGCCCCGCCCGCCGACTGGCGGAACGACGGCCCGCCCTGTTGCCGCCGCTGTTGGGCCTGCTGACGGGGCTGAACCTATGTCCTCCGTTCCTGCTGGCATTCACCGAGGCGGCCGCCACCGGCACCCTGGCCGGCAGCCTGCTGTTCTTCCTCGCCTTCTATGCCACCACCTCGCTGTTCTTCATCCCGCTGCCGCTGCTCGGAACGCTCGGCCGGTTTCCCGTGGTTCGGACGGTGGGTCGTCTGGCGGCCGGGGTGGTGGGTGTATACTACGTGTATCGCGGTCTGACCATGCTCGGTTGACTCTTAAAAACAAACGCACCCACGACGATACCATTGAACAAATCGTTGCCGTTCGGCGTAATGTAATCTGTATCCATCCACAGTCGATCCATCGGGAGGTTCCAAGACACCATGAGTGTGCGTGCTGCCGAGAACAAATCCGCCGCCTCGCCGTTCCGCAGCCGCGGCAAGGCGCTGCTGCTGACGTTGCCTGTTTCACTGCTCACTTTCGTGCTGCTCCTGGGCGGGCCCACGACGCCCCGTTCCCCACTCGCGCTGATCTCCGTGCTGGCGACGTACGTGTTGATCAACGTCCTCTTCTACCTGATGGTGCGTACGGGCCGCACCGACCGCTACCGGGCCGTGCTGTTCGTGACCATGGCGGTGACGTTCGTCATCAGTTTCATCGCCAACCTCATCGAGGTGCGCGGCAGCATGGCCCTGTCCACGTCGGACATGGCCGCGGGTGAGACGCCGTTCTGCCACATGGTGATCCCCATGACCATCATCCCGGCGGCGTTCACCAAGACCATCATTTTTCCGGGGCACATGCTGGGCGGCTTCGCCCCGGTGGCCGCCATGTTCGTGCTCTGGATCGGCGTGTCGCTGGCCATCGGCCGCGGGTTCTGCAGCTGGGGCTGTTTCTTCGGCGGTCTCGAGGACGGTTTCTCCCGCATCTTGCGCCGGCCGATGATCCGCAAGATTGCCCCCTACTGGACGTACCTGCCGTACGCCGTGCTCGCCGCCGTCGTGATCCTCTCCGCGGCCACCCTCTCGCCCGCATACTGCGAATGGCTGTGCCCGTTCAAGACGGTGACCGAGTACAACGAGGTCACCTCGACACGCACGGCGATCCAGGCGGTGATCTTCGTCTCGCTGTTCGCCGGGCTGGTGGTGGTGCTGCCTACGCTGACCAAAAAGCGAACCCAGTGCGGACTGTTCTGCCCCATGGGTGCCTTCCAGTCCGTGACGAACAAGATCGATGCGTTCACGATCCGGATCGACCGGGCCCGCTGCACCGACTGCCAGCGCTGCATCCAGGCCTGTCCGACGTTCTCGCTGGACAAAGAATCAATCGCGGCGGGCAAGCCGAAGATCACCTGCTGCAAGTGCGGCAAGTGCATCGACGCCTGCACCAAGGGCGCCATCGGTTACCGCATCAAGGGAACCGCGTCCCCGCCGGAGCGGGCGCGGCTGCTGTTCCTGTACCCGGCGTTCATTTTCCTGGCCACCATCGGCGGCGGCATGATCGTCGACGGGCTCCACCGCATCCTGCTCCTGGTCACCACCGGCCGGATGATCCAGTGACCTCCTGGAGGGACCATCATGGTGAAACGATTTCGCACGTTTTTAGGATATGCGTGGGCCGTCGCGGCTCTCTTCATCGTTCTGGCCACGTTTTTCGGGATGAACGGCTGGGCGAACCTGTTCGTGGACGTCACCGGCCTGAAGATCAATCCGTGGTACGACGGCGGCGAGGTGATGCAGGCCATCCATCGCCCCGGCTACCAGACCCAGGTCCACAAACCGGTCTTCGACGCGCTGATCGGGGAGCAGGACGAAGGCTTCGTCCAGGTCACCTGGGTGCCCGCCGAGGGGCAGACTCTGCCGGAGCGACTCTCCGACGCCATCGACGTGACCGGCGACGGCCAGCCGGATTTCGAACTGGACGTGAACACGCGGACCAACACCGTCCGGCTCACCAAGCACCAGCCGTGGGTGCTGTCGGTGGGCGAGGTGCTCAAGCCGCACGACAAGCGCGCCGTGCGGGTGGCGCTGAAGAATTTTCACTAAGACGGCGAGTCTGGGCTTGGATTTCGAGGTTGCCAGACGCAGCTGGCGCATCCTTTAAACACTAACTCATGCAGGGTCACCCGTCTGCGCCGGGCTATGCTCGTGGCGATCCGATCGGTGCGCCGAAACACATGCAAAGGGTGCGGAGCCGGACTGTCACAATCACAACCGATCAGTTCCGTCTTTGCCGGCTTGGGATTCCGAGCACGATTACGAGTTACGAGCACGGGGAGGGGAACGAGCCTCGAGTCTCGAGCCCCCAGCCTCGCTTCCGCCCGATTCACCGTCCCCTCAGGGCGTGCCGGTGGTGATGGTTCCCGACACCCACTCCAGGTTAGCCCGCGCCACCAGATAATCGTGTTTGGCGCGGGACAGGTTGATCTTGGCC
>JAGOHA010000094.1:8856-13282 GCA_017996395.1 Acidobacteriota bacterium | reverse complement strand
GGCGGCATGCCGCGCTGGCGCTACTACAGCAACCGGGCCCTGACCCTGGCGGAAAACCTGCTCACCGGCGCCAAGCTGTCGGAATACCACACGGGCTACCGCGCCTTCTCGGCGGCGCTGCTGCGCCGCATCCCCTTTGGGGATAACTCCGACGACTTCATCTTCGACAACCAGATGCTGGCCCAGATCCTCTGGTACGGCTACCGCATCTCCGAGATCAGCTGCCCCACGCGCTACGCGACGGACGCCTCCTCGATCAACTTCCGGCGCAGCGTCCGCTACGGGTTCGGCTGCCTGGGGGTGGGACTGGCGTACCGCCTGGCCCGGTGGGGCCTGGCGCGCTCCCGGATGTTCCCCGATGTGGCGACCGAGCACCCGGCCGACGCGTGAGTGGGCGCTGGCGGCGCTGCTGGTGGCTGTGACGGTCACCGTGTACGCGCCGGTCGTCCGCCACGGCTTCGTCAACTACGACGACAATTTGTACGTCACCGAAAACCCCCACGTCCAGCAGGGGTTGACGGCGGAGTCGGTGCGATGGGCGTTCACCACCTTACACGCCAACAATTGGCATCCGCTGACGTGGTGCGCCCACATGCTGGACGTGGAGCTGTTCGGGCTGTGGGCGGGCGGCCACCACCTGAGCAACCTGGCGCTGCACCTGCTCAACACGCTGCTGCTGTTCGGCCTGCTGCGCGCGCTCACCGGCAGCGCCGGCCGGAGCGCGCTGGTGGCGGCGCTGTTCGCCCTGCACCCGGCGCACGTGGAATCGGTGGCCTGGGTGGCGGAACGCAAGGACGTGCTGAGCACGGCTTTCTACTTCCTGACGCTGGCGGCGTACGCCGGCTGGGCCCGGACCGGACGGGCGGGGCTGTACCGGCTGAGCCTGGCCCTGTTCGCGCTGGGGCTGATGGTCAAGCCGATGCTGGTGAGCGTGCCGGTGGTGCTGCTGTTGCTGGACGGGTGGCCGCTGGCGCGGCTGCCGGCGTGGACCGGCCGCATCCCCCCGCCGGCGGCGCGGCGGGAACTGGGCCGGCGGCTGCTGGAGAAGGCGCCGTTCGCGGCGCTGGCGCTGGCGTCGGGGGTCGTCACCCTGCTGGCGCAGCGCTCGGCGATGGTGCCGCTGCGGATGCTGACGCTGCCCGAGCGGCTGGTCAACAGCGTGCTCGCCTACGTGCGCTACATCGGCGAGCTCGTCTGGCCGGCGGATCTGGCGGTGTTCTACCCGCTGCCGCGCGCGTTCGACGCCGGGCCGGCGGCGGCCGCCGTTGCGGCGCTGCTGGCGGCGACGGCGGCGGCGGTGTGGTGGGCGCGCCGGCAGCCGTGGCTGCCCGTGGGCTGGGGGTGGTACCTGGTGACGCTGCTGCCGGTGATCGGGCTGGTGCAGGTGGGCGCGCAGTCGATGGCCGACCGGTACACGTACGTGCCGTACGTGGGGCTGTTCATCCTGCTGGCTTGGGGCGGGGGGCGGCTCCTCGAGGGACGGCCGGCGTGGGCGCGTCGCGCAGGCGCCGCCGCGGCGGTGGTGGCGGTGGCGGCGCTGGCGCTGGTCGCGGCGCGGCAGGTGGGACACTGGCGCGACAGCATCGCGCTGTTCACCCGCGCGGTGTCCGTGACCGAGCTCAACGACAAGGCCCACGACAACCTGTCGGTGGCGCTGCTGGCCGCCGGCCGCATCGACGAGGCCGAGGCGCACTGCCGGACCGCGATCGCCATCAATCCGGGGAGCGCCGTCGCCCAGTCCAACCTGGGCACCATCCTGTTCACCCGCGGCCGCACCGCCGACGCCGCGGCGCAGTACCGCGTGGCGGTGAAGCTCCAGCCCGGGGATCCCGATTACCTGTACAAGCTGGGTTCGTCGCTGCACAAGCTGGGCCGGCTGGATGAGGCGGCCGGCTGGTACTACCGGGCGCTGCAGCGGGCGCCGGAGCACCCGCTGGTCCACTTCTACCTGGGCGAGATCATGGCCGCCTGGCAGCGGCCCGAAGCCGCCCTGATGCACTACCGCGTGGCGGTGACGGGGCAGCCCGAGTTTGCCTGGGCGTGGCTGTCGCTGGGGCGGACGCTGGCCGGGGGGAACCGGCTGGACGAGGCCGCGGCGGCCTGGGCGGAGGCGGCGCGGCTCGATCCGGACCTGGCCGAGGCCCGTTACAGCCTGGGCACCTGGCTGGCCACCCACGGACGTCTCCGCGAGGCGCTGCCCCACCTCGAGGCCGCGGTGCGCCTGCAGCCCGGCGACGCCCGCGCCCGCAACAACCTGGGCAGCGCCCTGCTCAACGCCGGCCGGTTCGCCGAGGCCGCCGTCCAGCTCGAGGAGGCCCTGCGGCTCCGCCCCGACTATCCGCAGGCTGCGGACAACCTCCGCCGCGCCCGCGCGCAGCTCCGCCCGGAAGCGAACTGATTGACGGTCGATCCCGAGCCGCGCCTGGCTACTATCGTTGCCATCCGAACGGTATGCCGATCCCCTCGTCCCGTTTCCCGTTCACTGTTTACTGTTTACTGATGTGAAACCGTCGCCCGTCCCACGGCAGGGTGAGGAGCAGCGCGCGGCTCTCGACGTCCACCACGCGGATGGTGGTGCCGGTCTCGGGGAGCTGGTACGCGTAGCCGGCGTCGCGGCCCAGCGCCGCCTCGACGGCCGCGGCGGCGGGGAAGACGTCGGCGCGCACCGACCGCCAGCCGTTCGCTTCCCGCACGAGGAAATCCAGCCGGCGGCACATGCAGCCGTCGCCGCACTCGAGCGAGACGGCCACGATGTCCCGCACCGTGTCCCGTTCCCGGAACAGAACCACCTCCAGCGGGAATCCCTCCACCGTGGCCCGGATGTAGCCGTGGGGGATGTTGCGGTGGACGATGAGGCGCTCGCGCGCCGCGGAGTCGGGCGCGGTGTCAGCCTCGCACTGGAAGATGTCGGCGGGCAGATCCCGATAGTAGTCCAGGACGTTCGGCCTGGACGTGTCCGCCAGGGCCCAACCCGCCGCCAGGCACAGGGCGACGGCCGCCAGGGTGATGCGGATGCGAGTCGCGGTGTTCATGGGCTGCTCCCGTCTGTGAAGTTTCGGCGTCCGTCCGTCTAATGGATCGCGGCGATGGCGCCGCGCCTATTATGACGGACAGGAGAAGAAAGATGACGAGGAAAGTTGCGATCCTGGCGGTCCTGCTGGCGATGGTGGCGACGCTGCTCGTCGCCCAGAACACCCGGCCGGCGCTCAAGCCCGGCGAGATCCCGTTGCCGTACCCCGTGGTGAAGACCACCGCCCAGCCCGGCGACTTCGTGATCGCCCCCGCCCGGGAGTTCTTCGACCGCGCTGTCGCCGATGGCCTCGACAAGACGGGCATGATCTACTACGGCGCCTACATGGAGAAGCCCGGTCCCGCCGAGTCGCAGCTCAAGACGCTGACGGGCCGCGTCGTCACCCTGCCCAACGCGCTCATCGTCCCCATCCGGCGCGGCGAGCAGGCAGCGGTGGGCGACATCGTGCTGGGCACCTGGCAGTCCGGCTCGGGACTACAGCGCGCCATCGTGGTCGCCGGCGGCACGCCCGCGGCGCCGAAGGTGCGGTACCTGGATCTCGACTACGACAACCCGGCGGGCGTGGGCAAGAAGGACGACACCCTCAAGGCGGACTGCTTCCACAAGCAGCGCGACGGCCTGATCGTGGGCAACGTGGTGGCGGTCAAGGCGCCGGGCGGCTACAAGCGTCTCCTGGTGGTGGGGGTGGGCGGCGAGAAAGTGCTGGGGATCGGCTTCGCCGGCCGGCTGGCGGTTGCGGCCAAGGCCGACTGCACGCCGCTCCCCATCAAGCCGGCGGTGAAAGCCGGGGACAAGGTGATGATTCCGTCCATGGGCAGCTTCCGTCCGGCGGTGGTGGATCGCGTGGATGCCGCCATCGGCCGGGTGTTCGCCACGTACAACTTCGGCGGCAAGCCGAAGACGGAAGCCGTGGCCTTCGGCGACGTGGCGGTGGGGCTGCCCTGAAGGGGTAGCAGCACAGTGTAGCTTGAGGAACAGGTGAATAGGCGGACGGGTGAATGGGTGAATAGGACCCATTGAGGGGAGGGACGAAAGCGGGGACGATTGGGAGGTTGGGAAGTTGACCCAAGGCAACTTCCCAACCTGATTTTTATGCGGCCCGCTCGCGTGCGGAGCGCGTCAGACCATTCAATCGCATGATCGTCGTCCGCCGCATCCGGATCGACGATCGCCGGGTGACGGGTCGGCGCAATCCGTAGAGACGGATGATCGGTGTCCTCGACATCCTGATCTGCCGGCGCCGGGTGATGGACGGGCGCGGCCGGCGGGCCGCTGAAGGCTCGCCGCCGGCTCCCCCCACCTTGTTGTTCCCCGCCGAAGGCCCGCCGTTGTTCCACCCCACATTTTTGTTCCACCTGTTGCCGCTTCGGGGTACGATGGACCATCCGCGATCGC
>JAGOHA010000094.1:7596-8756 GCA_017996395.1 Acidobacteriota bacterium | reverse complement strand
GGGAAGGCGGTGCTGCCCGGCTGGATCAACGCCCACATGCACTTCTACAGCACCCTGGTGCGGGGCCTGGGCAAGGCCAAGCCGTCGCGCGACTTCGTGGAACAGCTCCGCAACCTGTGGTGGCGGCTGGACCGCCGGCTCACTTTGGACGACACCTATGTCAGCGCGCTGGTCATGGCGCTGGCGGCGGTGCGGAGCGGCACCACGACCCTCATCGATCACCACGCCAGCCCCGGCGCCGTCCGCGGCTCGCTCGACGCGATCGCCCGCGCGGTGAAGGCGGCGGGCCTCCGCGCCTGCCTCTGCTACGAGGTCTCGGACCGCGACGGCGCCGACGTGGCCGAGGCCGGACTGGAGGAAAACGCCGCGTTCATCCGCCGCTGCAAGGAAGAGAAAGACCCTCAACTCCGCGCCCTGTTCGGCCTCCACGCCGCGTTCACCCTGGGCGACGCCACGCTGGACCGCGCCGCCGCCATGGGCCGTGAGCTCGGCGCCGGCTTCCACGTGCACACCGCCGAGTCGCCCGCCGACCAGGAGCACAACGTGCGGGAACACGGGCAGCGCGTGGTGCGGCGGCTGCGCGACCACGGGCTGCTCGGGGCCGGAACCATCTGCGCCCACTGCGTCCACGTGGACGACGCCGAGCTGGACCTGCTGGCGGAGACGCAGACCATGGTGGCCCACAACCCGCAGTCCAACCTGAACAACGCCGTGGGCATCGCCGACCTGGTGGCCATGGCGCGGCGCGGCATCACCGTGGGCCTCGGCACCGACGCCATGACGGTGCGCATGCTCGAGGAGCTGCGCGTGGCCCTCTGGGCGCAGCACCTGCGCCAGAACTGCCCCACCGCGGCGTTCATGGAGGTGACCGACACGCTGCTGGTCCACAATCCGGCCATCGCCAGCCGCCTCTGGGGGGTGCCGTTGGGACGCCTGGCCGAGGGCGCCGCCGCCGACATCATCCTGGTGGATTATGACCCGCCCACGCCGCTGGAGCCGGCCACGGTGCGGGGCCACGTGGTCTTCGGCCTGAGCCAGGCCGCGGTGGACACCACCGTCGCCGGCGGCCGCGTCCTCATGACCGGCAAGCGGCTGGAGTTGGACGTGGACGAGGCCGCGCTGGCCGCCCGCGCCCGCGAGCTCGCCGCCTCCTTGTGGGA
>JAGOHA010000094.1:0-7496 GCA_017996395.1 Acidobacteriota bacterium | reverse complement strand
AGGGAACTCGAACCCGAGATCGCCCGGTTCCTGTGCGACCTGATCCGCACGCCGTCCCACTCCACGAAGGAAAAGGAAGTGGTCGCGGTGATCGACCGCGAGATGCGCGCGCTGGGCTTCGACGAGGTCCGCGTCGACGGCCTGGGGTCCATCATCGGCCAGGTGGGGCGCGGCAAGCGCCTGGTGGCCTTCGACGCCCACATCGACACCGTCTACCCCGGCGACCGCGCCCTGTGGCGCTTCGACCCGTTCAACGCCCACATCGCCGACGGGCGCGTGTGGGGCCGCGGCGCCTCGGACCAGAAGGGCGGGCTGGCCGCCATGGTCTACGCCGGCAAGATCATGAAAGAGATGGATCTCGCGGGCGACTTCACGGTGCTCTTCACCGGCACCGTGATTGAGGAGGACTGCGACGGGCTGTGCTGGAAGTACCTCGTCGAAGAGGAGCAGGTCCGGCCCGAGGCGGTGGTGATCACGGAGCCGACGAGCTTGCGCATCCACCGCGGCCAGCGCGGCCGGATGGAGATGATGGTCCATGCCAAGGGCGTGAGCTGCCATGGCTCGGCCCCCGAGCGCGGCGACAACGCCGTGTACAAGGTCGCCCGCATCGCCCTGGAGATTGAGAAGCTCAACGCGCGACTGGCCGACGATCCGTTCCTGGGCAAGGGGACGGTCACCGTGACCCAGGTGTTCTTCTCGTCGCCGTCGGCCTGCTCGGTGCCCGACGCCGCCAGCATCCAGTTGGACCGGCGCCTCACCGTGGGCGAAACCATCGACACGGCCGTGGCCGAGGTGCGGGAAGCCTGCCGCCGCGCCGGCCACCCGGAGGCGGTGGTGGAGGTGCTCCAATACGCCGAACCCGCCTACACGGGCAAGGTGTTCCCCATGCAGAAGTACTTCCCCACCTGGGTGACGCCGGCCGCCTCGCCCTACGTGCAGGCGGCGGTGGCGGCGTACCGCGCTGCGCTCGGCGCCGAGCCGGTGGTGGACAAGTGGACGTTCTCCACCAACGGCATCGCCATCGCCGGCCTGGCCGGCATCCCGTGCCTGGGCCTCGGCCCCGGCCACGAGAAGGAGGCGCACGCGCCCAACGAATCGTGCCCGGTGGACCACCTCGGCGCCGCCGCGGCGTTCTACGCCGCGTTCATGGCGCAGCTCAACGGGAGATAGCATTCACCACCAAGGCACAAAGGACACAAAGCAATTATTGATTTTCCATTGATCATCTTTCATTTGTCATTTCGTATTTAATGGTTATGAATATTGCTTAAATTTAATTGGTTATTTGGATACGAGTTGAGTTGTGCCGGGACCTGGGACGTAGGAACTGAGACCTGGGTTCTAGGACTTGGGACCTGGGACCTGGATCCTAGAGACTGGGACGCTGGTACAGGGAACCGGGAAATGAAACCTGAGAGCCGGAATCCGGGAACTAGGGCCCGGAACCCGGGTCCCAGGTCCGATATCCGATGTTCGATGTCCGCGTTCCGGGAACTAGCCTCGAGCCCCGAGCCCCGATGACGATTACGAGTACGATTACGAGTACGATCACGATTACGAGCACGAACAGACGGGATGGGAAAGAGCCTCGAGCCTCTAGCCCCGAGCCTCGAGCCCCGAACCCCGAACCCCGAGCCCCGAACCCCGCTGTCCGATGTACGAACAGCAAATGAATCCTCTGTGACCTCTGTGCCCCTGTGGTGAATATGAAAAGGATGATTGAAATAGCCGAGTTCGTCTGGCGCTGCACCCAGTGCGGACGCGAGTACGCCCGCGACGCCGTGCGCTACCTCTGCCCCGAGTGCGGGCGCGGCTACCGACCCGGCGTCCCGCTGCCCGGCGTGCTCGAGGCGGTGTTCGACTACGCCGCGATCGCCGAGCGGTTCGTCCCGCGGCGGCCCGACTGGCGCCTCTTCACGCCCATGGAGCCGGAGCACGAGCCGCCCTACGCCGTGGGGAACACGCCGCTGGTGCCGGCGCCGCGGCTGGCGGCGCGGCTGGGCTGGGGCGAGGTCTGGATCAAGAACGACGGGCTGAATCCCAGCGGCTCGCTTAAGGACCGCGCCTCGTTCCTGGTGGCCGCCGAGGCCCGGCGCCTGGGCGAGCGCACCGTGGTGGTGGCCTCCACCGGCAACGCCGCCAGCGCCACAGCGGCGGTGTGCGCCGCCGCCGGGCTCGAGGCGGTGATCTTTGTCCCGGCGGCCGCTCCGCGGGCCAAGCTGGTGCAGATGGTGCAGCACGGCGCCCGGGTGGTGCCGGTGCGCGGCACCTACGACGACGCGTTCCGCCTGTCGCTCGAGTACACCACCGCCCGGGGCGGGCTCAACCGCAACACCGCCTACCATCCCCTGACCATCGAGGGGAAGAAGACCGTCGGGTTCGAAATCTTCGCCCAGTACGGCGGCCAGGCGCCCGAGGCGATCCTCGTGCCGGTGGGCGACGGCGTGATCCTCGCCGGCGTCTACAAGGCGTTTGCCGACCTGCGCGCCGCCGGCGCCATCGAGCGCCTGCCGCGGCTGGTCGCCGTGCAGGCGGAGCGCTCCGACGCGATCCACCGCTACATCGCCACGGGCGAGTACCGCGACGCCGCCGACCCGCGCACCGTCGCCGACTCCATCTCGGTGCGCACCCCCAGCAACGCGGAGCTGGCCCGCCGCGCGGTGATGGAGAGCGGCGGCTTTTCGCTCACCGTCTCCGACGCGGAGATCCTCGAGGCACAGACGCTGCTGGCGGCCACCACCGGGGTGTTCGCCGAGCCGGCCGCGGCGGCCGTGGCGGCGGGCCTGGCCCGGGTGGCGGTGGATCGCCGCCTCGACCCGGCGGCGCCCGTGGTGCTCCTGGTCACCGGCCACGGCCTCAAGGATATCGACGCCGCCATGACCGGCCTGTCGCTGCCCGAGCCCATCCCGCCGGAGCTGGACGCGGTGCCCTGAGATGCGCCGCCGCCTCGCCACGCTCGGCGCCCTCGTGGCTGCGGCCCTCGCGGCCGCCATGCCGCCGGACGGCCCGCCGCCGGGATTCGCGATCCAGTGGATCGATCTCGCCGCCGACATCGCCCGCCAGACCGTCGTGGACCGCGAGCCCGGCCAATACCTGGGCCATCCCGCCACGGTGCTGCTGGAGGATGGCCGGACCATCCTCGCGGTCTATCCCAAGGGCCACGGCGCCGGGCCCATCGTCCTCAAGCGGAGCCCCGACGGCGGCCGCACCTGGAGCCCCCGCCTGGACGTGCCCCCCGACTGGGCCACCAGCCGGGAGACGCCCACCATCCACCGCGTCACCGACGCCGCCGGCACCCGGCGGCTCATCGTCTGGTCGGGGCTGTATCCGGCGCGGCTGGCCGTGTCCGAGGACGACGGGACCACCTGGACGCCGCTCCGGCCGGCGGGCGACTGGGGCGGGATCGTGGTCATGGGGTTTGTGGCGCCGCTCGAAGCGCCCGGCCGGTATCTGGCGATGTTCCACGACGACGGGCGGTTCTTCGACGCCCGGCCCACCCCGGCCGATCCGGTGGTGTTCACCCTCTACCGGACGTTTTCCGAGGACGGCGGCCTGACGTGGTCGCGGCCGGAGGCGGTCTGGAGCGGCGCCGACGTGCACCTGTGCGAACCCGGCTGCGTCCGCTCCCCAGACGGCGGCGAACTGGCCGTGCTGCTGCGCGAAAACACCCGCCGCCGCAACGCCCACGTGATATTCTCGCGGGACGAGGGTCGGACGTGGACCGCGCCGCGCGAGCTGCCCGGCGCGCTCACCGGCGACCGGCACTGCGGCCGGTACGCCCCCGACGGGCGGCTGTTCATCTCCTTTCGCGACATGGCGCCCGGCAGCCCCACGCGGGGCGACTGGGTGGCCTGGGTGGGGACGTACGACGACATCCGGCACGGCCGCGAAGGGCAGTACCGCGTCCGCCTGATGCAGAACCACCGGGAGGCCGACTGCGCCTACCCCGGCGTCGAGGTGCTGCCCGACGGCACCATCGTCGCCACGACCTACGGCCACTGGCGCGCGGGGGAGGCGCCGTACATCGTGAGCGTCCGCCTGACGCTGGCCGAGCTCGACGCCCGACTCCCGCCGCGGCAGTGATCGGCCGCACGCGCCGCGCCTGGCCGGGCGATCCCGGCCTGATTATTTCTGTAACATTTCGAGACTTTTCCCCAGTCGGTGCGTACAAACAATTTCTTCGAGCAGTGTGCCGGCCGGCGGCGCGATCCGGCGCCGCGGCCGGGAGGAACGACAGCTTTCTGAATCTGAGGTCATGTCAACGATCCACGCATCGTCTGTGCGCCTGCCGGCGCCCGCGCGCCCGGCGGCACTGTGCGGCGATCGACCCGGTCCCGCGGGACCGCGGCCGGCGCCGCCCCGAACCCATCATCTCAGGAGGTTGAACGGGATGAAACGCGCTATGCTGTTGCTTGGCGTCCTGCTCGCCTTCGCCGCGGGAGCCGCGGCGCAGGTCCAGCTCGACGTTCAGGAGCACGTCCTGGCGAACGGGATGAAAATCCTGATGATCCAGAAGCCCGGCGTGCCCCGCGTGGTGTGCCACGTGTACTACAAGGTGGGCTCCATCAACGAGCGGCCCGGCATCACCGGGCTGGCCCACCTGCACGAGCACATGATGTTCAAGGGAACCGAAATCACCGGCGTCACCGACTACGCCAAGGACGTGGAGATCGACCGGAAGATCGACGCGGTCATGGACAAGATCTACCGCGAGCGTTTCTGGCGGCTGGACGGCGGCGACCCGGCCAAGATCGCCGCCTGGCAGAAGGAGTATGAGGAGCTCGCCAAGGCCCAGAAGGCGTACATCATCAAGGACGACCTCTGGACCCTGTACATGAAGAACGGCGGCACCGGCCTCAACGCCTCCACCGGCAACGAGACCACCGGCTACTACGTCACGCTCCCCTCCAACAAGGTGGAGCTGCAGATGCTGCTCGAGGCCGACCGGATGGCCAACGCCCACTACCGCGAGTTCTACTCCGAGAAGGACGTGGTCATGGAGGAGCGCCGGCTCAGCGAAAACCGGCCGGGCTTCTTCTTTAACGAGCAGGTCAATGCCGCGTTCTACGCCGCCTCGCCATACCACTGG
This sequence comes from Acidobacteriota bacterium, assembly GCA_017996395.1. GTDB lineage: Bacteria > Acidobacteriota > JAAYUB01 > JAAYUB01 > JAAYUB01 > JAAYUB01. The sequence goes on along the minus strand of JAGOHA010000094.1, from coordinate 2,407 downwards.
GAGGTCCTCGGCTGGATGGACGACCTGCGCAAGGTCACCCGGGCCGACCTGGCCGAATTCCACGACACCTACTACGTGCCCAACAACGCCGTGGCCATCTACGTGGGCGACTTCGATCCCAAGGCCATCGTGGCCATGGCCGAGAAGTACTTCGGCGCCGTTCCCCGGGGCCGGGACATCGAACCCATCCGGACCCTCGAGCCCCCGCAGTACAGCGAGAAGCGGATCTACGGTGAAGGTCCGGCGCCCACGCGGCTGCAGCTCATGTTCCACACGCCGCCCGAAGGGCATGCCGACGCTGTGCCGCTGCAGATCCTGGCGTCGATTCTCACCTCCGGCGGGATGCGCATGGGCCCCCGCGGCGGCGGTGGCGGCGCCGAGACCGGCCGGCTCCAGAAGACGCTGATCAAGGAGAAGGAGATGGCCGTCAGCATCTCCGCCTCCAGCCGGGCCCAGTGGTACGTGGGCGAGTTCGCGTTCAACGCCATGCCCCGAATCGACAAGGGTGTCGCTCCGGAGGATCTGGAAAAGGAAATCTGGGCCGAGCTCGAGAAGATCAAGGTCGAGGGCGTGACCCCCGACGAGCTCCAGAAGGCCAAGAACCGCTCCGAGGCGATGTTCTACCGGTTCATGGGCATGTCCATGGGCATGGCCCGGCTGGTGGGCGTCGCCGAGCTGCACCGCGGCTGGCGCGCGCTGCTGGCGGACCAGGAAGCCCTGAAAGCCGTGACCAGCGCCGACATCCAGCGGGTGGCCAAGGCCTACTTCGTCAAGGACAACAGCCTCACCGCCATCTACAAGCGGCAGATGGGCGGCCGCGACGGGATGCGGCCGGGCCCGCGGCCCGGCCCGCGACCCGGCGGAGCGCCACCGGAACGGCCCACCGCCACGCAAGGAGGCGTGCAATGAACAAGATCATCATCCTCATCCTGACGCTGGCGCTGGTGTGCGGCGCCGCCTGCCTGGGCCAGGCCCAGCGGCCGGCCGACCTGAAATTTCCCCCGCTCCGGTACGAGCCGCCCGACCCGGGCGCCTGCCGAACCACCTTTGCCGGCGGGCTGCGCGGCTACATCCAGGAAGACCACAACCTGCCCGTCGTCACCCTGTCGGCCCTGGTGAACTTCGGCGATGCGTACGTGCCGAAGGACAAGGCCGGTCTCGGCGCGGTGATGGGCCGGACCTTCATCACCGGCGGCACCGCCACCCGCGAGGGCGACGCCATCGAGGAACGCATCGACTTTCTCGGCGGCTCGCTGTCGTTCAACGTGGGCGAGCGGACTACGACCCTGACTCTGTGGGTGATGCGCAAGGATATGGACGAGGGGCTCGAGCTCTTCTTCGACGTTCTCCGGCACCCCGAATTCCGCGAGGTGCCGCTGGGCCTGGCCAAGGCCCGTCTCATCGAGCAGCTCCGGCAGGCCAACGACCAGCCCAGCGAGGTGCTGAGCCGCGAGTACGAGAAGCTCCTCTACGGCGACCATCCGCTGACCTGGCGGCCCACCAAGGCGACCTATGAGTCAATCACCGCGGCGGACCTCAAGACCGTGCACCAACATTACTTCCTGCCCGGGAACATGGTCCTCGCCGCCGCGGGCGATTTCACCGCCGCCGACCTCAAGGCTCGCATCGAGCGCTATGCCGCTAGCTGGACCGGCACGCCGGCTCCCATCCCGGCCATGTCCCGGAACTTCTCGAAACCGGAGCCAGGGGTGTACTTCATCCAGAAGGCCATCAACCAGGGCTACATCAGCCTGGGGCACCTGGGCATCGAGGAGTCCAATCCCGATTATTACGCCGTCCAGGTGATGAACTTCATCCTCGGCGGCGGCAGTTTCACCTCCCGCATCACCACCAAGGTGCGCTCCGACGAGGGGCTGGCCTACAACACGGGCAGCCGGTTCACCTACCGGTGGGGCTTCCCGGGCACCTTCTCGGGTTACGTCCAGACGAAGTCGGAGACGGCCGGCTACGCCATTTCGCTGATCCAGGCGGAGTTCGACCGGATCCGCAAAGAACCCGTCTCGGATGCCGAACTGGAGACCGCGGTCAACTTCTACCTGGAGAGCTTCTCCAGCGCCTTCGAGTCGCCCATGAACACCATGAGCACCTTCGCCGACATGGAGCTTACGGGCAAACCCATGGATTACTACAAGAAGTACCGCGAGCACATCCGCGCCGTGACGAAGGAGCGGGTGCGCGAGGTGGCTAACCGCTACATCCATCCCGACGGGATGGTGATCCTGATCGTCGGCGATTGGGAACCGTGCAACGCCGGCGGGGCCCAGTGGCCCGGTCCGCTGGACAAGCTGGGCAAGATCCACAAGGTTTCACTCGTGGATCCCATGACCGGCGAAGTAACGCCGTAACCCTACCTCGCGCACTTCGGTGCGCGAATTCGATCCATCGA
>JAGOHA010000093.1 GCA_017996395.1 Acidobacteriota bacterium | reverse complement strand
CGGCTGCGGTTCGACGACGTGGTCTTCCGGTACCACGAGGCGGCCGACAACGCCATCGACCACATCTCGTTCGAGGCGCGGCTCGGCGACACCATCGCCTTCGCCGGCCCGTCGGGCTGCGGCAAGACCACGCTGGTCAAGCTGCTGCTCGGGCTCTACGCCCCGAACGGCGGCGTCGTGTCAGTGGACGGGATCCCCATCAACGAGCTGCGCTACAACCGCGTCCGCCGCCAGATCGGCTTCGTCGCCCAGGACGCCCAGCTCTTCTCGGGCACCATCCGGGAAAACCTGCAACTGGTGAAGCCGGAGGCCACCGACGCCGAGATGCTCGACGTGCTTCGCCGCGCCTCGGCGGGCCCGTTGCTGGCGCGGTCGGACCAGGGGCTCGATACGCGCCTGGGCGAGGGCGGACTGCGGGTTTCCGGCGGCGAGCGGCAGCGCCTCGCCATCGCCCGCGCGCTGCTGCGCGCGCCCCGGCTGTTCATTTTCGACGAGGCCACCTCGTCGCTGGACTCACTCACCGAGGGGGAGATCACCGGCGCCCTGCGCGAGATCTCGCACAGCCGGCAGCACATGGTGGTCCTGATCGCCCACCGGCTGAGCACCATCGCCCACGCCGACACCATCTACGTGCTGGACCGGGGCCGCATCGTCGAGACCGGCCGACACGACGAGCTGATCCACGCCGGCGGCCTGTACGCGGCCATGTGGCGGCAGCAGGTTTTCGAGCGCCGGCCGCCATCCGCCCCGCCGGCCCGCGGACCGTCAGAACCGGTGTCTTGAGTCACCGATCGGACTATAATAAGGATCATTGAACCGACATTCCGTCAGGAGGTGCGCGATGCGTCGTTCCATCGTTTGGCGGACCGCCGCCGTGGTCGTGGCGGCCACCCTGGTGATCTGGAGCATGTCCTGCGCGAAGAATCCGGTCACGGGCAAGCGGGAGCTGATGCTCATCTCCACCGCCGACGAGATCGCCCTGGGCAAGCAGCTCGATCCCGAGATCCTGCAGACGTACGGCAAGTACAACAACCCGGAACTCGACGCCTACGTGGCCGCGCTGGGCCACAAGCTGGGCGCGCTGAGCCACCGGCCGGACCTGACCTACACCGTCCAGGTGGTGGACAGCGACGTCGTGAACGCCTTCGCCCTCCCCGGCGGGTACGTGTATCTCACCCGCGGGATGCTCTCCTACCTCAACGACGAGGCGGAGCTGGCCGGCGTCATGTCGCACGAGATCGGCCACATCGCGGCGCGCCACAGCGTGCGCCAGTACAGCCAGGCGCAACTGGCCATGTTGGGGCTGGGCGTGGGCAGCATGTTCTCCGAAACGTTCCAGAAGTATGCCGGCATCGCCCAGCTCGGGCTGAGCATGCTCTTCCTGAAGTTCAGCCGCGACGACGAGCGCCAGGCCGACGCCCTGGGCGTCGAGTATGCCTCCCGGGCCGGGTTCGACGCCAACCACATGGCCAACATGTTCGTCACGCTGGAGCGGCTCAACCCGGGCTCCGACCGCAGTGGCCTGCCCGGCTGGTTCTCCACCCACCCCAACCCCCCGGACCGGATCGTAGCCATCCAGCGCGACGCCCAGCTCTGGCGGGACAAGCTGGCGGGCACCGCGTTCGTCACCAACCGCGACGGGTACCTCAGCCGCCTCGACGGGCTCATCTTCGGCGAAGACCCCCGTCAGGGTTATGTGGAAGGCCAGACCTTCTACCATCCCCAGCTTGCGTTCCAGTTCCCGGTGCCCTCCGGCTGGAAGGTGAACAACACCGCGGCCCAGGTGCAGCTCTACGCCGCGCAGCAGGACGCGGTGATCCTGTTCTCCATGGCCGCCGGCGCCTCACCGGCGGCGGCCGCGGAGACGTTCCGCCAGGAAAGCCAGGCCAACGTCCTCCAGTCTGAATCCGCCCGGATCAACGGGCTGCCGGCCCAGCGGCTGGTCTCCGACATCGCGCTGGAGCAGGGGAACATCCGCGTCGCGTCGTCCTTCATCCAGAAGGACAAGTACATCTACGTGTTCCACAGCTACACCGACCCGTCGCTGTTCGACCGCTACTTTTCCGTGTTCAAGCAAACCATGGCCGGCTTCAACAACCTGACGGATCCGGCGAAGCTCAACGTCAAGCCGAGCCAGCTGACGCTCCGGAAAACCGCGGCGGCGGGCACCGCACGCCAGGCCTTCCAGCAGTTGGGTGTGGCCGCGGACAAGCTCGAGGCGGCGGCGATCCTCAACGGCGTCCGGCTCGACGATGCCCTGCCGGCCGGCACGCTGCTCAAGCTGGTGACGAAGTAGCGCCCCCCTGAAGTCGCGGCGAGATCCGGCGGCGATCGCTTCGGCGGTCGGCCGGCCGGACCCGTCCGCCGCCCGCACCCAACCCGGCGCCCGGCTGACGGCAGCGCTTCCGTTGCCTCCCGAGTTGGAGTATCATCCGGCCACGAACTCTAGATCCCCCGGCAAGGAGGCGCCACCATGAAGCGGGTGGACTCGGTGGACGTGCTGAGGGCGCTCGCCCTCATCGGCATGGTGCTCTGCCATTATCCCATCTACCTGTCGAGCAGCGAGGGACCGGAGCCGATGGTCTACTTCCTGGCCAACCACGCGCTGGGCGGCGATTTCGCGGCTTCCTGGTTCGTGTTCCTGGTGGGGGTGAGCCAGGTCCTGTCCGCGCGCAAGCGCGCGGGCGAGCTGGCGTCGGACACGGGCCGGGTGCTGCTCCGGGGCACCGCCATTTTCGTCATGGGCCTGCTGTTCCTGCTCCTCGTGCAGGGGTACGAGGAGCTGTGGGTCTGGGACATCCTCACCTTCATCGGCGCCGCCACCGTCGTCCTGCTCTTCTGCCGCCTTCTGAGCTCCCGGGCGCTGCTCCTGATCTGCACCGCCGTCACCGCCATCACCCCGTGGCTCCGCTCGCGGGTGGACCTCGCCGCGCTCTACGGCGGGGCGTTTGTCAATGTGCGGTGGATCTCCGACTACCTGCCCAACTTCCTCTTCGATCCCGTGCAGGACTACCAGGGCGCCCCCACCTTCCTCGGCAACGTCCTCGGATTCTTCCTCACCGGGCAGTTCCCCATCCTCCCCTGGATCGTCTTCCCCATCGTCGGCTTCGTCATCGGCCGGCGCCTGGCGGAGAACCGCCTGGCGGACGACTCCCCGTTCCTGATGCTCATCGGGGGGTTGCTCACGTTCACGGGACTCTTCACCGCCTGGGCCGGCTCGCAGCACCCGCCGTTCGACGTGGCCGGCGGCTACCTGGCCCCGCTGTCGTTCTATCCGCAGTCGTTCAGCATGGGGCTCTTTCTGCTGGGGGTGGTGCTGATCCTGTTCACGGCCCTCTGGAACCGGTTCGACCGCCGGCCGGCCCCGGACGCGCCGCCGGGACTGTTCATGCGGTACTGCCGCCTGTTCAGCCGCTACTCCCTGACCATCTACATCACCCACTTCGCCCTGTTCTTCATCCCGCTGCGTCTCATCCGGTTCATGGGGGGGCCGGACTACTTCCACGACCTGACCAGCCCCACCGTCGCCCTGGGGCTGGCGGTCGGACTGCTGATCCTCTACTATCCGGTGCTGACGCTCTGGGACCGGTTCAACGGCCGATTCAGCTTTGAATGGATTCTGGCCCGGGTGCTGGCGCCGTTCAGCCGACCGGCGCTGCCGCCCGGTCAGGGGAGCGCGGTCCGGCTGCCGGCGAAGTAGGCGCCCAGGATCAGCAGGTCCTCCGCGTCCAGCGACCCGTCGCCGGTGAAATCGCACGCCAGCGGGCGCGCGCAGGGGGGCGTGCCGGGGGCGAGGCCGCCCGCGAGCGTCACCGCCAGCACCACGGCGTCGGCCACGTCGCACCCGCCGTCGCCGTTGATGTCGCCGTCCCGCGTCACCGCCGACGGCACCGTGATCTGGTAGACGTGCACGCGGGGCTCCTCGGCGTAACTCTCGGTCACGTAGAGGCGGCCCGTGGCCGGATCGTAGGCGGTGCCCTCCATGTCGGCGCAGTCGCCGCCGGTCATCCCCTCGAGCGCCCAGACCGCGTAAGGGCGCATCTCCCAGCACGCCTTCGCGCCGCTCCGCACCTGGAGCAGCTCGGCGGCGTCGTACGCCCACACCTGGTGGCGGTACGGCCAGGCGTGGGTGCCGTGGCTGTCGTCGCACGGGTCGTTGCAGTCCACGCCGCCGCCCACGCCGTAGCAGTAGGTCCCGGTCCCCTGCCGCCCGAAGAAGAGCACGCTCCGGCTCCCCGGCGGGAAGGCGATGCCCGCCATGTGGGTGGCCAGGTTGAACAGCTCGTTGGTGGTGGTCTCCGGCGCCAGCGGGTGCGCCAGCGGATAGAAGATCAGGGTGAAGCCGGGGATCGGGCTGGCGGCGCCCACATCGTCGGGGTCGAACACCGTGGCGCACGGGCCCGCGCTGTTGTTGGAGATTATGGACAGGCATCCCTTCCCCGTCAGCGCCGGTCCGCCCAGCAGCGCCCGCCATTCGGCGGGGATCACCGTCATGTAGCCGCCCAGGGAGCGCGGATTGGCCTCGGCGGCCACCGGGAAAAATCCCTGGAAGTCGTCGGGGTCGGCCAGGTTCAGGCTCGAGACGCCGTGGGAGTTCACCTGGCTGGCGTCCCCGTCGTAGTAGCACGAGGCGCCCACGATGAGCCGCCCGTCGTACACCATCATCCCGTACACGTTGGAGCCCGACGTGGCCAGCGTCGCCAGCGCGCCGTCGGTGACATCGCGGAACTCCTGCAGCACGGTCGCCGTCCCGCCCAGGGCCGGCACCGTCACCTGGGCCACGAATCCTGGGTACCAGTCGTGCCCCTGCAGGAACAACGTGCACGTGCCGGACGGCTCCCGGTAAAAGCAGAGTCCCTTGCCGCCGTAGCCGAACCGCGAGCCGCCGAAGTCGCCCTCCGGCAGCGCGAACGAGCCCAGGTAGACGATGTCGGCCGGCTGCACCCGCGGCAGGTCCTGCGGTTCCCCCTGGGCGGCTGCCAGGGCCAGTGCAGCTCCCACCAATCCGATGATCAGCGACGTGCGCATCCCCCACCTCCCGTGGCCATCCGGAACCTGCCGACTCGCGTGTGGGAGCCGGATGACCGCCCCGAACTTATGTCTTCAATTATACCCCGCCGGCGCCGCCACCGGCGCCGTGAATCCGCCCAGCCACCGGGCGCCGGTAATTTAAAAATCCCTTTACCCTTTGCTATCATCTATTTCTTTTCGTCCGCTCGTCAATGGCGAGCGACCGTTTATTCACGATCTCCGAGCCGGGCGGCGCTACCGCACATCGCCATGCCCGCCCGGCCGACAGGGTGGCCGCCGGAAACGGGACCGCCTCCCGCAATTTGGAAAGGAGACCACGCATGAACGCATTTTTCCAAGTCCCCCAACCCCTGAACGAACCGCCGCAGAGCTACGCCCCCGGCACCCCCGAGCGGGCCGCGCTCAAGGCCGCGCTGGCCGACCTGCGCGGCCAAACCCTCGAGATCCCCCTCATCATCGGCGGCCGGGAAGTCCGCACGGGCAACTTCGGCGAGTGCCGGATCCCCCACGACCACGGCCACATCCTGGCCCGCTATCACAAGGCCGGCCCCGCCGAGATCCGGCAGGCCATCCAGGCCGCCCGCGCCGCCTGGGTCGGCTGGTCCCGCTCCTCGTGGCTGGAGCGGGTGGCCATTTCGCTGAAGGCCTCGGAGCTGCTCAGCAAGCACCGGCGTTACCTCGTCAACGCCGCCACCATGCTGGGCCAGAGCAAGACCGCCCACCAGGCCGAAATCGACGCCGCCTGCGAACTGATCGACTTCCTCCGCTTCAACACCTACTTCATGCAGCAGATCTACCAGACCCAGCCGGAGAACTTCCAGGCCACCTGGAACCGCATGGAATACCGCCCGCTGGAAGGCTTCGTCTTCGCCGTCGCCCCGTTCAACTTCACCGCCATCGGCGGCAACCTGGCCGCCGCGCCCGCGGTGATGGGGAACGTCGTCCTCTGGAAACCCGCCTCCACCGGCGTCTACTCGGCCTACCAGGTGATGCGGGTGCTCATGGACGCCGGCCTGCCCGACGGTGTCATCAACTTCGTGCCCGGCGACGCCCGCGACATCGGCGATTTCACCCTGAGCCAACCGGACCTGGCCGGGGTGCACTTCACCGGCTCCAACCCGGCCTTCAACCACATCTGGCAGGTGGTCGCCGGCCAGATCGGCCGCTACCGCTCCTACCCGCGCATCGTGGGCGAGACCGGCGGCAAGGACTTCGTCGTAGCCCACGCCTCCGCCGAGATCCAGGGGCTGGCCACCTGCCTGCTGCGGGGCGCCTTCGAGTACCAGGGGCAGAAGTGCTCGGCCACGTCGCGCGCCTACATCCCCCGCGGGATCTGGCCGGCGCTGCGCGACGCGCTCTTCGCCCAGCTGGACCGGGTCAAGGTGGGGCCGGTGGAGGATTTCTCCAACTTCATGGGCGCGGTGATCGACCGCGCCGCCTTCGGCTCGATCTGCGACTACATCCGGTTCGCCCAGGACAGCCCCGAGGCCGAGGTGATCTACGGCGGCGGCACCGACGACACCACCGGCTACTTCGTCCAGCCCACGGTGGTGCTGACCACCAATCCCCGCTTCCGGCTCATGGAGGAGGAGATCTTTGGGCCGGTCCTGACCGTCTTCCTGTACGACGACGATCGGTTCCCGGAGATCCTGGACCTGTGCGACGGCACGTCGCCCTACGCGCTGACCGGGGCGGTGTTCGCCCGGGACCGCGCCGCGATCGGGCAGGCCTGGGATCGCCTGCGCCATGCCGCCGGCAACTTCTACATCAACGACAAGACCACCGGCGCGGTGGTGGGCCACCAGCCGTTCGGCGGCGCCAGGGCTTCCGGCACCAACGACAAGGCCGGGTCCATCTACAACCTGCTGCGCTGGATCTCGGTGCGCACCATCAAGGAGTGCTTCAACACCCCGCAGGATTTCGCCTACCCGTTCCTGGCCGAATAACGGCAACCGGCCGCGTCCCCGGCGGGGGACCGCGGCCGGCTGTTTCGATCCGTCACGGCGTGGGGCGGTGAACGCACCTCCGGATCAGGCGGTGGGCTCAACCACCGCCAGGACCTGGCGCATCTCCACCGACTCGCCCGGCTTGACGTGGATGCTCTTGATCCGCCCCTGGACCTTGGACTGGATCTCGTTCTGCATCTTCATGGCCTCGAGCACCAGGATCGTTTCGCCGGCCGCGACGAGATCGCCTTCCTTCTTGTTGATCTTGATGATGAGCCCCGGCATGATGGCCGTGACGGCGCCCGCGTCCTCGGCGGCGGTCGCCGACAGCGCGCGCTTGGCCTTGCCCGGCTTCGGCTCCTCCAGCCCCAGCGCCTCGTAGCGGTAGCTGATGCCGTCCACGGTGGCCGTCTCCGACCGCAGCACCACGGCGTGGGGCGTGCCGCCGATGGTCACGTTCTGGTTCTCCACCGCGCAGGGGAACTCCAGGCCGTTGATCAGCAGCAGGTCGCCGCGCCGCTCGATCTCGTAGGGAACGCCTTCCAGCATGAGCTTGAACTTGTTCACCATTTCCATCCTCCCCGCAGATGCTGCCGGCCCAGGACCTTCCAGTAGGAGAGCGCCACGGGCGGCGCACCGATCCCCTCGGTTTTTTTCGCCTGACGCTCCTTCTGCTGGAAGAGCATGGCGGCGATGGCGCCGGCCACCTCCTCCTTCCCGCCCATGCCCCGCCGCCGCCGGTCCAGGAACGACCGGGCGACCTGGGGGAACAGGGCGTAGGAGAGGACGTCCTCGTCGCAGGTCGCCAGGCTGCCGATCTCCTGCTTCGCGTCGTCCCAGCCGGGGCAGAGCATGTCGGCCGGGCGCGCCGTGATGGGCGTCTCGTCGCCGATGGCCTTCCTCTGGATCGCGGGGTCCATGGGCGCGGGCGGCCGGCCGTAGTAGCCGCGGAAGTACTGCTTGACCTCCTCGGGGATGATCTTGTAGCGCTCGCCGCACATCACGTTGAGCGTGGCCTGGGTGCCGACGATCTGCGAGGAGGGCGTGACCAGCGGCGGGTAACCCATGTCCTTGCGGACGCGCGGGATCTCGTCCAGCACGTCGTAGTAGCGGTCCATGGCGCCCTGCTGGCGGAGCTGGTTGACCAGGTTGGAGAGCATGCCGCCGGGCACCTGGAACTGCAGCACGTTGACGTCCACCGCGGCGATGCCGGCCTCGAAGCTGGCGTACCGGGCCCGGACGTCGGTCATGGTGCGCGCCAGCTCGGCCAGCGCCGCGATGTCGAGGCCGGTGTCCCGCTCGGTGCCGCGCAGGCACGCCACCAGCGTCTCGGTGGGCGGCTGCGACGTGGAGAGCGACATCGAGGACAGCGCCGTGTCGATCACGTCCACCCCGGCTTCCACGGCCTTGATCAGCGCCGCCGTACCCATGCCGCTGGTGTAGTGCGTGTGCAGTTGCACCGGCAGGCCGGGATCCTGCTTCAGCGCCGTGATCAGCTCGAAGGCGGCGTAGGGGGTGATGAGGCCGGCCATATCCTTGATGCAGATGGAATCGGCGCCGAGGTCGGCCAGCTCCCGGCCCATGGCCACGAAGGACGGGATGTCGTGGACGGGGCTGATCGTGTACGAGATGGTGGCCTGTACGTGGCCGCCCTCCCGCTTGGCGATCCGCATGGAAAACTCCATGTTGCGGATGTCGTTCAACGCGTCGAAGATGCGGAACACGTCGACGCCGTTGCGACGGGCGCAGACGATGAACCGCTCGACGATGTCGTCCGGGTAGTGCTTGTAGCCCACCAGGTTCTGGCCGCGCAGCAGCATCTGCAGCCGCGTGTTGGGAATCTCCTGCCGCAGCCGGCGGAGCCGCTCCCACGGATCCTCGCCCAGGAAGCGCATGGCGCTGTCGAAGGTGGCGCCGCCCCAGACCTCCAGCGACCAGTAGCCCACTTTATCGAGCTTGGCTGCGATCTTCAGCATGTCGTCGGTGCGCATGCGGGTCGCCAGCAGGGACTGGTGCGCGTCCCGGAGCACGGTTTCGGTGATCTGCACGGGATTTTTGTTCATGGCCGCCTCACTCGCTCGGGTGCGCCGCGAACATTTCTTTCGGCTTGATGAGGAGCACCAGGGCGTTCTCGGCGAAACACTTGTGCGTCGTGTAGGCGCGGACGACGGTGCTCTCGTTCGGCTTCAAGGTGATGGGCGGCAGGTTGACGAACTCCAGGCGGACCTCCCCTTCCAGCACCAGGTACAGCTCGTCCTGGGTGTGGCGGTGGAAGGGAAACTCGCCGATGAACCGAATCACGTAAGCGGCGTGGTCGTTGACCTGGCCGAGCTCCAGGTGCTTGTACGGCTCGGTGAGCACCGCCGCCAGTTCGCCGATGGTGGTTTTGCTGAACATGACGTCGCCTCCTGCCTACAGAGGGATGTTCCCGTGTTTCTTCGGGGGGTTGCTGTCGCGCTTGTTCTGATGCCAGCGCAGGGCGTCGATCAGCCGGGGCCGGGTCTCGCGCGGCTCGATCACGTCGTCGATGTAGCCCCAGCTGGCCGCCTCGTACGGCGTGGCCAGCTTGTCCCGGTAGTTCCGGATCAGCTCGGCGCGCCGGGCCTCGGGGTCGGCCGCCTCGCCGATTTCCTTCCGGAAGATGATGTTCACGGCGCCCTCCGAGCCCATGACGGCGATCTCGGCACCGGGCCAGGCCACGTTGTAGTCGCCGCGGATGTGCTTGGAGCTCATCACGTCGTACGCGCCGCCGTACGCCTTGCGGGTGATCACCGTCAGCTTGGGCACGGTGGCCTCGCAGAACGCGTAGAGCAGCTTGGCGCCGTGGACGATGATGCCGCCGTGCTCCTGGTCCACGCCGGGCATGAAGCCGGGCACGTCTTCGAAGGTGACGATAGGGATGTTGAAGCAGTCGCAGGTGCGCACGAACCGCGCTCCCTTGATGGACGCCTTGATGTCCAGCACGCCGGCCAGCACCATCGGCTGGTTGGCGATGATCCCGACGGGGCGTCCGCCCAGCCGGGCGAATCCGACGACGATGTTCTGGGCGTAGTGGGGATGGATCTCCAGAAATTCGCCGTTGTCCACCACGTGCTCGATGACCTGCTTCATGTCGTAGGGCCGGTTGGGCTCGTCGGGCACCAGGGTGTCCAGCGCCTCGTCCATGCGCTTCGGGTCGTCGCCGGTGTCGGCCAGCGGCGGGTCCTCGGTATTATTGGAGGGGAGGAAGCCGAGGAGGTGGCGGATCGTCTCGAGGGTTTCCGCCTCGTCCTCGGCCAGGAGGTGGCACACGCCGCTCCTGGTGCTGTGCACCGGGCCGCCGCCCAGCTCGTCGAAGGAGACGTCCTGGTGCGTCACCGCCTTCACCACGTCGGGCCCGGTGATGAACATGTGGCTGGTCTTCCGGGTCATGATGATGAAGTCGGTCAGGGCGGGGCTGTACACCGCCCCGCCGGCGCAGGGGCCCATGATGGCCGAGATCTGCGGGATGACGCCCGACGCCATGGTGTTGCGCAGGAAGATGTCGGCGTAGGCGCCGAGGCTCACCACGCCCTCCTGGATGCGGGCGCCGCCCGAGTCGTTGAGGCCGATGAGGGGGAGCCCGTTCTTCATGGCCAGATCCATGATCTTGCAGATCTTCTCGGCGTGCGCCTTCCCCAGGCTGCCGCCGAAGACGGTGAAATCCTGCGAGAAGACGTAGACGGGGCGGCCGTCGATGGTGCCCTGGCCGGTCACGACGCTGTCGGACAGGACCCGCTTCTCGCCCATCCCGAACTCGTGGGAGCGGTGGGTGACGAACATGTCGAGCTCGACGAAGGTCCCCTTGTCCAGCAGGGCGTCGATGCGCTCGCGCGCGGTCATCTTGCCCTTGGCGTGCTGGGCGTCGATCCGGTCGCGGCCGCCGCCCTGCCGGGCGGTCTCCCGCATGGCGCGCAGGCGCTCGATTTTTTCAGGCGTACTCATGGAGCCTCCTCTGGTGCTGCCGGACGTCGGGCCGCTCCCGGCCGTCATCCCCCGTCTGAGCGGGCGGAGTCGGGCGCTCACCCGTCGTGCGGGTGCCTGGCGCTGGGTCCTCTCAAGGGAAAAAAAGAACCGCACCCTCTGCAGTGGGACCCGATAGGTGCCGGGAGCGGAGCCACTATACCGAATTCGGCTGAAAAATCAAGCGCTAAGTCGGGGGATTGATTAATCGGCAGGCTTGGTCTAGACTGAACTTTTCCAGCCCGGTTGGAGCGCGGGCCGGCCCGCCGGCCGGGCTACACTTTTCGCGAAGGAGTTCACCGTGGAATTCTTCACCCGTCTGGACCAGGCCCTGCAGGCGCACCCCAACGTGCATGTCAGTCCGTCGCGGCGGCTGCTCATCGAGCACGCCGTGGCCCACCGCGAGGCGATCGTCAGCCGGAACGGCGCTCTCGCCACCTGGACGCCGGTGGATTCCACGGGGCGCAGCCCCAAGGACACGGTGATCGTCCGCCGCCCCGAGATCGTGGCGGACATCGACTGGGACTCGCCCAACAACATCCCCCTGGAGCCTGAAACCTTCGACATGATCCTCGCCGACGCCCTGGCGTTCATCCGGCAAAAAGACCAGATGTACGTGCTGGACCGCGTGGTGGGCGCCGACAGCGCCTACGCCCTGCCCGTGCGGACCGTGTCCGACTGCGCGCTGTCCGTCCTGTTCTGTGAGACCATGTTCCGGCCGGTCCCGCCCGACATCCAGCGCAGCATCTTCGCCGCCCGGCCCTTCACCCTCGTCGCCCTGCCCGCGGACCGGCTGGACAAGGCGCGCTACGCCGGCCGGGTGCGCACGCTGCCCGACGGCACCGCGTCGGATCTGATCGTGGCCATCGACTTTGTGAACCGGCTGGGCGTCATCGTCGGCTCGTCCTACATGGGGAGCTGCAAGAAGCTGATCTTCACCGTGATGAACTACCTGCTCCCCGGCGCCGGGATCCTGCCGCTGCACGCGTCGGCCAACGAGGGCGCCGACGGGGCCACCGCGCTGTTCCTGGGGTTGTCCGGGACGGGGAAGACCACGCTGTCGGCCGACCCCGACCGCGCGCTGCTCGGCGACGACGAGCACGGCTGGAACGACCACGGCATCGCCAACTTCGAGTTCGGCTGCTACGCCAAGCTCATCAACCTGAACCCGGCCAAGGAGCCGCAGATTCACAACGCCATCATGCATGCGGCGCCCTACCTCGAGCACGGCGCCATCGTGGAAAACGCCATGATGTTCCCGAGCGGCAATTTCGACTTCCACGACCAGCGGCTGACGGAGAACTCCCGCGGCTCGTACCCGCTGTCGTTCCTCCCGGGGATCAAGGAGCCGCCCGTGGGCGCGCATCCCAAAACCATCGTCTTCCTCACGGCCGACGCCAACGGCGTCCTGCCGCCGGTGGCCAAGCTGAACCAGGACCAGGCCATGCTCTGGTTCCTGATGGGCTACACGAGCAAGCTGGCCGGCACCGAGACCGGCATCACCGAGCCGGTGTCCACCTTCTCGCGGTTCTTCGGCGCGCCGTTCATGCCGCGCAACCCCGACGCCTACACCTCCCTGCTCGGCGAGAAGATGCGCCGGCACGGCACCCGCGTCTACCTGGTGAACACGGGCTGGAGCGGCGGCGCCTACGGCGTGGGCAAGCGGATGGACATCAACCTGACCCGCGCCATCATCACCGCGGTGCTCAACGGAACGCTGGACCAGGCGGCGGTCGCCACCGACCCGCTGTTCCACATCCAGATCCCCCAGTCCTGCCCCGGCGTACCCGACGCGGTCCTCAACCCCCGCAACACCTGGTCGGACCAGGACGCCTTCGACCAGCGCGCCCGCAAGCTGGCCGAGGAGTTCGCCAAGCACTTCGACAAGGCGTTCGGCAAGAAGAACCTGCCGGCGTCGGTGGTGGGCGCCTGCCCGGGGAAGTGACGGCATCAGCGGGATTCGGATCGCCGGATTCGATCCCGCTCGTTCAGAGTTGAGAGTTGAGAGTTGAGGGTTGATCGTTGATGGTTCGTGCTCGTAACTCGTAATCGTCATCGTAATCGAGGCTCGTTCCGCAACCATCAACCATCAACCATCAACCATCACCCTTCCCCGAACAGTCGCCCCCCTGGTTTCCACCAACAATCCCTTGACTTTTCTAAACCGCCGGATAAACTTGGCTCAGATTGTTCCGATCCTTTATGTCCGCACATATTTCGAGCAGACGGCAAGCTCAGCTCGGTATTTTGTTTCCAGGTGTGCACTGATGTCACAATGCCAGCATGTGTGGAGAATGGTGGATGTCCAGTTCGGCTTCTCGGTCTTTGA
>JAGOHA010000092.1:2590-13288 GCA_017996395.1 Acidobacteriota bacterium | reverse complement strand
CTCGAGTCTCGAGCCTCTAGCCTCGAGCCTCTAGCCTCGAGCCTCTAGCCTCGAGTCAGGACCAGCGCCATGCTGCAGACATTCATCCAGGCCTTCGGCGGCACCTTCGTGGGGGTGCTGGACATCTTTCTGATCATCCTCGTCGCCGGACTGCTGGTGCGCCGCCGCGTCGTCACCCAGGCGCACATCGACGCCCTGTCCACCGCCACGGTGGTGGTCTTCCTGCCGTGCCTCACCTTCGACAGCGTGGTGCGCAACCTGGATCCGTCCAAGCTCCCGTATTGGTGGACGCTGCCGCTGGCGGCGGTGGCCATGGCCGTGGCGGGCCTGGCGCTGGGGGCGGCTCTGTTCGCGCGCGAGCTGCCGGCGAAGCGCAACATGCTGGCGCTCGCCAGCATGCAGAACGCGGGCTACCTGGTCCTGCCGGTGGGGCTGGCGCTTTTCCCGAAGGAATTCGACCGCTTCGCCCTCTACTGCTTCCTGTTCATCCTGGGGAACAGCCTCGTGCTTTGGAGTGTGGGCAAGTTTCTCGCCACCCGGGGACGGTCGGAGATGCCCATGTGGCGGGCGCTGCTCACGCCGCCGCTCGTGGCCAACGTCGCGGCCATCGCGCTGGCGCTGTCCGGCGGGAAGGCGCTGGTGCCCGAGGTGCTGCAGCGGGGCGTCCACCTGCTGGGAACCGCGGCGGTGCCGGTGGCCACGTTCATCCTCGGCGCGGTGCTGGGGAGCATCCCGTTCCGCCTGCGGGCGATCCTGCCCGACGCGGCGCGGGTGGTTCTGGTCAAGCTCGTGCTGCTGCCGCTCCTCACGGCGGCGGTGCTGGCGTGGACCGGCCTGGGCCGCACCAATCCGCTGCTGGCGTCGTTTTTCCTCATCCAGGCGGCGGCGGCGCCCGCCGTGGCCATCATTCTGCAGGTGCGTCGCTATGGCGGCGACGAGGAGAAGATCGGCGGCGTCATGCTCATCGCCTACGCCGGCTGCCTGCTGGCCCTGCCCTTCTGGCTCGCACTCTGGCGCGTGATGTCTTGACGAGAAGATTCTGTTCGGCCGGTTCGAAAAGGGGGATCGCGGGCGCCGCGCGACCGCGGGTCAGGGATTTGTGCGGGGGTTCGCCGCCACCGCTCCGGTGAGCGCCTCCGCTTGCTGCAAGTAGGGCGTCACGGCCAGTTTCAGGTGGGGGTTGCGCCGCAGGGCCTCACGGAATGAAGCAACCGCCCGCTCGGACTTCTGCCGTTTCTGTCCCGGATCGGGTTCGTGGGACGCCCACAGGAGCCAGCATTCTCCCTGGAACTGCGGCACCCGCGGCTCGCGGGCGTCCATCTTGGCCGCTTTGTCCAACCGGGCCAGCGCCGCCTGGACGAGGGGTCCGGGATCCTGCCACCGGGCGAGCCGTGCGGCCGCCTGCCAGCGCTCCACCCGCGCCGCCATGATGATCATCTCGATGTCCGCGGGATTCAGCCGCAGAGCCTGTTTGGCGTGTGTTTCCGCTTCAACCAGCGCCGCCCGGGGATACTCACCCCGCTGGAGCCGCCACTCGGCGTCCACCAGGCAAGCCGCGGCCAGGATTTGGGGACAATACGGGTTGCTGGAATTGAGCGCCACGGCCTTGCGCCCGGCATCAATCGCGGCTTCGATCGCCGCGGTGGGGTCTTCTCCCCTGCGGATTTGCCAGCGGGCCATGAGCTCGTTTGCCTGGCACAGCTGTATGTGGGCCTGGTGGTGCTCGGGATTGCTCCGCACCGCCGATTGGCTGACCTCCAGAAACCGCCGGATGGCCGTACCTTCACCCCCGATGTTCAGTTCGAAGATGGCAAGAACCATGTGGGCGTTCGTAAGGATCAATTTCAGGTAAACGTTGTCGGGAGTCTGGGCGATGGCCGTCTCACACCATGCCGTGGCCTGGCGGGCGGATTCCCTCGGATCCAGGCCATAGTTAAGCTCGTACAGGGCCAGGTCGCCATGCAGGATGGCCAGATTGTGGAGGGTGCTGACCAACTCCGGATCCAGCCGGTGCGATTCATTCAGGGCGGCGATGGCTTCCTGGAGGGCGGGCCGCTGATCGGCCCCCTCCAGCATGGCCAGAAAGCCTCGTTGCCGATGGATCAGGCCCAGTATGTTGAGGACGGCGGCGCTGTTCGGATTCAACTGTCGAGCCCGCTCGATGGCCTCCAGACATTGGGCGACCGCCGCCTTGTCGATTTCCCCCTGCCCCAGACGGTACATATTGCGGCGCTCTCGGAGCACGGCCAGCTTCATCCAGAAGGAGGCGTTGTCCGGCTGAAGCTCCAGCGCGTGCCCGATCTCCTGCATGGCGGCGTCTATCTGTGGAATCGGATCCTGCCCGCGCTCCATGGCCTGTTCGGACGCGAGGTCGAGCAGAGCGGCCCTCAGATAATAGGTTTGCGGATTGCGGGAAGCCGCTCGCTGCAGGTCGGCGCATGCCGCCTCGGCCCAGGAAAAGAGAGGCTCGGGGATGCGGCCCCTCTTGGATGCCATGTAAAGGCAGGAGAGCCGGCGGGAGGACTCGAGGCGCCGGATCTGGGGATCGCTGCGGGCGTTGTCCACCAGTCGGGCGACGATGCGCCCGGCTTCATCCAAATCCCGTTGGGCGCCCTCCAGGTCACCCTTCCGGCCCCTGTCCTGGCCACGGTCCAGATAGCTCCAGCCCTGCAGGATCCCGGCCGGATAGTACAGCGGCTTGTTTTTCCATGAAGTCGCCGCCAGGCGGATTGCCCGGTCATAGTCGAACTCGTACTTGGCGATCAGCGCCTCACCGTAATCCCGGTCGCCTCCCGCGGCCACCACTCCCAGCCGGATGTGACGCAGCGCCGGCTCCGCGATCTCCTGGCGGTATTGCCGCAGGCGGGATTCCTGTTCGGACTTGTCCCCGGAACTGAGGGCTTCCGTTCGGCGATGGCGGTAGATCTCGCTCAGCACGACGCCCAGGTTGAAATGGCTGGCGGCATCGTCCGGATCCGCCTGCAGGGCGGCCTCGAAGTGGCGGCGGGCCGCCTCCCAGTCTTCCAGCGCCATGCTGCCGCAACCCAGCGCGTAGTGGCCCGGACCGGCGGCGACGTCACCGATGCGATCCATCTCGTCCCGGATCCACCGCATCCGTTCCCGGATCTGCGGATGTTCCTGGTACGTGTCGTGCAGCGGCATCATCATGGACATCTCGTGGATGCGCTCGATGGTGGAAACCTGCTCGCCGAACCGCCGGGAGAGGATGGCCAGCTCGCGGGAGTGGATGAGGACGCCCACCCAGAGCGCCGCCAGCGTTCCGGCCAGGACGAGGCCGGCGCCGATGGCGGCGGCCAGCACCCGGTTGCGCCGGATCCAGCGGACGCCCCGGACCGCGAGAGGGACCGGCCGCGCCAGGACGGGCTTCCCGTCCTGGAAGCGGCGCAGGTCATCGGCCAGGTCCCGCATGGTGGAGTACCGGTCCCGGGGCTGCTTGGCCACGCACTTGAGGATGATCGCCTGCAGGTCGCGGGGGACGGTCCGGGCGACGTCGCGCGGGAATCGCGGCTCCTCCTCCAGGATGCGGAGCATGACGGCGATGGGGGTGGGACCGGTGAACAACGGGGCGCCGGTGACCGCCTCGTACAGCGTCATGCCGAGGGCGTAGACGTCGGTGCGCCAGTCGATGAGCTCCGGCTGGCCCTGGAACTGCTCCGGAGCCATGTACAAAGGCGTGCCGGCCAGGTCGCCGCCCTGGGTCTGCGCGCTGTCGGCCATCTCCCGGACCAGGCCGAAGTCCACGACCCGGGCCCGCGGCCCATCGTCGGTCCGCTCCACCATGATGTTGCCCGGCTTGATGTCCCGGTGCACCAGGCCCATCCGGTGGGCGGCGGACATGCCGTCGGCGGTCTGGATGATGAGCCGGACCTTCTCGGCGAGGGAGAGGCCGGGCGCGGCGGTCCGCAGGCTGTCGCCCCGGATGTGCTCCATGGAGATGAACAGCCGGTCTTCGATCTCGCCGGCGTCGTACACCCGGCAGACGTTATCGTGGGACACCCGGGCCTGGGCGCTGGCCTCGCGCAGGAACTTCCGGCGCTCCGTGTCGCTGGGATCCTCGATGATCTTGACCGCCACCTCGCGCCGGAGGAGCCGGTCATGGGCCAGGTACACCACGCCCATCCCGCCCCGGCCCAGCTCGCCCCGGATTTCGTACCGCCGGGAGAAGAAATCGCCCGGCCGAAGATCCACCTGTTGGGACGTCGCGCCTCCCGCGGCGGTCGCCTGGGAACCCGAAGGGGATGTTTCCAGGGGCACGGTCTCCGGGCCGGCAGGCGGCGCCTGGGCGGACGCCTCAGCGACGGTGTCCAGGAGGCCCGCTTCCTCCAGCACGGACAGGAACGTGTTGCCGGAGGAGGGCTCGCCGCCGTCTCGCTCGACGAACGACAGCACCTGCCGGAGTTGCTCCGGGGAGATGTCGCCGCGCCGCAGCAGGGCCGTTAGGATTCGACGTTCGATCATGATGGTGGATGCAGTATAGAGGGGACCGGTGCATCTTTCAAATGAAATACGGGGCGCAATGGTTCCATGCGTTCAATCTGATGAGGGACAGTGCGGTTCGTTTATAATTAGCAACAAGAACATCGTTTCTCAGGAGCCGGAACATGAACATCCACCGGATGGACTCGTTGCAACCGCCGCCGGAGGAAAGCGGTTCCGAAAGCCCGGGTGCAGAGTCACCGGAATCGGCCCGGGTGTCGGCTTCCCCTGGTGCCTTCGGCAAGGAGTCGCTACAGGATTCGCCCTCTGGGCGGGACGCGGCGGAACCCGAACCGGGCGACGACCGTTCACCTCGTGCGGGCGATGCCGTCTATCAAGGCCGCCTGATGAAATGTCATTTTGCGGAGCATCCACCCGCCGACATGGAACTGGACTTGTCGCATCGCCAAAGGGAATCCTCCGCCATCAGCTCAGTCAGAACCCTTGAATCGGCTCAGGCGATGTTCTATCAGGGGGATCTCGATCAGAGTGGAGAACCCGATTACGCGACCGAATTACAGCCTCTTGGTCCAAACAGCGATCTGATTGATGAGGTGTTGGGAGAAGGATCTCGTTCCTCTCACCCCATGGTGGCGGCTCCGCCGTCATCGCAAGTGCAGCAGTTCGACTCTGATTCAGATCAGCCGGAAGAAGCGGCTCCGTTGTCATCGCAGGTGCGGCAGACCGGCACCGACTCGAACGATGACGACGGGCTGAGCAAGGGGACGAAAAAGCCCGGATCGTCCTGATCCGGGCCCTGATCGCCTTCGCTAGTTTCTTCTCGAGCTTGTCGCTGTGGCCCGCATCCGGGCTGTAGGCGCGGGCTCAGTGCGAAGACTTCTCGCCCGGCAGGGGCCGCACCTTGAGCACTTCGCCCCGCTCCTCGGCGATGCGGCGGTACCAGTCGGCCGGGTAACCGGGATGCGTGACGTTGCCCTGGGAGTCGCGGACGTTCCCGTCCAGATATTTCCAGATCAGGAACTCGCCCAGCTTGCGCCAGCGCCGCACCACCATCTCGCCCTGGTCCACGGAGTACCGGGTCAGGTACTCGCGGGCCAGCTCGGGCGACTGCTGGTGGAGCGCCAGCGCGGCCTTGTCCACCTCGGGCACCTGGGCGATGAAGGCGCCCTCCAGCTCGCGCTGGACGGTCTGGACGTCCTGGATCATGTCGCAGTACCGGGAGTAGGTGTAGTTCGAAACGAAGTTGAACACCCAGAACGCGGAGTCCCAGGAGAACGCGTTGAAGTCGCCGGTGCCCGCCGCGAAACTCGTCGGCACGGCGCGCAGCCCGCAGTACATCGGCGTGTAGACCGTGCTGGCGGTATCGTCCACGCCGAACCAGAAGATGCCGCCGATGGGGCCGGGGAGCCAGGAGCGGGACTGGGCGACGAAGGAGAACCCGGTCTGCTGCGTGCCCACGGAGCGCTCGTTGACGTACTTGACGCCGTCCACCTCGAAGGTCATGGGGCGCCAGCGGTAGGGGAGCTTGTACGGACCGGCGCCCACGCCCACGGAGAGGTCGAACTCGGTCCCCTCGAAGTGGTCGCGCATCAGCTCCATCAGGTCGCGGACGGAGAGCTTCTGGTCGGGCTTGATCCAGAGGGGCAAGGGGGTGGCGCCCGGGATGCCCTTGACGTAGTCGATGGGCAGGTTCAGCGACGGCGCCACGCGGCGGAAGAAGCTCCAGACCCGGGCCTCGCAGGCGCGCAGCGCGCCGAAGTCAAGGGGTGCGTACGTGTCGGCAAAGCTGAAATCCTTGTCCTCCCCTTTGAAATAGCCCTTCTCGCGGGCAAAGGAGATGACGTCCGGGGCGTAGAGGCAGTTTTCCGGGTCGTTGAGGGGGAACTGCCGGATGCGCGCCTGGTTGGCGTGGGCGCAGACGTAGCCGTCGGGCACGCGGAGCGCCACCCAGACGGCGCCCTTGTTCTCCTTCCCCTTGCCGATCATGTCCATGATCCAGGCTTCCTGGGGATCGCTGATCGAGAACGTCTCGCCCGAGCTGAAGTAGCCGTACTCCGCCACCAGCGCGCCCATGATCCGGACGGCCTCGCGGGCGGTGCGGGCGCGCTGCAGCGCAACGTTCATCAGGCTGGTGTAGTCGATGCCCCCTTTCGGGTCCACCAGCTCCTCGCGGCCGCCGTACGTAGTCTCGCCGATGGCCACCTGGTGCTCGTTCATCAGTCCAACAACGGTGAACGTCTCGGCCACCTGCCGAATCTTTCCGACGTACTTCTGCGAGTCGTCGTCGATCACATCGATCAGCGAACCCTCGATGTGGCGGCCGCCGGGGATGAAGTTGAGCTGGCCGTAGAGGGTGTGCGAATCCGCCGAGTAGGTGATCATGACGGAGCCGTCGGCCGACGCTCCCTTGGTCACGATGAAGTTTGTGCAGGCTGGAACGGGCGCCCACGCCAGCCCCACGCACGCCGTCAGGATCAGGATGGTCCGGATGATAGGCGTCATATCGTTCTCCATGGTAAGGGTTGATCGGCGCGCCGCCGGGCGGCGGGCCGAACGCATATTGTACGGGGATCCGGCGGTATCCGCCACAGGTTCTTTCACGCGGGCGGGGTTTCTCACCGTCCGAAGAGCCGGGCAAGGCGGCCGCGGGGTCGCCGCAGGCACGACTTGAGGGGCCGGCCCAGGCGGGCGCGGAGGAAATGGACATCCTCGCTGGAGAGGCAGGGGATGGCGTCGGGCAGCGTCCGGTCGGGCGCCGACACGAACGGCACCGCCTCGTACCGCTCGCGCAACGCGTCCAGGTCCCGTAAACTCAAGGCGAATTCCCGCCGCACCGAGTGGAACAGGGGCAGGGCGCCGTACCGGGCCGGCCAACCGTCGGCGGGCAGGGTGAACAGCACCTGCTTGACGCGGCGGCGGTGCGCATCGTCCAGCTCGCCGAAGCGGGCGGCGGCGGCGCGGTAGGGGAGCTCGCCGTGCGCCCGCAGGCAGAATTCGCCGGTGCGGATGGAGCGGGCGAAGTACGGCTCGAAGCCGGGCCGGGCGTCGTCCCAGACGCCGGCCACGAGGCGGCCGTCGGCGGCGGTGATGCGCTTGTAGCCGAAGCGGACGCCGCACTTGTAGTAGGTGAAGCGGCTCAGGTCCCCCGTCGCCGGGATGCCCACGGCGCCCAGACCGAAGTCGAAGGCGAACGGCACCTTCAGGAGGGCGTCGTCCAGCTTTACCGGCCGGTTGATGGTCTGGCCGTTGTAGCGGATTTCGGCGGCGGCGCCGGCGCAGAAAAACTCCAGCTCGCGCCGCTCGGCGCCGAGTTCCCTCTGATCGCGGGCCAGCCGGATGCGGTAGCCGCCCAGATGCCGCCGGCCGGTGTGGAGGCGCACCACGCCGTCGGCCAGCGCGAGGCGCTTGCCCGCCGTGGCCACCTCCACCGCGGGGAACAGGTGGAAGAGCGACAGCACCGCGACACCGTGGCATTCTTCGAGGCGGGACAGCGCCGTCTGCACCAGGTCCGGCGGCGCGTCGCGCCGGAGCAGCAGCAGCTTCAGGATCTGCCACTCGCCGTCGTCGAAGGCGTCGCCATCCTGCGCCAGCTCCAGGTGGCGGCGGGTGCTCGCGATGGCGATGGTCCGCGGCCGGTGCGCCAGGGCGTGCCGCACGAGTTGCACCAGGTAATGCACCTGGTTGAGGTGCTGCTCCCGCGTGATCTTGCGGATCTCGGCCTCCAGATCGATGGACAGATGCAGGTGGTTTCCGTTCATCGCCCTCACCTGTCCGGAGGGCCGGCGACGGCCTCGGGAGCCGCCTCGCCCAGGTAGAACGTGGTCCTGGCCAGCACCTGGGCGGCGGCGCGCCGGGCGCCGTCGCCGCTTCCGGCTGCGCCCTCCCGGAGCATCGCGGCGCCGACCGGGTGCTGATCGCCCACCACCACGTGGCGGCGGCCGGCCGCCGCGGCGCGGAACGGGAGGCACACCTCGCGGAAGTCGGCCGAGCCGGGCAGAAGATGCAGCCGGAAGAGCGGGTCCCGCCGGCGGATGAGCGCCTCCGCCTCTCGCAGCGCCGGCGGCAGCGGCGGGGCCGCCAGGATCCCCGCCACGTCCTCGAGCCAGGTCACGGGGGGCAGGTACGGCTCCAGCAGCTCAACCACCGGAGCCGCGCGGTCCAGGGTGTCGCGGCGCCGGCTCAACCCCGCCAGCAGCGGGCAGCCCGGCCGGGCGCCCAGCAGCCGGCCCCGGTCCGCCAACCGCTGGGCCTGGTGCAGGCTGAGCCGGCGTCCACCGAGCGTCGGCAACACCGGGCGGTAGCGCAGCCGCAGCGGGTCGCGGCCGGAGCCGTAGGCGAAGTAGTGCTCGAAGATGTCCCGGACGAACTGCGGTTCGTCCAGCCGCGGCCGGACCAGCCGGCGCCAGATCGCGCCCAGCAGGCCGGTCGCCGCCAGGGCAGCCGCGCCGATGAGAAGATAAAACCGAAACGGCAGCGGAGGCGCCGTCGCCGCCTCGGCGGCCGCAGCCGGCGGCCGGGCCGTGACTGCAGCTGTCCCCCCCGGGGGCGGGGCGCCCAGGGCGGACGGGTCGGGCCGGGTCAGATCCAGCGTGCGCCAGCCGTCGCGCCAGTAGGCGGCCCAGGCGTGGAGCTCGGGCCGGGCGGCGCCCCCTTCACCCACCAGCCCCACGCGGAGGTGGGCGGGCACGCCGGCGCCCTGGAGCATCAGCACCAGTGCGCCGTTGACCACGTCGCAATCGCCGGCGCCGGCGCGGAGCACCCGCTCCAGCCACTCGCCTGTCCCGCCCGTCAGGTCGGCGGCGGTTGCCGGATCCCGGGAGTAGCGCAGGCGGCCGGCGGTCCAGGCGGCCAGGCGCTCCACGCGGTCTCCGGGATCCAGCCCTTCGGCCTGCCGCAGGGTCTCGGCGGCGTCCGGTGGCCAGTCGATGACCGGCTGGGCCGGCTCATCGGGCGCCGCGGACGGAACCGCGCCGGGCCGGGCGCGGTATTCCAGGTGACCCCGCCGCGCCGCCGCGATGACGGGCGCGCCGAAGGCGTCCCGCCCCGCCGGCGCGACGGGCGCGCCATCCAGGCGGAGCGTTCCGTAAATCAACACGAAACCGGGCGGCAGCGGGAGGGCGAAGCGGGGGACGCCCCCCGACACGCCGAGGCGGACCGCCACCGGCGGGCCCGCGGATGCGTCGTCGGCGAAGGCGGGATAAGGGCCGGCGAGCCGCAAAGGGCCGGGCGCCGGCCCCCGCCGCGGATCGTAGCGCTCCAGCGCGCCCGCCTGGAACAACAGGCCGTCGGGGCCGCGGTACTCGAAATCCCAGCGGTGGCCGGCGTCGGCGGGGCGGTCGGTCCGGGTGTCGCCCCAGTTCGTGAACAGCGTGTCCACCGTGCGGATCACGGCCGGCGGCGCTTCCCGTGTGGGCGACCGGCCCGGCAGATCTCCGCCGCCCGGACCGGCCAGCCCGGGAGCGAGGCGCGGCGCCGCCCATACCAGCGCGGCGATCGCGATGACCGCCAACGCGAGCCCGGCGGCGGCGCCCGCGACGTGGGTTCGTCCGCGCGCCCAGAGGCTGGTCATGGCGTTGCGCCAGTCCAGCGGGAACAGCCGGCTCAGCAGCCGCCGGTGGATCCGCAGCAGCTCCCGCTCGCAATAGCGCACCGCTTCGTGGAGCAGCGGGTCCTCGCAGATGGTATGGCGGTCCATCAGCAGGCGCAGCCCGTCGATGTTGATGGCCACCACGGGAAACAGGCCCCAGCCGGAGCGGGGCAGGCGGACAGGGCGGGAGGGGATCACCTCGTCGAGCCCCGCCGTCTCGCGCACCAGGATGCCGCCCTTGTAGATCCGTACCGACGGCGCCGGGCCGAAGCCCAGCACGCCGTCGAAGCGGCGGGTGCGGAAGCGGCGGCCCAGGCGGTGAGGCAGCTCGAAGCCGCGGTTGAGGCGCGCACCGTCGCAGAACAGCTCCAGTGCCCGAATCCCCGGCAGGGGCCGGACGTAACCGGCGTAGCGGTCGAGCTGTTCGCGGACGGCGGCAGCGAGCGCGTCGGGGGCGGCGCCGTCCGGCGCGGGCCGAACCAGCGTGATGGTCGTGCCCGGCGCCGGGTCGGCCGGCGGCGGCAGCGGCCGGATCCGGCGGCCGACGCAATCGACGGTGAACGCCGACACCGTCCCGCCGTTGCGCGTGACGACGCGGATCTCGCGCGGCTCGAACAGCAGCACCGACCAGAAGCCGACGCCGAAGAAGCCGA
>JAGOHA010000092.1:0-2490 GCA_017996395.1 Acidobacteriota bacterium | reverse complement strand
AGGAGCTGGAAGACCACCACGGCGCTGAAGAGCAGGATGCCGATCTTGACCAAACCCATCATGCCGATGACGAATCCCGCCATGATGGCGATCCACGCGAAGTTGGAGCCGATCGAGGCGACGGGGACCATCATGTTACGGAGCATGAGGGGCGCGTACGACTTGGCGTGCTGCACGGCGTGGCCGGTTTCGTGGGCGGCGATGCCCACGGAGGCCAGCGAGGGGCTGCGGTACACTTCGGGTGAGAGCCGGACCACCTTCTTCGTCGGGTCGTAGTGGTCCGACAGGAAGCCGTGGGTTTCCACCACCTCGACGTGGTTCAGGCCGTTGCGGTCCAGGATCTGCCGGGCGGCCTGGGCGCCCGTGATCCCGAAGGCGGTTCGGACCTGTGAATATTTCTTGAAAGCGCTCTTGACCCGGAAGCTGGCGAAGAACGACAGCAGCATCACGGGGAGCATGAGCATCCAGTACAAAGGATCGATTCCGAACATACCCACCTCGCATTGCGCGTCCGGCTCCGGGCCGGTACGGTTTGGCGGCGTCTGGTGCCGCCGCGCTGGATTGGATGCAACAAGTCGACAAAAGGTCTAACCGCCCGCCCGAACTGTAACCTATCAGTTTGCCGGATCCCCGAGCACCGCCGGGTCGATGCGGAACCGGTAGAGGCTCCGATAGGTCGTCACCTGGAGATGCCCGTCCTGGATCTCCATGTAGTCGTGGGCGCTGTCGATGGGGGTCCGGCTGAGCAGGCGCCCCGTGTCGGCATCCAGGATGAATAGGAAATCCGGCTCGGCGGTGAAGCCGTAGCCGCAGAACACCCGGTTCCGATAGATGATAAAGATGTTGTTCGACACGAGCGGCGCCGTCCGCCACAGCACCCGCCCGGTGTCGAGGTCGGCGCAGACCAGGGCCGAGCACCGGCCGCCGGCTTCCCGGGAGTAGGACTGGCAGGCCTCGTTGAAGTAGACCCGCCCGGCGTGGTACCGGAAGTCCTGGACCTCCAGGTGGTCGGGACTGGACAGCAGCGGCGTCAGGTCCAACTCGCGCGTCTGGCGGCCCTCGGTGTCGAAGAGGACCACCTGCGATTCCCGGCTCTGCGTCCCGGACATGACCGGCGCGCGGTACAGCACGGCGAAGCCGGACTCGATGGGGTCGGCGATCCCCAGTTCCAACCCGCCCCGCAGCCGCGGCACCTGGATGGGGTGGGTCCCGTCGGGCGTTTCGCGCAGGCGGTAGATGCGGCCGTTCGGCTTGTTGACCGAGCCCAGGCCGAGCGCGGCCAGGTCCGTCACCGAGTCGATGGGCTGCCGCGAGATCTGGATCAGCCGGGAGGGGACGGGATCGCCGCCGGCGGCCGGGCCCGTCGCCGCCAGGCCGCCCAGCAGCACGGCCAGCAGGACCGGCGGCAGGTAAAGGGTCCGATGCGTCATACGGGCTCCTCCGCGGGCGAATTCGGGCACTTGCCGTGTGCGGGTGTGACTGTGCCCCGCCGCCTCAATTCTGACAATCTTCGCCGGAGGTGTCAATGGATCGTTTGCCCCTGGTTGGCTGAAGTGGACTACACGAACGATTTGGTGGCAGCCTGTCGGTCGAGTCAGACTCAAGATGCCACCCTCTGACCATCGAGTTTGTTATAATCGGAACGCGGGTATCCAGGCGCATTCGGCATGATCTGCGAGGGGCTATGGCAGACTCCATTTATTTGGCAATCATGAGTCGGGTCATAGAGTGCATCCGCACAACTGGCCGGTGGATGGCCGGCGCCGCCTGGGTGGTCATGCTGGTGGCCGGCGGGATGGCCACGCGGGCATTCGGGCAGGGAGGCAGTCAACCGGTGATGTCACCAAATCAGCATGCAGATCGGCAGGTGGTGATGCTGGGGCGGGAGTCGCGCGTTCCCTGGCAGCATCTCATCGACCCCGATCGCGCGGCCGACGTCGTGTACGTGGACCTGGCCGGCGGCGGCCAGATCGTGGCGTACATCAAGGGCGGTCTGGTGTGCCCCGGTCCCGCCTGGCTGCTGGGGAGGATGGAGGCGGCCGGGGGGCGTTCCAAGCGCCCCGGCGATCCGTCCGCAGTGACAGAGCAGCAGCTCGCAGTCGATGCCTGGGGTTGTCTGCGCTGGACCGACGGGCCGGAACTCCTGACCCGCCTGGCCGACCCGGCGCTGCCGCCGGTGGACCGCCTGGAGTTGGTGAACCAAATCTGGGCCGTCGGGATGGATGCGGCGCCGGTGCTCATCGCCCACCTGGGGGACAAGCGGCCGGTGCACTGGGAAACGAAGCTGCGGACGGACGGCCGGACGCCCGAGGCACCGCGTCCCGCGGCCGCGCCCGATCCGGTTGCCGGTACCGTGGCCCAGCCCCTGGGTCAGACCTGCGAAAACCTGCTTTACGCCATCATCACCCCGCGCGGTTACCGGTCTCCGTTCGAGGCCGACGCCCACCCGCGCCGCGTCGGGCGGATGTTCCGGGTGGCCGACTGGCCGGC
>JAGOHA010000091.1:4359-13327 GCA_017996395.1 Acidobacteriota bacterium | reverse complement strand
CCCTCGGGCGAAAACGGGTCCAGTCCCTCCAACTGGTCGCCCATCTCCGCCTCGATCTGGTCCGGGTCCTCCCCCGACTCGAGACGCCGGAGCGCCTCCTCCATCGGCCCGCCCAGGGGCAGGCCGGTGGCTTCGTAGAGGCGCCGCATCACCTGCGACAGCTGGCGCGGGTCGTTTTCGTCCACCCCCTCCGCCTCGCGGGCAAGCTGCTCCATCACGCCATCGAGGCGGGAGTCGTCCAGATCGTCGGGCAAGCCATCCTCGGTCTCCTTCCGTCCTTTGGAGATGGCGAACGCCGACACCTGTCGCTCCAGCTCCGACCGCCGACAACGCGGACAGTTTGGCCGCCTGGCCGTGTCAATGGTCCGGGACAGGAAGTTGAAAATGGTGTGGCAGTCGGGACAGTAAAATTCGTAGATGGGCATGGCGCGCTCTCCTTCACGCGGCGGCGGGTCCGGCCTCCGGCCGGACCGCCATCATTCTAGGGAGAGCGCGTCCGCTTTGCAACCCCGCAGCGATCAGCGCTGTGGCTGGAGCTGCTGCCAGTTCTGGTTGGAGCCGACGTTCGGATTGTAGTTCGGGTCGTCGGTCACGATGTATTCCCCGAGCGGGGTGGCCCAGGCGTGGCGATAGCCCGACGGCAGCTCCACCGGCCGGTCGGTGAAGGGGTCGTGATAGGCGTCGACGCCGCGCATGTAGCGGCTGAAATTTTCGCTGATCCGGTCGTTGACCGCCTGCCGGGATTCGTAGGCCGCCATCATGTCCCGGCTGATCTCGTCGTGCGTCTGGCTGATGATCCGGCTGATCTCGCCGATATGCCGGATCTGACGGATCTGC
Organism: Acidobacteriota bacterium; assembly: GCA_017996395.1. Classification (GTDB taxonomy): domain Bacteria; phylum Acidobacteriota; class JAAYUB01; order JAAYUB01; family JAAYUB01; genus JAAYUB01. The sequence goes on along the minus strand of JAGOHA010000091.1, from coordinate 12,490 downwards.
ATCCGGATGAGCAGCTCCACCAACTGGACGTACTTGTTGAACCACTGGGGATTGAGCCGGAAGGAGCCGATCATGGTCTGGAACCGCTTGGTGTCGGCCGCCAGCTGCCCCCGCGGCGCCCGGAAGGAAAACAGGTAGTCCACCGCCCAGTTGACGTTGGTGGTAGCGCCGAACGCGCCCTGGACCGGGAAGGCGATCCAGTCCACGACCCCGTAGATTTCCTCCTCGACGAGCTGGCCGCCCTGGTTGTATTCCACCCGGATCATGGCGCCGCGGGCGCCCGTCTGCAGCCCCGGACCGGCCGCCGCTCCGGCGCCCACCGCGCGGGCCAGGTCGGGCAGCTCCTTCGACTCGACCACCCGGAGGCCCGCCACGCCGCTTCGGAAACGGGGCAGGATCATGTCGCGCAGCGCTTCGACGGGCCCGGGCATGGGCCGGACCTCGTTGCCGAAATAGCGCGTGCCCGGTGGATTGGTGGTCAGGAGCATCCGGTTGTCGGTCCAGAAGCAGGGCTGGGCCGGAAAGAGCTCCAGCGCCCGGCGGCCGTCCGGGCTGGCCGCTTGCAGGTGGGCTGTGGCCGGGCGGCCGGGATTGTCCAGCGCCCAGCGGATGCCGCCGCTGACCTGCCAGTCGGCCGGCACGAGGAACCGGAAGGCCTCGATGCCGATCCCCTCGCGGTCCACGTGGACGTAGTACTTGAACCGCATCGCGGCGCCCGCCGGTCCTGCGGGACCCGCCGGCGGACCACCGCACGCCATGGCGCACGCCGCCCCGACCAGGGCCAGCGCCAACAGCACCCGGACGACCATACACACCTCCCGTGGGAACTTGCGGTCTTGATGCCTGTTGGTATTCATGATCCCACCGGCGCGGCGGTTTGGCAAGAGGCCGGGCAATCCCGCCCGAGGGATTGCCCGGCTATCCGGTTCCCGGGTCAGCCGAGTCGAAAGTAGATGGTGATCATGAGCGTGAAATTTTTGCGCTGCCCCTTGACGGTGCCGGGCCGCCATGTCCATTGCTTGACGGCCGCGACCGCCGCCTGGGTCAGGCTCTCATGTTCGGATTTTTCCGGCTGGATGTCCGTCACCTTCCCCGCCGCATCGATGGTCACCCGAAGGACGACTGTTCCGGTGATTTTCTGCTCCTTCAGTTCTTCAGGATATTCAGGCAGTACCTTTTTCAGCGGCTGGGGCCGGATGATTTCCTTCCCCTCCTCATGCACCGTGGCCAGCAGAATCAGCATATGTCCATCCAGGCGGTTGGCCAACGCCACACCGGTACCGAGCTTGGCGAAGATGTCCATCGCGGTCTCGGGCTGGCCGTTGACGCTCAGACCCACCTGGAGCCGGGCGCGGTCCCCCTCCCGGCTCGTGGGCTGTACCCGGAGCCGGTAATTCTGAATCGTATCCGTCGGCCCTCCGTCATTGACCCCGTGGGTGACCACCGCTTCTCCCGGCAACGCCACTTCGATCACCGGCGCTCCCAGCAGGCGCATGGATTTGAGTTTGAAGGTGCTCTGGATATCCTCAATCACGGTGGATCCCTTGGTCTCGGTCAACCGGCCGGTGGGCAGGGCCACCACCACCTGGGCGGGCGAGGCGGCTTCATAAGCCCCCTCGTAGATCTGAAACTCCACCAGCAGCTTGTCTCCGGCCAGCACCCACGGCGCCAGCGCCAGCAGCAGGGCAATCATCAGTGTTTTCATGATTGGTCTCCTTTGCGTTGATCTGTGGACTCGCGTGGACCGGGAACATCCAGCGGCTCATCCGGCGTCACGGTGCGGTTCGCACGACCACCATCGTCAGGCCGTCCGGCAACGCCATTAGCGTGTACGGCACCTCCTGGTCGCCGTGGGTCACGGCATGAACCAGCACCGCGCCACCCGGGGCTGGCGGCGCGGGTGCGGGCCGGAACCACCACAGCGCCACGGCTGCGACAACCAGGCAGGCGAGGCCGGCCAGAACGCCCCGGCGCTGCCGGCGCCGGCGCCCGGCTTCGCGGCGGACCGCCGCCAGCATCGCATCAGGCGGAGTCGCGGGGGTGAATGCATCGAATGGATCGCTCATGACTCGGCCTCCCAATCGACGATCTTGCCGCGGAGCCGGTGGCGGTGGACCCGCACGGTGGCCGGCCGCATGCCCAGGGCGGCGGCCACCGCCGCCACGTCCCACCCGCGGTAGTCCATCAGGTAGAAGATGGCCCGCTCCCGGGGGGACAGGATCCGCCACGCCTGGCTGAGCTCCAGGCCGGCGCCCGGCCGGGGCGGCTCGGGCCGCCCCAACCATCCGGCCAGAGTGGCGCGCACCCGGCGGCGGCGCAGCAGCGTGCGGCAGACGTTGTAAAGGATGCGGTAGAAGAAGGCATCGGGATTCTCCACCGCGGGGAGCCGCCGCTGGCGCAGGTGCAGCCGGACAAACGCCTCCTGGACCGCGTCCTCCGCCTCGGCTCCGCCGACGATGGCGCAGGCGAAGCGGCAGGCCGCCAGGTGGTGTCGTCGAAAGAACGTATCGAACAGTTCCCGTTCCACACCCATATAGACCCTGCCGCCACGGCGCGTGTTTACAGCGGCCGCCTTTTTTTTCGAACTATCGGACGGACGCTGTCGAATTATACATGCGGCGGCGGTCGATGGTATGCGACAAGCCGAATGCAAACAGTGGAGACGATCCGCTTCAGGAGGCGCCATGAATTCGGAAACCGACGACCGCCGCTGCCGCACCGAGGAATTCCGACTGGACGGCAGCGAGCTGCTGGACAAGATCAAGGAGCTGATCCACCAGGGCAACATCCGCCGGATCACTATCAAGAATGAGTCCGGCCAGACCCTGCTGGAGATCCCGCTCACCCTCGGCGTGGTGGGCGCGGCCCTGCTGCCGGTTCTGGCCGCGGTGGGGGCGCTGGCGGCGCTGGTCACCCGTTGCAGCATCGTGGTGGAAAAAATCGGAGAACCGCCCGCCGTCTGATCCGGCCGGGCCCTCATTCCAGGGCTTCGCCCACCGACGCGGTGACCAGGCGGTGCAGGGGCCGGGCCCCCGCCGCGGCCTCCGCCGGCGGGGGCATCGCCGCCTCGTCGGGCTTGTCCGACAAACCGAACACCAGCGCACCCTGCTCCCGCAGTCGCAGCGCCGCGGCGCGCACCTCCTCGGTGATGACGATGCCCCGCGCCAGCAGATCCTGGATCGGCTCCCGCGGTGGTCCGCCGAAGCGGTCGGCGGTGGCTCGAAACTCGCTGCGCCGGAAGGCGGGAAAGGGCGTGGGCTCACCGCGGCACACCCGGCGGCGGATGTCGGCGTGCACCCCGGCCAGGCCCGCCGCCTCGAGGCGTGGCCGGCACCGGTGCACCCGGTCCACAAACTGGGTGAAACGGATCAGCGAGCCGATCCGGATGTCCGCCATCAATTCGGCCAGGGTGCACACCCCCGCGCCCAGCATGAGGCAAAGATACGCGAGGTAGTCCTGATTGTCGGCGGTGAACGGGTGGAATTCCGGCTGATTGAGCTGCCGGTAGGCGGCCCGGAACGCCGTCGCATCGAAACCGGCTCCCAGCAGGTGCCGCACCGTGGCCTGGAGTCCGTCCAGGCGGGCGGCGTCGATGGGGCCGTCGTTCCGGCCCCGGGCGCCCAGGGCCGTCTTGTCCAGGTCGATGACCAACGCCACCGATTCGTCGAAAGCCCCGTCACGGTCCTCGATCCAGTCGAGAAACTCCGGCAGCGCCGACCAGCGGTTGGACTGCCAGGTGGTCAGTCCCACCTCCAGCTCCCGCGGGGCCGAGGCGTCGTCGCGCCCGATGAAGAGCCGTCCCGTCCAGCCGCCGGCGTCACGGATGTTGCGGAAGGCCGACCCGTCATTGAGCCTCGTGTCACCGATGTATATCAGACGCGTCAGCATCGCGCCGGGACACGCCAGGCGCCGGGCGGCGCGGAGCATCTCCGCCACCACCCGACCGTAGGCGGCTTCCGCCTTGCGCGGCCGTTCACCGGCGGGCAGCCCCAACCCGGTCCGCAGCTGCGCCAGCCCCGGCAGGCGGCGGTCCACCGGTTCGAGGTTGCGCCAGACGACGGCGTCATCCAGAAAATCGGCCAGCGTAGCGCGGCCGAATCTCCGATAGCGCGGCCGGGCCGGGGGCGCCGGTCGGATCCTCGGCGGACGGGCGTTGCGCACGGGCAGGAATCGCTGGCTCATGACAGCCACCCCTGCGCCGCCAGCAATTCGGCGTTGTGGACGGCGCCCCCGGCCGCGCCGCGAATGGTGTTGTGGCCCAGCACTACGAATTTGAGTCCCAGCAGCGGGCACGGCCTCAGCCGCCCCACGGCCACGGTCATGCCCTGGGCCCGGTCGCGGTCGCGAACCGGCTGGGGCCGGTCGCCGTCGGCGAGCACCTCCACCGGCTGCGGCGGGGTGCTGGGCAGCGCGGCGACTTCGGGCGCCGCCCGGAACTCCGCCAACGCCGCCGCCGCCTCGGCCGCCGACGGCGCATGTTCCGCACTCAGGGCGATGCACGCCGTGTGGCCGTCGCGGACGGGTACGCGGTTGCACTGGGCGCTCACCGCCACGGCCGCCGGGACGACACCGTCACCGTTCAGCCGGCCCAGAAGCTTGGCGGGTTCCCGCTCCAGCTTGTCCTCCTCCCCGTCGATGAAGGGAATGACATTATCCAGTATGTCCAGCGCCGACAGGCCCGGATAGCCCGCACCGGAGACCGCCTGCAGCGTCACCACGCTCACCCGTTGCAGGCCGAAGGCCTCGTGCAGCGGCTTGAGGGCCAGAGCCACCTGGGTGCTGGAGCAGTTGGGCGCCGCCACAATGCAGCCGGACCAGCCGCGGCGGCGGCGCTGTGCCTCGACCAGGACCGTGTGATCGGGATTCACTTCGGGGATGAGGAGCGGCACGTCCGCATCCATCCGGTGAGCCGAGGTGTTGGAGCACACGGCGTAGCCGGCGGCGGCGAACCGCTCCTCCACGGGCCCGGCCACATCGGCGGGGAGCGCCGAAAAGACCAGCCGGCAGTCCAGTTCCGGCTCCAGGGGCCACACCTCCAGTTCGGCCGCCGCTTCCGGCAGGGGCCCGGGCAGGCGCCAGCTGCAGGCTTCGGCATACCTCCGCCCCGCCGAACGATCGGATGCGGCCAGCGCGCAGAGCGAAAACCAGGGGTGGTCCGCCAGGAGCTGGATGAAGCGCTGGCCCACCACGCCGGTGGCGCCGAGGACGCCCACGGGGATCTTACGCATGGGCCACCTCCACCGCCAGCTCCTGGTGCAGGTCGCTCACGGCGCTGGCAAGCTGGTCTTCCGGCACACAGATGGACACGCTGCGGCCCGTCGTCCCCTGGGCCACCGCCAGGACCGGCGTCCCGCGACGCCCCAGGGCCCCGAACGCCCGCGCCGCCAGGGCGGTGCCGTCGGTGCCGGGCGGGCCCACCACCGACAGCGTCGCCACCTCGCCCCGCACTCCGATCACACAGGGACCGGAGGCGGCGCCCCCGAAGACCCGCTCCAGTACGCCCAAAGCATGCGTCTGGTCCGGGCCGCGGACCACCAGGTTCAGCCGGTGTTCCGAGAACGACTGCGAGAACATGGGCACGTCCACCCCCGCCTCGCTGAGGTGCTGCAACGCCCGGGCCGCCAGTTGGAGGGTCCACGAGTCGTCGGGGGTGCCCACCGCGATCATGGCCAGCCCCTCGGTGGAGATAAGCGCCGGAAGCACCTCCCGCTCCGGCGCCGGCCGCGGTTCGATCCGCGTGCCGGGATGAGCCGGGTTGAACGTGTTCAGGATCCGCAGGGGAATGCCGTCGGCCACCAGTGGGCCGATGGCTTTGGGATGCAGCACGTCGGCGCCGAAGTAGGCCAGCTCGGCTGCCTCGGCGTACGTGAGTTCGGACAGAGTCCTCGCCCCGGGAACAAGATTGGGATCAGCCGTGAGGATGCCGTCCACGTCCGTCCAGATCCAGACTTCGGCCGCCGCCAGCGCCGCCCCGATGATCGCCGCGGTGTAATCGCTGCCGCCTCGCCCCAGCGTGGTCGTCACACCCTCCGCCGTGGCGGCGATATAGCCGGTGATCACCGGGACGATGCCCCGGTCCAGCAGCGGCGGCACCACCTGCCGCAGCCGCTCCCGGGTGGGCGCCGCTTGCGGCGACGCCTCGCCGAAGCGGGCGTCGGTGACGATCAGCCCGGTGGCGCTCAACGCTTGAGCCCGCACCCCCCGCCGGCGCAACGCCGCCGCCAGCAAACCGGCTGACATCCGCTCGCCGAAGGCGGCCACCACGTCGAGGCCGCGCCGAGTCAGCTCCCCGAGCACGGCGATGCTCCGCAGCAGGCGCTCCAGCTCGTGCAACGCGTCCTCGATCTGACCACAGGCTTCCAGGCTCTCGGAACGGTCCCCCAGCAGCTCGTCCACCACGGCCAGGTGCTGGCGCAGGAGCGCCGCTTTGATGTCCCGGCACTCCGCCGTCCGGCCCGCCGCCGCCGCGCGCGCGGCCGCGATGAGGCTGTTGGTCACGCCCGCCATGGCCGACACCACGACGACGAGGCCGCCGGCAGCGCCCGGCTCGGTCGAACCGCCGTCGGCGCCGGACCGGTGCCGAGCGATGATTTCGACCACAGACCCGATGGACCGGGGGCTGCCGACCGAGGTACCGCCGAATTTGAACACGATCATGACTGCCTCCTCGGCTCGGGTGACGTCTCGTCCAGAGCCTGTCCCAAGTCTGCGATCAGGTCCTCGGCCGCCTCGACACCGGCGGCGTACCGGACCAGGTTGTCCGGCAGGCCGGCGCGACGACGCTCCGCCGGATCGGGCGAGAACATCGCTGCGGGCTGCACCACAACGCTCTCCACACCCCCGAGCGACGGCCCGACATACGGCACGCGAAGCCGTTCCAGCAGCCGGCCCGTCGCCTCCAGGTCGCCGTCGTATTCGAAACTGACGACGCCGCCCCAGCCGTCCATGATCCGGGCGGCCACTTCGTGGTCCGGGTGATCGGGCAGTCCCGGGTAGTGGACCGCGCGCACCGCCGGGTGCCCGGCGAGAAAGCGAGCCAGGGCCAGGCCGGTGGCGTTCTGCCGGCGCACCCGCAGGTCCAGCGTCTTGAGCCCCCGGAGCAGCAGGTAGGCGTCCATGGGTCCGCCCACCGCGCCGAACACGCCCCGGGCGCGTTCCAGGGGCTCCAGCCGCGCGGCCGACCCCACAGCCGCGCCGGCAATCAAGTCGTGGTGACCGCCCAGGTACTTGGAACCGCTGTGGATCACGATGTCGGCGCCCAGCGCCAGCGGGCGCAGGTTCACCGGCGTGGCGAACGTGCTGTCCACCACCGTGAGCAGCCCGTGCGCTCGGGCCAGGCTAATGAGCTCCGGCAAGTCCGCGATGCGGAGAAACGGATTGGTGGGTGTTTCGATGAAGAGCAGCCGGGTCTCCGGCCGCAGGGCCGCCGCGAACGCGTCCGGGCCGCCACTTGCGACCGGGGTGGCCGCAATCCCCCAACGCGGGAGGAAATCCCGGATCAGCTCGCGGGTTTTGTGGTAGCAGTCCGCGGTGTAAACGAGGTGGTCGCCCGGCCCCAGCAGCGTCGTCAGGGTGATGGTCAGCGCGCCCATCCCGCTGGCGAAGAGCAGGGCGCGCTCGCCCTCCTCCAGGTCGGCCAGCTTGCGTTCCACGGCCGCCTGGGTGGGATTGCCGTACCGGCCGTACTCCCCGCGGGACGGGCAGCCGGCGGCCTTGTCGCGGACGTACGCCTGCACTTCGGCGAAGCTGTCGAATGCATAAGTCGCCGTCTGGACGATGGGCTGGGTGAGGGCGCCGTACGGATGGGGCCGAACGTCGCCCCCGTGCACCGCGCGCGTGGACAGGTTGTGGGTCATCGCTCCTCCTCGGCCGCCCGCCGAAATGTCCAGAGCGTCGAGGAGGGCAAAAAAAATGCCTCTTCAGGAAGAATGGGTGCTGAAGAGGCAAACTGTTCGTTTTGCCGCTATCTCATCTTCCAAAGCCCGCTGGCTTTGCCGGAGTTGGCACCGGGGCTGGCGCGCGGAGCGCCGCCGGGTTGCCGAGGTTTCACAGGGCCGGTCCCTCTACCTCTCTGGATAAGAATGGCGAGTAGCTGTTCAAATAACGAAGCGCGAGGTTACCACACCCAACC
>JAGOHA010000091.1:2793-4259 GCA_017996395.1 Acidobacteriota bacterium | reverse complement strand
GTGGTCAGGGTCACCGCCTCGACGACGAACTGGAACAGGATGTTCCGGGGCCGGGCGCCCACCGCCTTGCGCACGCCGATCTCGCGGGTCCGCTCCTTGACCGACACCAGCATGATGTTCATCACCCCGATACCGCCCACCATCAGGCCGATGGAAGCGATCACGATGGTGATCACGAACAGGACGAAGGTGAGCTGATTCCACAGGTCCACCAGAAAGTTGGCCGTGAACAGGCTGAAGTTGTTCGGCTTGTTGTACGGCACCCGCCGGAGCTTCCGGAGCAGGAACTCCACCTCTTCCATGGCCGCCTCGATCTGACCCGCGTCCTCCACCGAGAAAGCGATGGCGATGTCCGTCAGCTCCGACCACATCTTGCGGAACGTGCCGTAAGGGAGCAGCACATAATTGTCCTCGCTGAATCCACCGAACAGCGACTCCTGGTGGTCCAGCGTTCCCACCACCGTGAACGGGATGCCGTTGATCCGGATTTCGCGGCCGATGGGGTCCTCAACGGGAAACAGGGCCTGGGCAATCCCGTAGCCGAGCACGGTCACACGCAGGCTGCGTTCGGAATCGACGGATGTGAAAAACCTTCCCGCTTGCACGGTCACCGTGCCCATGGTGTCGGCAAAGTTGGCTTCGACGCCGCGGATGATGGGATTTTCAGCCCGCTCGTTGCGGTACTTGACGACATAGGCGTCCCCGAACACGGAGCGGGCCGTCAGGAACGGGGAAACCTCCTGGACCAGCCGGGCCTGTTCGCGCAGCGCCGCCACGTCGGCGTACGTGAAGTCCTTGCGCTGCCGCTCCTCCCGGCTCATCCGGCCCATGCGCATGCCGGCGTCGTACTTGATGGCGAAGAAGCCCTTGCTGCCGAGTGCGGCCACGCGGTCCATCACGCTGGCGTTCAGGCCGTGGATGATCGCGGCGATGGTGATCACCGCCAGGACGCCGATGGTCACACCGAGCACCGTCAGAAAGGAGCGGAATTTGTGGCGGTGAAGCTCACCCATCGCCACCAGCACCGTCTCCCGCAGCTCGGTCCAGGTCATGGCTGTCTCCTATCGCTCCGCGCGGAGCGCCTCCACGGGATCGAGGCGCGCCGCCCGCCAGGCCGGGTAGATTCCGAAAAACAGCCCGATCAGACTGGACAAGCCCACGCCGAATGCCGCCACCCACACCTTGACGCCGGCCGGCACGTCGGCCAGGCGACTGAAGATCTCCGCGGCGCCGAATCCGAGCAGCACCCCGAGCACCCCGCCGACGGTGCAGATGAGGAGCGACTCGAGCAGAAACTGCGCCAGGATGTCGCCCTGCGCCGCACCCACCGCGCGCCGGACGCCGATCTCGTTGACGCGGTCGGTGACCGACACCAGCATGATGTTCATGATCACGATGCCGCCGACGATGGCCGCCACGGCGGACAGCATGAGGAACACCATGAAAAAGTTGCCCATGATGTCCTC
>JAGOHA010000091.1:0-2693 GCA_017996395.1 Acidobacteriota bacterium | reverse complement strand
TTGCTGCCGAGGTCGGCGATCTCGTCGGCCACGTAGTCCGTGGCGCCCTCGATGACCGTCATGACCGTGATGAGCGACGTGACGCCGATGGTGATCCCCAGCACCGTGAGAAACGTCCGCAGCAGGTTTTCGCGCATCACGCGTATCGCCTCGCGGAACAAATCGGTTATGTACACACGCTTGGCCATTGGCATGGATCTCCGCCGATTCGGGCACCAGTATATACGAAGCGGGCGCCGATGCGACTCCTGTTTGCCCAGCACCGTTTCGATCTCCCGCCCGGCGCCGGGCGCGACCGCCGGCTCTTCCCTGGCGCTGTGCTATAATGCGGGCAATGCCCAGCCGTTACCCCCAGCTTGTGACCGCTCTGGAAACCTCCGGCGGAGTGGTGGTCCTCTCCATCCTGCTCGCGGCGGCGCTGGTGGCGATCGTCCTGCTCGCGGCGCAACTCCGCCGCCGGCGCGGTACCGACGACACCACCGCCGAGGATGCGTATTTCCGGTCCATCGTCACCGAGCTGCCCGACGCGGTTTTTGTCCTGGACCAGGGACTGATCCGGTTCGTCAACCGGCAAGCGCTGACGCTGCTCGGACTGGACGATGCGGCCGCGGTGCAGGGCAAACCGTTCGCCTCCTTTTTCCAGCTGCGGACCGAGGCGGCGCCCACCGAAGGCGACGTCCCGCTGGCCGCCGACGAGGGGACGGCTTCGGCATCCATGCTGGAATCGCTGGTGGATTCCGTCTGGAACCGGACGGACGGACGGAGCATCCCCGTCCAGTTCCGCATGCGGACCGTGGAACGCGGGCCCGCCCGCTTTCTGGTGCTGGTCGCGCGGGACATCACCCGCCTCAAGCAGCTGCAACGCGAACGCCGGCAGCTGCAGGCACAGCTCCTGCAGGCCCAGAAGCTCGAGGCGGTGGGACATCTGGCCGGCGGCATCGCCCGCCAGTTCAACAACCTGCTCACAGGGATCCTCGGCAACGCCGAACTGATCCTGCTGCAGCACCCGGACAAGCCCCTGCTGGAACCGCTCCACTCTGTCATCACCGCCGCCCAGCGGGCGGCCGAGTTGACCGACCAGCTGCTCGCCTTTGCCCGCCGCGGCAAGCTCCGGGTCACCCGGGTGGATCTGCATGAGCTGCTGGGTGAGTTGGGCCAGCTCATTCGCAACACGTTCCCGCGCAACATTCAGATGACACTGGAACTGCAGACGGATCTGGCCGTGGTCCGCGGCGACCGCAACCAGCTCTACCAGGCGTTCATGAATCTGGCGATCAACGCCCGCGACGCCATGCCCGACGGCGGGACTCTGACGTTCACCACCGGCGTGACCCGGATATCCGAAGAAGACATTCAAACGCTCCACTTGAAACGCGCCGGCGACTACCTGATGGTGGAGGTCTCGGACACCGGTCCCGGCATCGACCCCAAGATTCTGCCTCATATCTTCGAGCCGTTCTTCAGCACAAAAACCGCGGGCCAGCCGGCCGGACTGGGTTTGCCTATGGTTTACGGGACTGTTCAGAACCACGGCGGCGGGATTCACGTGGAGACCCGGGCCGGCCGCGGCACGTCCTTTCGACTCTACCTGCCGCTGCAAGCGGAGCCCGCCGAAGCCGACGCGGCCAACGCAGCACCGGCGCCGGTTGTGGGGCGGGTTCTGGTTCTGGACGCCGAGGAGTTGGTGGCCCTCTTCCTTCAAAAACTGCTGCAGGCGCGGGATTTCACCGTAACCGTCTTCAGCGATCCCCAAAACGCCCTGACCTTTTGCCAGGGCGAGGCCGCCCCAGTCGACCTGGCCATCCTGGACCTGAGCATGGACGAGAGTCGGGGGCGCGCCGTCTTCGATGCCATCCGCCGGACCTGGCCACGGGTGCCGGTGATCATCACCAGCGGGTATGCCACCGAGGAATGGATTCAGGAAATCCTCAACGCCGGCGCCGTCGAGTACCTGCCCAAGCCGTTCCAGTCCGGGGATGTGTTGGCAATGATCCAGTCTGTGTTGGCCCGGCGCTGACACCGGGAATAGACCGGATCAGGGTGCGGGCGGTTTCAGCGTCACTGTCACCGTCGCCAGATTCTGCTCGTAGTTGCCCTGGAACGCGTACTGCAGCGCGTAGCCGGCTTGGCCGTTCGTGTACGACAGCACGCCGGATCCCGAACGGTTGTTGGCCAACGGGGTGATCTTGTACGCCGTCCAGCGATTGTCGGGCGAGGCCTCCAGGTTAAGGTTCACGCCGAGTTGTTCCTGAAAATCGAAGTACATCCGGCCCACCGTGGCCGCATCGGTCAGGCGGAAGACCGCGGTGATGATCGGCCGGCCGGCGACCCGCGCGGTGAAGCGGGCAAGGGGAACGTCGGGCAGGGGAAAACTGTGCCGCTCCATGAATGCGGTGAAGTCGCTCGCGTGGGTGATGGCCGCCAGATCCACGGTTTCCTCGATGCGGGGAACCGGGGGCAGCTCGCGCTTGTGCTCCTCATCACCTGCAGCCCAGCCGGCCCAAGCCAGTCCGGCAGCCAGCGCCACCCACCACCACCGTCCCTGTCGTCCGTGGTTGCCCCTGCGTCGGATCATCTGCTTGCGCTCCACGTGCCGCACCATGCCCGCCTCAGAACCGGGGCGCCTGGTGCCACCGCCACGCCGTGGCCAGAATTTCGTCGATGGATGAGTGGGTGCATTGCCAGCCGAGCAG
>JAGOHA010000230.1 GCA_017996395.1 Acidobacteriota bacterium | reverse complement strand
GCTGACATGCGCCAGAATCAACAGGCTGGCGGCCATGGCCAGGGCCAGCCCCCCCACGATGATCAGGCTGTAGCCCTTGTGGCGGACAGCGTGGCGCCAGGCGATTTTCACCCAGTGTCGGATCATGCATTCACCTCGAGAACTGAACGTCTCCTCAACATCCGGAACGGTGCTCGCTACTCATAGCGCAAGGCGATGACCGGATCGGCCCGCGCCACCTGGAGGACATGCCAAGCAACGGTCAGCAGGGCGACGACCAGGGTCAACGCGAACGACACCACAAACAGGCCGACACCCAGCGGTGCGGGATAGGCGTATTGGGCCAGCCAACGGTTCGCCCCATAGACCGCCAGCGGCAGGGCCAGCGCATTGGCCACGCAGACCAGGAGAACGAACTCCCGCAGCATTCGCCCGAGGACATCCGCTGCCGAGGCTCCGCACACCTTCCGGATGCTCATCTCGCGGGCCCGGCGCTCCGCCATGAACGCCGCCAATCCCATCAACCCCAGGCAACCGACTCCCACGGCCAGGACGACAAACACGGCCAAAACCCTCCGAACCTTGTCTTCGGCGCGGTACATCGAGTCGAACCGTTCGTCCAAAAAATAGTATTCAAACGGTTGATCCGGAGCGACGCGCAGCCAGGTTTGCCGCAACCGCGTCACCACTTCTTCGGCCGACCCGGCGACGAACCGGAAGGCGATCAGCTCCGGCTGGTGGCCCAGCCGCAGCACCAGCGGGCGGATGGTGCTGTGCAGGGTCTCGAAGTGGAAGTCATCGACCACCCCGATGACGGTGTATTCGTCCAGGACCACCTGACCCCGGTTGATCGCATCATCCCCCGGAATGCCGAGTTTGTGTCCCACCGGTTCTCTCCAGCCGCATTGCCGGGCCAGGGCCCGATTGACGATGACCGCCCGGTCATCCGTGCCGTGGGCCCGCGAAAAGTTTCGGCCGGCCACCAGCTTCAATCCGAGGGTCGGCAGATAGTCCACATCCACCTGGAAGCCGGAAACGGGGATGGCGTGAGCCTCGTCAATCCGCCTGTCGGCGTAAGCCGTATAGTTGAACACGCTCGAAGGCACCGGCAGACACCCGGAGATGGTGGCATGGGTGATCCGGGGATCGCCCAGCATCTCGTTCTTGAAAGCGTCGGCCTGGATTCCGAGCAGATGGGCGTTATCCAGGACGAGGACCTGTTCCTTCTCGTAGCCCAGGTTTTTGGTCTGGGCATACTCGATCTGGCGGGAAACCACCAAAACACCGATGATCAGCAGCCCGGAAACGGTGAATTGGAATATCACCAGGCTCCGGCGGAGCCAATGACCCCGGCCGCCGGCACGCCACCCGCTTTTCAGCACCCGGACCGGCTGGAAAGCGGAAAGAGCCAGAGCCGGGTAGCCGCCGGCCAAAAAGCTGGTGACGGCAATCAGGCCGACACCCAGGGCGACCCACGAACTGATGGCGATCATAGACAATCCGAGCGTCTTGCCGGTCAGTTCGTTGAATAACGGCAACACCATCACCACCAAGCTCATGGCCAGTCCGAGGGCCAGCAGGCTCAGCATGAAGGGTTCCGCGAGAAACTGGAGGGCGAGCTGCGACCGGGAGGCGCCGATGGATTTGCGGATGCCCACCTCGCGAGCCCGTCCAATCGCCTGGGCCGTCGCCAGGTTGACGTAGTTGACGACGGCCACTCCCAGCACCAGCAGGGCCGCCACGGCAAACAGGTACACGTACGTGGCGTCGCCGTTCGGCTCGAATTCGTATCGCAGTTTGGAATGCAGGTGGATCGACCGGAGGGGCTGCAGAATCAATTGCAGGCGGAACTGACCATCGGCGATGGCCTGGGCCACCGACTTGCCGAAGAAGGATTCGAACAGCGGGCCGACGTGCTTGGTCATGACCCGAACGTATTTTTTCTCGATCGCCCGCGGGTCGGCCCCGGGTCGCAGCAGGAGATAGGTATAAAAGTTGCTGGTGGTCCAGTTGGCTTCGCGGGCCTCGGCCAGCGACGTCATGGAGCCGATCAGGTCGAAGTGGAAATGGCCGGCGGCGGGCATGTCCTGAAACACGCCGGCAATCTGAAAGTCGCCCATCCCATCCAGGGTCAGCGTGCGCCCCACCGCATCTCCGGCGCCGAAATACTTGCGGGCGCTGGTTCGACTGACCAGCAGCCGGCGAGGCTCCGCCAGCGCCCCGCCCCCGTCCCCCTGCAGCAGCGGCAGGGTGAACACGTCGAACAGCGACGGATCGGCGAATGCCAGCCGGGTTTCCTTGAATACTACCGGACCGGTGCGGACCACGCACGCGTCGTAATGCCGGATCCGGACGGTCGCCTCAACCTCGGGGAACTCCTGGCGGAACATCGCCGCCGCCGGCGGTTCCAGGGTGCCCATCCAGGCGTCCACTCCCCCGAACCGGACCTGCCGGGTCGCCCGATAGATGCGGTCGGCTTTGAGGTGATGGACGTCGTAGTGCTGCTCGTCCCAAACCCACAGCGAGATGAGGATGCAGGTGACCATCCCGGCGGTCAAGCCGATGATGTTGAGACCGGCATAGCCTTTGTGTCTCGAAAGATATCGCCAGCTTGAATGAAAGTGTCGAAGCCACATGGTCTTCCCCCGAAGTCCGGCCTCCACCAGTCAAGCGGTTGCAGGTACCGCGCGCCCCCCGGCGCTCAGCCGCTCGCCGCCAGTTGATGGCCCGTCACCCACCCGTCGCAGAGGTGGATGATCCGGTGGCCGTAGGCGGCGTTCTTCTCTGAGTGGGTCACCTGGATAATGGTCGTCCCGGCCCGGTTCAACTCACGGAACAGCGCCATGATCTCCTCGCCCTGCTTGGAGTTCAGGTTGCCCGTGGGCTCGTCGGCCAGGATGAGCCGGGGATGGATGATCATCGCCCGGGCCA
>JAGOHA010000090.1 GCA_017996395.1 Acidobacteriota bacterium | reverse complement strand
AGTGACGCGGACTCATCGAGCAATCGTTGTTGTCGAAAATAGTGACGGGCGCGCAGCCGGACGACCGGATACGCCATGAGATGATACGCGGAAGCCTTGACGAGAACTTTTTGCTCCATCAAAGGCGAGCAGGTTTTCACGTAGACCAGATCGTGTGATTGGCGAAACAGGCGATGGACCATGGCCATGCAGAATGGGCGCAGATAGTGGGCTTCGGGCGTATGCCAGGTGCCTTCGATGCCGGTGTCGTAGTGGAAAATGAGCAATCCGCCCGGCGGCAAGGCCCGGGTCATTTGGATGAGAGGTCGCAGAGGATCGAGCGTGTGTTCGAGCACGTCCACACAATGAATGATGTCGAAACGGCCGTGGATCGTCCGAGCCTTGACCGGCACCCGGCACTGGTCGCCTTCCGGAAGCCGTCGCATCGGCATCAAGCAACAGGTGACCCTTTCCTCTTGGCTGCGAAACTTATACCGGCAATAGTTGATCACCACCGGATCGACATCCATCAGTAGGAAGGACAGTCCGGGCAAATCGAGCAGATTCTCGACGAAGTTGGCCGTGCCACAACCATAGTCTAATAAACGGCGGGGGGGGGCGGCTGCCGGTCGATGATCACCATTTACACCGACAGGTGTGGAAACCGACGCCAGATGGTCGATGACCACTTGCCGCAGCTCGTGGAAATTTCGCTGTTCCTCGGGGGTGCGACGATAGATTTCGTTCTGCAGGATCTTTGCCCCGATGGAATTCCAATCCCAGCCTTTCTCCCGGATGATCCGATCACGTATCGTCCAGCTTTCCGTTGTGTCCCAAGCGGCAACCCAAGGTGCCAACTCCCCAAACGGGTGCGACCAGTCGTTCACCCGGTTGCCGAGAAACAGCTCATAGACTGATTTGACATCATCGATGTGAAGACCGAAGAAATCGGCAAAATGCTTTATCCAGTCAATCTGTTGCCATGTCATGTGCGTAAAGCGATAGCGATCAAGTTTCGCTGACTGCCGAAAACACCCCAAAGCCGATTGCCGCATTATAACCAAGCTTGACTATTTGTAGTAATGCTTATAGCTTATGTTTGAATCAAAATTGATGGAAGAAGCATTGTCATCAAATGCATCGTTGATTTATGATCAAACTCCTTGGCTATTCCAGTGACGTGCGTTGATCGACTCTATCCTCGGTTTCTTCAAAAAATATCCTAATATGGCTTTTTTGATCTCAAATCAAACTGCTTGGAATTCTGTGCATAATGGCGCACAGAAGATCGGTCGGCCGGCCGAGCCGGAACCGGCGCCGGGCCGCATGCGGGCGCTGCGCCTGGCCAGCCTGGGCGTCTGGGCGGCGCTCGGCGGACTGTTTTACCTCGTCTTCAGGCCGGGGATATTCATCACCGACACGTACGGGCAGTTCCAGGAAGCGCTGATGTTCGGCTTTTCCAACTGGCACCCGCCGGTGATGGCCTTCTGGTGGCACCTCCTGCTGCCGGTCGCGGGCGCGGGCGCCATGCTGCTGTTCCACGGCCTGCTGTACTGGGGGGGATTCGCGCTGATCGCGGACTGGGCGATCCGGGTGACCCATCGATTTCCGGTCGCACTGGTCATCGTCGCGCTGCTGCCCACGTCGTTTCTCTACGCCCCGTACGTGTGGAAGGACGTGGGCCTGGCCGCGTCGATCCTGGTGCTGGCGGGGGCCTATCTCCACCTGCGCAGCTTCCGGTCCGCCCGCTGGCTGTGGGCGCTGGCGATCCCCGTGGCCTGCTACGCGGTCAATCTGCGTCACTTCGCGCTCCTCGCCCTGTTCCCGCTGCTGGGCCTGTTGGCGGGCCTGCTCATCCGGCGGACGCGGACCTCGTTGCTCGGCTGGATGGGAGCGGTCGGGCTGGGCCTGATCGCGGGCGCCGGCCTGAATCTGGCGGGACGGGCTTTCGACCGGTACGTGCTGCGTTCGGCCCCGAACACCGCCTCGCACGTCCAGTACTTCGATCTCGTCGGCACCCTGAGCCGGGCCCGGGCCATGGACGAGTTCCCCCGGGAGTTCCTGACGGCGCAAGGCACGCCGGAGAAACTGGCGGCGGCGTACGCGTCCGATCCCTTCAACGCGGACATCTTTTCCGCCTGGGGCCGCGCGGCGGTGTGGATCCAGACGAATGTGGGCGGCCGGATCGACGGCCCGTGGCTCCGCGCCATCATGGCGCACCCGCGGGGCTACCTGAGCCACCGGCTGGCATTCGCCGGCAAGCTGCTCACCCAGACGGACTGGTACGAATACCCCTGGGCCCACCAGTACGCGGAAAGCCAGCAGCTCATCGACTTCATCCGGGACAACCATTATGCCGTCCGGTATGCCGACCGGAACGACGCCGACCGGGCGGCCCGCGAAACTTACCGCGCGACGGTTTTCCAGTCCAACGCCGTGTCCCGCTTCATGCCCCGGTACATCTACGGGTGCAAATGGCTCTATCTCCCGCTCCTGATGCTGTCTGTCGCGGCGCTCGTGACCGCCGGCTGCCTCTGGAAGCGGCGGTACGGCCTGCCGCCGGCCCTCGCCCTGTCGGTGATCGCCTACGTAGCGTTCCTGTGCGTCGCCGCGCCGATGACGTTCGAGCTCCGCTACCTCCATCCCTGCTGCCTGGCCACCGGGGTCAACCTGTGGTTGCTGGGCATGAGCCGGCGGTACCGGCTGGATGAACTGAAGAGTGAACAGTAAACAGTGAACGGTAAACAGTGGGAAGGGAAAAATTGGAGATAGGTGAATGGGTGAATGGGTAAATGGGTGAATCGGTGAATCGGTGAATGGGTGAATCGGGAGACGGGAGACGGGAGACGGGAGACGAGAAACGGTAAGCCTTCCAACCTTCAAACTGATCGATCACGATTACGATCACAATCACGATTACGAATTACGAGTACGAAATCCGAATCCGCGTTACGGGAACGAGCCTCTAGTCTCGAGCCTCGAGCCTCGATCACGATTACGAATTACGATTACGAGCACGAGCACGAGCACGAGCACGAGAACTCCTATCTCCTCACTGTTTACTGTTCACTGTTCACCGTTCACTCCCCGAGTGCCCGCGCCACTTCTGGTATAATGATCGGCAATTTCGGACCGGGAGGAGCGCCGTGCTCAAGTTCCACAACACCCTGACCGGACGGTTGGACGAGTTCCAGCCCCTCGACCCGCCGCGGGTGAAGATGTACTGCTGCGGCCCCACGGTCTACAACTACGCCCACATCGGCAACTTCCGCACCTTCGTGTTCGAGGACATCCTGAACCGCTACCTGCGCTGGCGCGGCTACGACGTGCGCTACGTCATGAACGTCACCGACATCGACGACAAGACCATCCGCGACAGCGCCGCCGCCGGGATGTCGCTCAGCGCGTACACCGAAAAATACACCGCCGCCTTCTTCGAGGACCTGGCGGCGCTGCGGGTGCTCCGGCCCGACGTGGTCTGCAAGGCCACGGAGCACGTCCCCGAGATGGTGGCGCTGGTGGAGGCGCTCGCCGCCAAGGGGCACACCTACGCCAGCGACGGCTCGGTCTACTTCAAGATCGGCAGCTTCGACGAGTACGGGAAGCTGTCGAAGAAGGACTTCGGCGGCATCCAGTCGGGCGCCCGCGTCGACAGCGACGAGTACGACAAGGAGAACGCCCGCGACTTCGTCCTCTGGAAGGGGCGGAAAGAGGGCGAGCCGTACTGGGACACCCCCTTCGGCCCCGGCCGGCCCGGCTGGCACCTGGAGTGCTCCGCCATGAGCATGAAGTACCTGGGTGAGAGCTTCGACTTGCATTGCGGCGGCGCCGACCTGGTGTTCCCGCACCACGAGAACGAGATCGCCCAGAGCGAGGGCGCCACGGGGCGTCCCTTCGTCAAGTACTGGCTCCACAGCGAGTACCTCATCGTCAACGGCGAGAAGATGTCGAAGTCGAAGGGGAACTACTTCACCCTGCGCGACCTGCTGGCCAAGGGGTACAACCCGGCGGCCATCCGTTACCTGCTTCTGTCGGTGCACTACCGGAAGCAGCTCAACTTCACCGAGGAGGGGCTGCGCTACGCCCAGGCCTCGCTGGACCGGATCCACGACTTCGTGGACACATTGCGGCGCAAGCACCTGCCCGCCGGCGAATCGGCCGAGGTGACCGCCCGCTGCGCCGCCTTCCGCGACGCCTTCCAGGCCGGGCTGGACGACGACCTGAACACCTCGGCCGCCCTGGCCGCCCTGTTCGACTTCATCCGCGACATCAACCGGACGCTGGCGGAAGGGGGGCTGGCCGCCGGCGACCGCGACCGGGCACTCGCCGCCGTGGCCGACGCCGACCGGGTGCTGGACGTGCTGCCCGCCGCGGCGGCCGCCGGCGCCGACGCCGAGGTCGAGGCGCTCATCGCCGAGCGCGCCGCGGCGCGCGCCCGCAAGGACTGGGCGGCCGCCGACGCCGCCCGCGACAAGCTCAAGGCGCTGGGAGTGGTGATCAAGGACACGCCCGAGGGGACGGTCTGGCGCCGGGAGTGAGCACGGCGGAGACTAACCACAGGACGCAGAGGACACAGAGGGCGTAGGGGATTCCATTTGTCATTGGTCATCTGACATTTCTCATTTGTCATTGGTCGGAGTGCTGCATCCTAAAATGACCAATGAAATATGACCAATGAAAAATGATCAATGAAAAGGAACAAAAGGATTCTCTGTGTCCTCGGTGGTGAATAACAAGTGCCGCCACCGGGCGCGAATATGGTACAATGCCGCCCCATTGGGCGGCTCGCGCCGCCCGCCACACTCACGGACCAGGACAGCATGCCATGAACACCGGCAACGACGCTGACAGCAAGACCTCCGGCCCGCCCGCGCCGGTTCCGGCGGCGGGCAACTTCATCGAGGAGATCATCCTCGCGGACCTGCGCGCCGGCAACAACGACGGCCGCGTCCACACCCGCTTCCCCCCCGAGCCGAACGGTTACCTCCACATCGGCCACGCCAAAAGCATCTGCCTGAACTTCGGGCTCGCCCTCAAGTTCGGCGGCCGGTGCAACCTGCGCTTCGACGACACCAACCCCACCAAGGAGGACGTGGAGTACGTCGAGTCCATCCAGGCGGACATCCGCTGGCTCGGTTTCGACTGGGCGGATCGGCTCTTCTACGCCTCCGACTACTTCGAGCAGCTTTACCAGTGGGCCGAGTTCCTGATCCAGAAAGGGAAGGCCTACGTCTGCGACCTCACCGCCGACGAGATCCGCGACGGCCGCGGCACCCTGACCCGGCCCGGCGCGGCGAGCAAGTTCCGCGACCGCCCGGTGGCGGAGAACCTCGACCTGTTCCGCCGCATGCGCGCCGGCGAGTTCCCCGACGGCACCCGCGTGCTCCGGGCCCGGATCGACATGGCGTCGCCGAACCTGAACCTGCGCGACCCGGTGCTGTACCGCATCCTGCACCGCGACCACCATCGCACCGGCGCCGCCTGGTGCATCTACCCGATGTACGACTTCGCCCACGGCCAGTCGGACGCCATCGAGGGGATCACCCACTCCATCTGCACGCTGGAGTTCGAGGATCACCGGCCGCTGTACGACTGGTTCGTCGAGGAGCTGGAGCTGCCCCACCGGCCCCGGCAGTACGAATTCGCCCGGCTGAACATGACCTACACGGTGATGAGCAAGCGGAAACTCCTGCGCCTCGTGACCGAGGGGCGCGTCCGCGGCTGGGACGACCCGCGCATGCCCACCATCGCCGGGATGCGCCGGCGCGGCTTCACCCCGGCGGCCATCCGCAATTTCTGCGAGCGGATCGGCGTGGCCAAGAAGAACTCCACGGTGGACTACGCCCTGCTGGAGCACTGCCTCCGCGAGGACCTGGAGCAGCACGCCCCGCGGGTCATGGCGGTGCTGCGGCCCCTGAAGGTGGTGATCGAGAACTACCCCGAGGGGCAGGTGGAGTGGCTCGAGGCGGACAACAACCCGAACGACCCCGCTGCCGGCACGCGGCCGGTGCCGTTCGCCCGCGAACTCTACATCGAGCGGGACGACTTCCGCGAGGATCCGCCGAAGAAGTACTTCCGGCTCTACCCGGGCAACGAGGTGCGCCTCAAGCACGCCTACTACATCCGCTGCGAGCGGGTGGTCAAGGACCCGGCCACCGGCGCGATCACCGAGCTGCGGTGCACCTACGACCCGACCTCGCGCGGCGGGGCCACCCCCGACGGCCGGACCGTCCGCGGCACGCTCCACTGGGTGTCGGCGGCGCACGCCGTGCCCGCCGAGGTGCGGCTCTACGACCAGCTCTTCGCCGTGGAGAGCCCCGACGACGTGCCCGAGGGGCAGGATTTCACGGTGAACCTGAACCCGCACTCCCTGGAAGTGATCCCCGACGCGCGGGTGGAGCCGGGCCTGGCCGCCGCGGCCGCCGGGAGCCGGTTCCAGTTCCTGCGCCAGGGCTACTTCTGCGCCGACCCGGACACGTCGCCGGAGTGCCCGGTGTTCAACCGCACCGTGACGCTGAAGGACTCCTGGGCCAAGATCGAGAAGAAGCAAACGGATTCATAAACGGATCCACCACAGAGGCACAGAGGGCACAAAGGACACAGAAACGCAGAGACAGTAAAGGATTCATTGAGCGTTTCATTGATCATTTGTCATCTGTCGTTTGTCAGTGATCATTTTAAACAACACGAAATGACAAATGAAAATTGTCAAATGACCAATGATCAGTAATTAATAGAATTCTTTGTGATCTTTGTGTCTCTGTGGTGACTAGGAAAGGAGCACTATGAGCGTTCGAGTCCGATTCGCGCCGTCCCCCACCGGCAACCTCCACGTGGGCAGCGCCCGCACCGCCATCTTCAACTGGCTCTTCGCGCGCCACCACGGCGGCACCTTCGTCCTGCGCATCGAGGACACCGACCAGGAGCGCAACCGCCCCGAGTACACCCGCTCCATCCTCGACGGCATGCGCTGGCTGGGTTTGGATTGGGACGAGGGCCCCGAGGCCGGCGGCGACCACGGCCCGTACTTCCAGTCGGAGCGCCTGCCGCTATACCGCGAGGCGCTGGCGCGGCTGCGGCGCGAGGGACGCGCCTACCCCTGCTTCTGCTCCCCCGAGCGCCTCGAGACGGTGCGCCAGGAGCAGCTCGCCGCCAAGGCCAACCCCCGCTACGACGGTACCTGCCGCTCCTTGAGCGCGGCCGAGGCCCAGGCGCGCATCGACGCCGGCGAGCGCTACGCGCTGCGCATCCGCATCGAGCACGACGAGCCGGTCACCTGGGAGGACCGCGGCAAGGGGACCATCACCTTCGCCCCCGAGATGCTCGATGACCTGGTGATCGCCAAGAGCGACGGCTTCCCCACCTACAACTTCGCCGTGGTGGTGGACGACGTCGGGATGGCGATCACCCACGTCATCCGCGGCGAGGACCACATCTCCAACACGCCGAAGCAGATCCTGATCTACCGGGCGCTGGGCGCGGCGCTGCCGGAGTTCGCCCACATCCCCATGATCCTCGGCGCCGACCGTTCCAAGATGAGCAAGCGCCACGGCGCCACCAGCGTCGTGGAGTACGAGAAGGCCGGCTTCCTCGCCGAGGCGTTCTTCAATTTCATGACGCTGCTGGGCTGGTCGCCCCCCGACGACTCCCGCGAGATCTACAGCCAGCGGGAGCTCGTGGACCTGTTCACGCTGGAGCGCGTCGTGGCCCACGGCGCCATCTTCGACGCCGAAAAGCTGAAGTGGATGAACCTCCAGTACATCAAGGCGCTCTCCCCGGACGACCTGTATCGGCGCTCGGTGCCGTTTCTGGAGGCGATCCCCGGCTTCCCCGGCCCCTACGGCCCGGCGGCGCTCCGGGAGCTGGCCGGACTGTTCCGCGAGCGGATGAACACGCTGGCCGAGATCACCCGCCACGCCGAGTACTTCTTCCAGGAGCCCGAGGCGTACGACGAGAAGGGGCTGAAGAACGCCCTCAAGACGCCGGACCTGCCGGCGGTGGTCGAGGCGCTGGCCGCGCGGCTGGCCGCCGTGGACCCGTTCGTCCACGATCCCATCGAGGCGGCGGTCCGCGCCGTGGCCGAGGGGCGCGGGATCGGGGCGGGGAAGGTGATCCACCCGGCCCGCCTGGCCCTGAGCGGCCGCACCGAGGGGCCGGGCCTGTTCGAGCTGATGGCCGTGCTGGGGCGGGAGTGCTGCGTGGCGCGCCTCCGGGCGTTTCTCGACCGCCGGCCGTGGGAATCGATCCAGAGTTGAGAGGGGATGGCTGTATCGAGCGGAAGGTTTGAAAGTTCACAGGTTCACAGGTTCACAGGTTCCGGAATAGTTGATGGCTGGTGCTGCCAGCTGATAGATGTTCGCTGTTCGCGGATCGCAACAAATCGTTTGGCGGAAGCCGGCGGCTCCGCTAGAATCAATCCGGCCGATCAATCCATCAGGCGAGCGTGCACGCGCCATGCGCCAGCTGCCACAGACAGCCGAGCCGGACCCGTTTTCCGATCGTTACGAGGCGGACCTGCGCCGGGGGATCGGCCTGTCGGGCGAGTCCCGGGAGTTCTTCGTCCGCGGGCGCCTGGACTGGCTGGCCGCCTGCCTGCGGGCCCGGGCGCACGCCGGGGGGCGGTTTCTGGACTACGGCTGCGGGACCGGCCTGGCGGCGGCGCTGGTCCGCGAAATCCTGGGGGCGCGGGAGTACGTCGGCGTGGACGTGTCGTCCGAAGCGCTCGCCGCCGCCCGGGAGCGGCACGGCGGTTCCGCGGCTTCGTTCGTCGAGGCCGGCCGGTTCCAGCCGGCGGGGGACTTCGACGTCGTGTACTGCAACGGCGTGTTCCACCATGTGCCGCCCGGCCAGCGCCCGGCGGCGGTCCGGACGATCCGGGACGCCCTCCGGCCGGGCGGGCTGTTCGCGCTGTGGGAGAACAACCCGTGGAGCCTGTCCGCCCGCTGGGTGATGGCCCGCATCCCCTTCGACCGGGAGGCGCGGATGGTCTACCCGGCGGCGGCGCGGCGGCTGCTGCGGACGGCCGGATTCGAGATCGTGTCGACGCACTACCTCTTCATCTTCCCCCGGTTTCTGTCGGCCGCCCGGCGGCTGGAGCGGTCGCTGGCCCGCTGGCCCCTGGGGGCGCAGTACCAGGTGCTGGCCCGGCGGCCCGCCGCTGAATCCCGCGCGGGGGTGGGGGCATGACGATCGGCACCACCGCCGGCGCGGCGGCGATCGACGTGACCGTGGTGATGCCCTGCCTGAACGAGGCGGACACGCTGGCCGCCTGCATCCGCAAGGCGCAGGCCGGCTTGGCCGCGGCCGGCGTCCGGGGCGAGATCGTCGTGGCCGATAACGGCAGCACCGACGGCTCGCCCGACATCGCCCGCGACCTCGGCGCGCGGGTCGTCCCGGTGGTCCAGCGGGGCTACGGCATGGCCCTGATGAAAGGGATCGAGTCGGCCGGCGGACGCTTCATCATCATGGGCGACGCCGACGACAGCTACGACTTCACCGAGATCCCGCGCTTCGTCGAGGCGTGGCGGGCGGGCGCGGAGCTGGTCCAGGGCTGCCGCCTGCCCGCCGGCGGCGGCCGCGTGCTCCCCGGCGCCATGCCCTGGTCGCACCGGTGGATCGGCAACCCCCTCTTCACCCGGCTGGCCCGGTGGTGGTTCCGCTCGCCCATCCACGACGTGTACTGCGGGCTGCGCGGCTTCACCCCCGAGCTGTACCGGCGGCTGGACCTGCGCTGCGCGGGGATGGAGTACGCCACGGAGATGATCATCAAGGCGAGCCTGCTGGGGGCCCGCGTCACCGAAGTGCCCATCACCCTGCATCCCGACGGCCGGAAGTCCCACAAGCCGCATCTGCGCACCCTGCGCGACGGCTGGCGCACCCTGCGGTTCCTGCTGCTGTTCTCGCCCCGGTGGCTGTTCCGGGTGCCCGGCTGGTGCCTCATCGCCCTGGGCGCGGCCGGCTACGCGGTGGCGTTGCCGGGCCTGCGGGTGCGCGGCGTCACCTTCGACGCCCACACGCTGCTCTTCGCCAGCCTCTGGATCATCTGCGGCTTCCAGTCGCTGCTGTTCGGGACGTTCGCCCGGCGGTACGGCCGGATCATCGGCCTGTTGCCCGGCGAGCCGCCGGCGGCCGGCCGCCGGACCCCGACCCTGGAGCGCGGGCTCCTGCTGAGCTCCGCCGCCGTGCTGGCGGGCGGCCTGCTGCTGGGGTGGGCCACGCTGTACTGGTGGGAGACGGGCCTGGGGGCCCTCGACTACGCGAGGACCATGCGCTGGGTCATCCCCGGCTCGACGCTCACCGTGCTCGGATTTCAAGGCATCCTGGCGTCCTTTTTCATCGGCGTGCTGGAGTTGAAGCACCGATGAGCGCCCCGCCCGGCTCCGCGCAAGATCTCAAAATCGCGGAATGGCAGCTCGCCGCGGTGGCGGTCGTCACCGCCGCGCTGACCTGGTGGGTGTGGGGCGCCTGGGCGCCGACGCCCATCGTGGCGGACGAGGTCGCCTACCTGCTGCAGGCGGGGATCTTCGCCGACGGCCGGGTGACCGCGCCGGCGCGGCCGCTGCCCATGTTCTTCGAGCAGATCCACGTGTTCTCGTCACCGGCGGTGTTCGCCAAGTACTTTCCGGGGCACCCGCTGCTCCTGGCCGCCGGCATCCCCCTGTGGAACCATCTGACCCTGGGCCGCTGGCTCCAGTCACCCTACGAGGAGTACTCCCGGCGCTACATGCCGGCGGAGTTCTTCGGCTTCGGTCTGCGCGGCGAATCGCCGGCCGAGCCGCTCCCCGAGGATCTCCGGGCCGGCATCCGGGACTGGGAGGCCGTGCACCGGGAGCACACCCCCGGCGCACTGCCCGGCATCCTGCTGGCGCGGGCGGACGCGGTGGCCCGCGACGTCTGGGGCGCATGGGGCGGCCGGTGGCTGGGGCTGCTGGTCCTGCCCGGCGGGATCGGTCTCGGCGCAACCGCCGGCGTGGCCGCCGCCGTCGTGCTCGGCCAGTTCGGGATCTTCGCCTGCTACGCCCACCCGTGGTTCTGGACGCTGTACTATGCGGAGCTATTTCCGATCCTCTGCTTCCTCAGCGTGCGCGGACTGGACCAGGCGCTGCAACTGGGCGCGCGGCGGGGCTGGTATCGCGCCGCCTGGGCGGCGGGCGCCCTGGCGGCGATCGGCGTGGCGGTGGCGCTGGCGCAGGGGCCGGCGATCCTGGGCGTTCGGCAGGCCAAGCAGGCGGGCATGCAGCCGTGGCGGCATTTTCAGGAACAGCTGGCCGGCGTGCGCGAGCCGCGCGCGGTCGTGTTTGTGCGGCGCTCGCCGGCGGTGAGCCACCACATCAGCCTGGTCCGGAACGGTCCCTTCCTGGACCGCGAACGGATTTGGGTAGCCTATGACCGGGGGGCGGAGAACCGCCGGTTGCTGGAGGCGGCGCCGGACCGGGCGCCCTACGTCTATCTGGAAGACACGGGGATGCTGCTCCGGCTGAACCGGTGACAAGCCGGCGCGGAATCCCGAGGCGAGGAGACACGCAGTGACCAAGAAGGCCGGCACGGAGTACGTCTGCCAGAGCTGCGGGCATCGCAGCGCCAAGTGGCTGGGCCGCTGCCCGGGGTGCGGGGCGTGGGAAAGCCTCGTGGAGGAGCCGACGCCGGCCGCCGCCGGCCGCCGCGGCCAGGCGGCGCCGGCCGGGCGGGGCGACGGCAGCCCGCGCCGGTTCGACGAGATCGAGAGCCAGGACGGCGTCCGCGAGCCGTCGGGCCTGCCCGAGTTCGACCGGGTGCTGGGCGGCGGCATCGTGCCCGGCTCGCTGGTGCTCATCGGCGGAGAGCCCGGGGTGGGCAAGTCCACCCTGCTGCTGCAGATCGCCGCCGCGCTGGCGGCGGCGGGACGCCCGGTGCTGTACGTCTCGGGCGAGGAGTCGGACCGCCAGATCAAGCTGCGGGGCGAGCGGTTGGGCGTGGCCGCCCCGGAGCTGTACGTCATGGCCGAAACCGCCCTGGAGCGGATCGAGCAGGAGACGGTCCGGATGGCTCCGGCCGCGCTCATCGTGGATTCGATCCAGACGGTCTACACGGCGGCGCTGGAGTCGGCCCCGGGGAGCATCGGCCAGGTCCGCGAGTGCGCCGCCCGCTGCCTGACCCTGGCGAAGTCCCACGGGATCCCGGTGTTCCTCATCGGTCACATCACCAAGGAGGGCGCCATCGCCGGCCCCAAGGCGCTGGAGCACATCGTGGACACAGTGCTCTACTTCGAGGGGGAGCGCCACCTGCACCACCGCGTCGTCCGCGCGGTGAAAAACCGTTTCGGCGCCGCCAGCGAGGTGGCGCTCTTCGAGATGACCGGCCGGGGCCTGCTCGCGGTGGCCAATCCGTCGGCGTTTTTCCTGGCCGGCCGCCATCCGGGGCAGGCGGGCACCGCGGTGATCGCCACCATCGAGGGCTCCCGCCCGCTGCTGGTGGAGGCCCAGGCGCTGGTGAGCGTCTCCAATTTCAGCGCCGGCCGGCGGATGACCCAGGGATTCGATCGCAACCGCCTGGGCCTGCTGCTGGCCATGATGGAACGGGTGACCGGTTTGAACGTGCTGGGCGCCGACGTCTACCTGAACATCACCGGAGGCATCGCCGTGGAGGAGCCGGCGGCGGACCTGGGCGCGGTGGCCGCGGTGGCCAGTTCGCTCCGCAACCGGCCGCTGCCGCTGGACGCGGTGCTGGTGGGGGAGGTGGGCCTCGGCGGCGAGATCCGGGCGGTGCCGCAGGCGGCGGCCCGGATCAAGGAGGCCCAGGCCATGGGCTTCGCCCGCTGCTACCTGCCCGAGGGGAACCTGCCGGTGCCGGAGGCGCCCAAGGGGGTCGAGATCGTCGGCGTCTCCGGGGTGAACGCGTTGCTGGATATTTTGTTCTGAGAATCGGAAATCGGACTTGGGACCTGGGCCCTGGGTTCTAGGTCCCAGAACCCAGGTCCCAGAGCCCAGGTCCCAGAACCCAGGTCCCAGAGCCCAGGTCCCAGAGCCCAGAACCCAATCCCAAATTCACCCTTCTCCCCTTCGAGCCCCGCCAGCCGACGCCCTAAAAAACGCACCGGCCGCCCGAAGGCGGCCGGTGGTGGTGATAGCGAACAACAGGCGGGGACCGGTGGGTCCCCGCCCGTCAGGATCAGGTGAGACGGCTCAATCCGTGCTGCGGATGCTAGGCGCGCACGGCCGGTCCGCGGTACGTGGCGCTGCCGAACGCCAGCATCGGGTAGAAAATGAACGGCAGGATGATCATGCCGATGGCGTAACCGATCTCCTTGCCGAACGATTTGGCCAGGTCCAGGGTGAGCATGATGCCGGCCACACTACTGTCCGGTTAAAGTTCTCGCTGATCGATAAAAAGTATTTTATATGTGTAAGTTGCACAGAAAATCCCCTGTCCACGATTTGAATCTCCGGCTACCATTCCTTGGCTATTCATCCCGATAC
>JAGOHA010000229.1 GCA_017996395.1 Acidobacteriota bacterium | reverse complement strand
GCCCAGGTGCGCGATACCATGAACCACAGCGGCGTGAACGACATCCCGTCGCTCGTGGAAAATGACAGCTTCTGCCTGTCGTGCCACAACGCACCCTACTCCTTCCCCACCATCACCGAGCAGATGGTCAAGGACTGGGACGCCAACTTCACGACGATCCGCGCCGCCATCGAAGAGCACACGCACCACCCCTACGGCGCGGACCGCATCATGGGCCTGTCCAACTGCATCACCTGCCACATGGCGCCCAACCAGGGACATTCCTTCATGCCGGCCCGGCCTGAGGACACCATCACCTACCGGGCGGCCACCGGTTTCTACTCATCGGCGTCGGGCAACGTGAACTCCTGCTCCTCCGCCTGCCACCGCGGTCTGGTGCGCATCTGGCAGGATGTGGAGGTCATCTCCGACTGGACCAACAACAAGTTCGGCACGCCCACCGAGATCGCGCTGGCCAACCACCTGGTGGAGTACTTCGGTCCCGGCGGACTCTGGTGGGACACCACCCCGGAAGCCGCTCACTAAAACGAACCGTCTCACCTCGCCCAAGCACAACGGGCTGCCCATCTGGGCAGCCCGTTTTTTTCGGTAACGGAATCACGAACCACAGCCGGTTTCGACCACCCGCATCAGGGAGCGGCCGATCCACCGCCCGGCGCATCAGCAGGGTGCGCGGGCCGGGCGAGAGGGGGTCACTGAATCAGTTGCCCCGCCTTCAAACTTTTGGCGATGGACGCCGTCAGTATCTGGCGCTGGGTGGCGTCTCCACCCATGGCGCCCCAAACGAAACGGCCCCGCCAGCCCAACTGGATGTCGCCGTTGTACTTGTCGCGAAACGCCTTGCCGCCGGCATCAAGCGCGCCGGCCGGCGCGTTTCCCCCGAACGCAAAGCGGGTCACCGCGGCTTGGGCGGCTTTCGCGTCGCCGCAATCCATGACGAAACCCTGCAGATTCTGCCCTTTCAGCGAGTACTCCGCGATGTACGCGCCGCGGAGGAATTGATAGCCCAAAAAATTCTGGGCGATGTACTTTTCGGTGTGCGCCTTTCGCCCGCCCTCCGGCAGCCGGCGGACCAGCTCCGGGAACCGGGCCGGTCCCGGAATCCGATCGGCGACGGCCTTCCCGAACATGTCCAGCACCACCGGCCCCTCCTTCCCGGCGCCATCCACGGTGATCTTGACGTAACAGTCCCCCTTGAAAAAATTCAGCGTGATGATATCGCCGTACCCTTCGGCGCCGATCGCCATGAAAAATCCGTTGGGGGGACGTTCCTGGCTGTAGATGCCGAAGGCGTCGGCGGACGAGGCGTGCTGGTAGATCTCCACGGTGGCGGAGGCCCCGCCTTTCCGCTGATAATTCTGCACCGCCAGGGTGCGGAAGTTGCAGCTCAGGTAGGATTCCGCCGCGCCGTTGATGTATTTGTAGAGCGACTCCGGCGCGTACAGCTCCACCTTGCCGCTGGGCTGCCAACCGGCCGGAGCGGCCAGCCACTGCTCCGGACCGGCGGCCGACGCCGGTTCGGCCGGGATCACGAAGGGGATCAGGACGACGAGCAATGCGAGTGACCATCGGTACCGAAGCATATTCACCTCTCGCTCATGCCAATGGCATGCATGGATTGTGCGCCGCGGACGCAGACCGTCGCTCCGGGCGCTGCCGACATCCGTCGCGCCGGCCCGATGCGTTCCCGGCGGGCGCGGCCCGGGATGTACCGTTATGATGCCGGCTCACGGGGAAAGTTTTCGGAATCCGCCGCTCATCCCAGCAGGTCACGCGGGGCGCTGCGCAGACGGGCGATGTCCCGAACCCGCTCCCGCACCGGGAAACCCTTGGCGCAACGGATGTCGCACGTCGCGCAGCCGGCGCACGGATCGCCGGGCAGGTCCAGTTCCGCCAGCACGTCATGGGCCAGGCCGGGATTGCGATACCCGTACGCGTACATGTAGCTCCGCATCAGATCGGGGATGGGCAGCGCCGCCGGGCACTGGGGCCGGCACCGGCCGCACTGCTGGCAATAGAGCCCGGCCATGCCCGGCTGCTCGTCCAGATCCAGCCGCTCGGCCGGCGTCAGCTCCAGGCCGGCCATCACCTTCAGGTCGGTCTCGAGCTGGTCGAAGGTGGTGAAGCCGGGAATCGACGTGTGCACGCTGGGTTCCTGCAGGACCCACTTGAGCGCCGCCGTCATGTTGATGGGCAACAGGCGCTCGCGGTCCCAGTAGACCCCGGCCTGTGTTTTCATGGCGACGATCCCCAGGCCCGCGCCGGCCGCTTCGACGATGGCTTTGCGCACTTCCTCCCGGTGGTCCTGGCGGAAGTTGTAGGCGGTCAGCACCACATCGAAGACTCCGCTGTCCTTGGCGGCGCGGATCACTTCCGGTTCGTTGGAGTGGGTGGACACGCCGATGAAGCGGGCCTTGCCCGACTCCTTGATCTGGGTGGCCACCTCGAGCATGGCCTCGTCGAGCACCCCCGCCCGGCTGGACACGTTGTGCAGGTACAGAATGTCCACGTAGTCCGTGGCCAGCCGGCGCAGGCTGATCTCGAGCATCTCGAGGTAGCGCGCCTTGCGCCGGGTGGCGTCGCCGTCTCCCGGCGGCGGCACCTTGGTGGCCAGGACAACGGCGTCCCGTTTGACCGTCTTCACCGCCTGCCCCACCATCTCCTCGTTCCGGCCGTTCTGGTAGCCGTGGGCGGTGTCCACGTGGTTGATGCCCGCAGCCAGCGCCGCCTCGACCAGGCGGGGGTTGTCGGCGTTCATCACGCCCATGCCCACGATGGAAACGTTCAGTCCGGTCCGCCCCAGCGTCCGGGTCATCACCGGCCCTTTGGCCGGTGGTGCCGGTGCGGGTTCCGGCGAATGGGTGACCGGTTCCGGGGTGCGTCCGCAAGACGCGCCCAGCGCAACGCCGGCCAAGCCGGCCAGGCCCGCCTT
>JAGOHA010000089.1 GCA_017996395.1 Acidobacteriota bacterium | reverse complement strand
CGCTTCTGCTATTTCGACGAGCGCGACGTGGTCCGCCATTCCCTGGTCCAGCTCATCATCAGCGCCTACGCCCGGTACGGGGGTCAGGCCGCGCCGCCGCCCGCCCGCCGGGAGGAACCGCCGGACGCCGCCGCCGGAGCCGCCGGCGACGGCACCCCCCGCTGACAGGGATCGCGCCACGGGTCCCGCGCACGCCGGGGCGCCGCGACCACTGGAGATTGTTTTTGTGTCCGGCAACTCTTTGTGTTCAAATAGGGCTTCTGGCGACGCCGAGGGCACCGCCCCCGGCCCTGACACCGCAATGAACCGATTCATCACCACATCATGGAGGAATACCGCATGCGCATCGGATGGCTTGTTCTGGCTCTATCGATCGCCCTGGGTGCCGGCGTGATGGGCGCCACCCCCGCCGCGGAGACGCACCCGTTTTCGGTCCACGACATGCTGGCCATGGACCGGATCTCCGAGCCGGCCGTCTCGCCCGACGGCAAGCTGGTGGTCTTCACGCTCCGCACCACCGACCTCGAGGCCAACCGCGGCCGCACCGACCTCTGGGTGGTGGGAACCGACGGCACGGGGCTGCGCCGCCTGACCACCCATGAGGCCGGCGACAGCAACCCGGTCTGGTCGCCCTGCGGGAAATGCATCTTCTTCCTGTCCACCCGTTCCGGATCGTCGCAGGTGTGGCGGATCCACCTGGACGGCGGCGAAGCCATGCCCGTGACCAAGCTGCCGCTGGACGTGGCCAACCTGGGCATCTCCCCCGACGGCACCCTGCTGCTGTTCTCCCTGGACGTGTACCCCGAACTCAAGACCGTCGCCGAGACCGCGGGCCGCCTGGCCGAGCTCGAGAAGAGCAAGGTCACCGGCAGGATCTGGGACCGCCTGTTCGTCCGGCACTGGGACACCTGGACCGACGGGCGGCGCAGCCACCTGTTCGTGATGCCGAAGGCCGGCGGCGAGCCGGTGGACCTGATGGCGGGCATGGATGCCGACGCGCCGAGCAAGCCGTTCGGCGGCACCGAGGAGTTCACGTTCACCCCCGACAGCTGGGGCGTGGTCTTCACCGCCCGCGACGCCGGCCGCGAGGAGGCGTGGTCCACCAACTTTGACCTGTACCTGGCGCCCGTCGACGCCTCCGCGCCGCCGAAGAAGCTCACCGACAATCCGGCCTGGGACACCCAGCCCGCATTCTCCCCCGACGGCAAGACCCTGGCCTACCTGGCCATGAAACGGGCGGGTTACGAGGCCGACCGCTACGCGATCATGCTCCGCGCCTGGCCCGATGGCACGGCGAAGGAGTTGGCGCCCGCCTGGGACCGCTCCCCCCAGAACATCGCCTGGTCCCCCGACGGCAAGACCCTCTACGCCGCGGCCGACAACCTGGGCCAGTCCTCGCTGTTCGCCATCGATGTCGCCACCGGCGCCGCCCGCGTGGTGGTGGAGCAGGGCACGGTGAGCGATCCGAGCCCGGCCGGCGACGTGATCCTGTACGGCCTCGACCACCTGAAGTCGCCGGTGGAACTGTACACCGTCCGGCCCGACGGCAGCGGCGCCCGCAAGATCACCGCGATCAACGACGCCAAGGTGGCGGCCGCCCGGATGGGCGACTTCGAGCAGTTCACCTTCAAGGGCTGGAACAACGAGACCGTCTACGGCTACGTGGTCAAGCCGGCGGACTTCGATCCGGCGCGCAAGTACCCGGTGGCCTATCTCATCCACGGCGGGCCGCAGGGCTCCTTCGGCAACCATTTCCACTACCGCTGGAACCCGCAGGCCTACACCGGCGCCGGCTACGCCGCGGTGATGGTGGACTTCCACGGCTCCACCGGCTACGGCCAGGCGTTCTGCGACTCCATCCGGGGCGACTGGGGCGGCAAGCCGCTGGAGGACCTCCAGAAGGGGCTGGCGGCCGCGGTGGCCAGATACCCCTGGCTCGACGGCGAACGGGTGGCGGCGCTCGGCGCCTCCTACGGCGGTTACATGATCAACTGGATCGCCGGCAACTGGCCCGACCGCTTCCGCGCCCTCGTGGTCCACGACGGCAACCTGGACGAGCGGATGGCCTACTACGACACCGAGGAGCTCTGGTTCCCCGAGTGGGACCACGAGGGGTTGCCGTGGGAAAAGCCGGAGCACTACACCCGGCACAATCCCATCGACTACGTGAAGAACTGGCGGACGCCTACGCTGGTCATCCACGGCGGCAAGGACTACCGCGTGGTGGACACGCAGGGGCTCTCCACCTTCACCGCCCTGCAACGCCGCGGCATCGAGAGCCGGTTCCTGCATTTCCCCGACGAGAACCACTGGGTGCTCAAGCCCCACAATTCCATCCTCTGGCACGACACCGTCATCGCCTGGATGGACAAATTCTGCAAGGCGGACGCCAAGTAACCGGCCGACTCCACCTGCGCAACACCCGGCGGGGCCTTCCGGCCCCGCCGTTTTTTTTGCATCCAGGGAATTCGCGCTGCTGCCGTGCGCGAGTTCGGCCACGGCAGGATCAGCCGGTCTGCCGCTGCATCCGGCGCGCGTTCATCGAACGCGCGGTACTCGGGAACTCGCGGCCGGCGTTGCACCCCCGCCCACCCGGGAGTAAAATGATCTTAAGCATTATCTGATACAGGCAGCCGGATCGAGCGACCGGCCGGGAGGGGCGTCATGGCGATGACCGAGAACTGCTTCGACCGCGTCTACCGCCAGCTGCAGGTCCTGGTGGCGGAATGGTCCGCGGGCATGTCGCCGAACGGGGCCGACCAGATGGTCCGCTTTCTGCCGGACCTCTTCCGGCTGCTGCGCCGCGTCGCCTACGACCTGGAGATGCCGGGCGCCGACCGCCGCCTCGCCGCCGCCGCGGTCCTGTACATCGCCGATCCCAACGATTTCCTGCCGGACGCCGACGAACAGAGCGCCCGCCGGCGGCTGGACGACCTGTGGGTGGCGTTCACGGCGTTCTTTCTGCTGATCCAGAGCGGCGCCGTCGCCCGGCTTGAATCGCACTGGCGCTCGGAGGTCCCCTTCCGGGAACTCCTGGAGTGCCGCCAGCGGCTGACCGAACTGAGCGACGCGCTCCCGCCGCGCATCCTGCAGATGGTGAATCAGTATCTGGGGGATTGACAACCTGCCATTCGGAGGTGGGATCCATGAACAGCTGGCGGTGGACGCTGCGGGCGGCGGTGTGCGGGCTGGCGCTGGCCACAGCCATTCCGGTCGCGGCTCAGCATACGCTCCCCATCACCGTCACCGAGCGCGCCGGCGTGGCGCGGAGCGGCGAGTACGCCGTCTTCGGCGTGCCGCTGCCCCGGAGCTGGGACCTGACCGACCCGACGCAGCTTCGGCTGCGGGAAGTTGCGGGCGCGCCCGTTCCCGCCCAGTTCGAGGTGTTGTCGCGCTGGGGCGGACATCCCGGTCAGTTGACCGCTCCCATCCGGTGGGTGCTGGTGGGTTATCTGGCCACTCTTCCCTCCGGCGGCAGCCAGACTCTGGTGCTCGACGACGGAGGACCCGGTCTCGCCCCGCCGACAGCGGTCCAAATCGACACCGGCACGCCGGGAGAGCTCCGCGTCGACACCGGCGCGGCCCGGTTCGACCTGGCCACCGGCGCCGCGTTCAACCTGCTGCGGCAGGTCACCGTGTCCGGACAGATCCAGCTCGAACCACTGGCGGCCACCGCGGCGATCCGCTACCAACCCTCGCTGGGCCGGAGCGTGGTCGCCGGCGGCGCGCCCGACTTCACCCCGCGCGCCACCGCATTGGTGGTGGAGCGCAGCGGTCCGCTGCAGGCGGTGGTGCGGGTGGAGGGGAGCATCCTGGATGACGCCGCGCGGGCGGTGCTCGACTTCACGGCCCGACTGCATTTCACCGCCGGCCGGAGCGACGTCCGGCTGGACTTCACCGTGGAGAACAACCATCCGGTGCTCACGGGCGAATGGGAGCAACCCACCAACGCCCACGACCAGGGCGCTCCCAACAGCGTCTACCTGGGCGCCCTGGAGCTGAACCTGCAGCTCGCGGGAGGCGCCGGCGCCCTGACCGTCCGGACCGAATCGGGCGTCACCGCGACCGGCCCGTCCGCCGAGGTGGAGCTGTACCAGGATTCCTCCGGCACCGAGCACTGGAACGCGTACGCTGGCCTCGTGGGCTGGCCCGGCTACGAGGCGTCGGCGGCACCGCGACTCCAGTCGTACTGCACCCTGCCCGGCTTCGAGATCACCGGCGCCGGCGCGCCCGTCACCGGCGAGCAGGCGCTCGGCTGGCTCGCCGCCGCGCGCGGCGCCGACGGGCCCGCCGCGCTGGCCGCGGTGCGCGACTTCAGCCGGAATTTCCCCAAGGCCATCGCGGCTCAGCCCGACGGCCGGATCTCCGTGGACCTCTTCCCCCGCGGCGACCACTTCAACCACAACCTGCGCGTGGGGGAGGAGAAGACGCACACGATCTTGCTGGCGTTCGGCGCCGCCGCGCACGACGCCGCCGAGGCCGAGCGCCGCGCCCGGGCGTTGGACCGCCCCCTGTTCGGGCGCCTGGCCGCCGCCGACTACGTGGGCAGCGGTGCGCTGGGGGGGATCCCGGCCGCCGACGCCAGCCGCTGGTCCCTGTACGAGCGCTACGTCCGCGTGGCTTTTGAGCCCAACCCCGACTTCGATCCCGACGTGGATGACCCCACCTTCGGCAACGGCACGCTGGCCGAAGCGGTGGAGCGCTACAATTTCCACGGCTGGCAGGACTGGGGCGACGTGCCGCTGGACTACGAGGCCTTCGGCCCCAACCAGGCCGGTCAGCTGAATCTCAAATACTGGTACGTGTACGGCATGCTCCTCCAGTTCTGCCGCTCCGCCGATCCCGCCTGGCTGGACCTGGCCCTGCCGGCCGCGCGTCACCTGGCTGACACGGACTACCTGCACATCCCCGATGAGGGGATTCAGCACTGGTCCCACGGCGCGTACTTCGGCCACAGCCAGCACGACGAGCCGGGCAACGCCAATCCGAACCGCAATCACAACTCGCCCAGCGTGGACCTGTTTTTCGGCGTGCCGGACCTGCTGCTGGCCTGGCATCTCACCGGCGAGCGCCGCTTCCGCGACGTCGCCGGCGAGGGTCTCGAGGCCATGCTCAACCTGTCCCAGTTCAGCGATTTCAACGACCCGCTCCCCCAGCGCGAACGCGCCAACCTGATCTTCGGCTACATCGAAGGCTACCGGGCCACCGGCGACAGCCGCTGGCTCGACGCGCTCCGCGCCATCGTGGGCGCCACGGCCGACCTGTCCAACAAAGGGTGGCTGACCGACCCGGCCGCCTTCGGGGCGTCCCACCCGGGCGCCTACCTGAGCACATTCATGTGCGCCCAGGTGCTCTGGACCATGGGGCGCTACCTGGACCTGTGCGCCGAATACGGCTGGACCGACGATCTGGGAACGGACGGCGCCCTGGCCGCCTACGCCGGCTTCCTCCTGGACCAGGCCATGACGGAGTACCGGCCGGGACGGGCGGCGTTGACCCACGACATCTTCTTCGACGGGAGCGACCCGTCGTACCTCGACGTCAACAACTGGGCCCTGACCGTGGCCGACGCGCTGACCTACGCCGCCCGGCACAGCGGGGAGGCGCGCTTTCTGGCGGCGGCGGAGATGTTTTACGCCACCGGCACCATCGATCCGGTGTGGGAGGACGACCCGCCGGTCTACCTCAGTTCCAAGGACCTCGTCAACGCGCTGAACTGGGGGCTGGTGTTCATGCAGGAGGCCGGGGGCGGCGCCGGGGCGGCGGGCGACCTGAATCTGGACGGCGCCGTGACCGTGGTGGACCTGGCCATCCTGGACCATCACCTGGCCGGCCACCTGACCCCGGGCACGGCGCCCTTCGCCGCCCCACAATCCGCGGCCGACCTGAACCGCGACGGCGTCGTGGACGCCGCCGACCGGACCGTCCTGGCCGGCCGGCTGGCGGGGCGGTGAGACTCGACCGAGGATCACGGAGGCACGATGCACGCGACCCTGACCCGAACGGTGATTGCGGTGTCCATCCTGAGCCTGTGCGCGGCATTCACCCCGGCGGGTTCGCCGGTGCCGGCTGCCGAGCGGCTCCTCGATCTGACCTACCCGTACGACGAGAACACCATCTACTGGCCCACCGCCGAGCTGTTTTCCCGCAGCCCGGTCTCCTGGCAGGTGAACGAACGCGGCTGGTGGTACGCGTCGAACAACTACGCTGCCTCCGAGCACGGCGGCACCCACGTGGACGCGCCCGTCCACTTCGCCCAGGGCGGACGCACCATCGACCAGGTGCCGCTGGCCGAGTGGGTAGGCCCCGCCGTCCGCATCGATGTGACCGCGGCGTGCGCCGCCGACCGGGATTACCGGCTCACGGTCGACGACATCCGGCGGTGGGAGGAACGCCACGGCCCCATCCCGCGCGGCGCGTGGGTGATCATGTACACCGGCATCGGCACCCGGCACTATCCCGACAAGCTGAAGGTGCTGGGCACCGACCGACGCGGCCCCGACGCGCTGCCGCTGCTCCACTTTCCCGGTTTCGGACTGGCGGCGGTTCGGTTTCTCCTGCAGGAGCGGAACATCACGGGCATCGGCCTGGACACCCCCAGCATCGATTACGGCCAGTCGGTGGACTTCGAGGTGCACCGGGCCCTGTGCGGGGCGGGGAAGCTCGCCATTGAGAACCTGGCCAATCTCGACCGCCTGCCGGCGGCGGGGGCGGTGCTGTACGCCGCGCCCATGCCCATCCGAAACGGCACCGGCGCGCCGGCCCGCGTGTTTGCCATCCTGCCGTAGGCCGCGCTCCGGCCGGGCGCGGATCGGAGCAGTAGGCCGCGTTCCGGCCGGGCGCGGCCCGTTCCCTCGGCACGATTGAGGGATTCGTCCACGGTCTCCGAGACGCGTCGCGGCGACGACCTATCGTAATCCTGCCACTTCCTGCCAAGTGTCACGGCGCCCGTCCGGCGGACGGGCGCTACTGCGCCGCAGGCTACGGGGAGGGCGGTCCGGAATTCCCCTGCAAAGGGGGCTGCCGATTGGACAACAACGGATGCTTCAAGCGATCATCGGCCAAAGCCCTGCTGCCCGCGGCGGCAGCGGCATGTAGCCCGGACCGACAGGTCCGGGTCGACGCTGGTGGTGCAATCCGAGCTCCGCAGGAGCGACGGAGACGGCTGAATGGGTTGGACCCATTCCAATCCGTTCGAAATTTCAACAACGCTGAATCATCGGGCACTGATCCCGATCCATTTCTGTCGCCGCTGGCGCGGCTGTTCCACCTCGTGCGGGATCCGCCCCACCCGGGCCTGTCGGCCCGGGCTACACTCCGCGGCTGCTGCGCAGCCGGGTTTCGGCGGGCGCCCGACGCGGAAAACGGTCCCTCGTGCCGCAGCCGGGCTACGGCACGACCCGGCAATGACGGCACGCATCCGGCCCGGAGGGACGGCGGTCAATCGCCTGGGCCGCAGGCCCAGGGGGCGACGCATCGCGAGCCGGCCCGCGCCCGCCGAGCGCGGCCCGCTCCCTCGGCACGATTTCACGGCTCGCCCACGGCTCCAAATCGCGGTACGGCGAGAACCCATCGAACTCCCGCCACTTCTTGCAGATTTTCACGGCGCCCGTCCGGCGGCCGGGCGCTACGTCGTCGAGTGTCACGGCGCCCGTCCGGCGGCCGGGCGCTACTGCGCTGCGGCAGGCGCTACTCCCCCGCAGTAGGCCGCGCCCGCCGGGCGCGGCCCGTTCCCTCGGCAAAGCTGAACGATTCACTCATGGATTCGCGCAAAGTCGCGGCGTGGGTGCATCGTAATCCCGCCACTTCCTGCCAAGTGTCACGGCGCCCGTCCGGCGGCCGGGCGCTACTTCGCCAAGTGTCACGGCGCCCGTCCGGCGGACGGGCGCTACGGGCGCTACGTCGCGGCTTACCGGCTCTCCGCTTTCACCCTGAGATAGCTTGTGGTAGACTCGGCTTTCGCGGAGGCGACATGAACCTGCACCTGGCCGAGTTCACCACCAGTTGGGTCATCCTGATCCTGGGCCTGGTTCTGGGCGGGCTCAGCCGTTCCTTCCCCCTGCTCCGCCGAAGCAGCCGCCTCCTGCTGGCCACCTGTCTCGTGCAGGTCTTCCGTGACGCCGCAACCGCCGGCCTGATCAAGGTGTCCTACCACCTGTTGAAGGCCGCCGACTCGGTGTTCATCTTCCTGCTGGTGGCCCTCAGCATCTACCTCGTCCGGGATCTCACCCAGGCGTGGCTGTCCCGCCGGGGCGTGAACATCTCCCGACTGATCTGGGACCTGGCCATCGGCGTGGCCTACACCATCCTGTTCCTCCTCCTGCTGAAGGAGATCTTCGACATCGACATCACCCCGGTGCTGGCTACGTCGGCGGTCCTCACCGTGGTGATCGGCCTGGCGGTCCAGGACACGCTGATCAACCTCATCGCCGGGACGGTGTTCCACTTCGAAGACTCGCTCCGGCCGGGCGACTGGATCCAGGTGGACGACACCATCGGCCAAGTCCAGGAAATGACCTGGCGCTCCGCGCAGCTGCTCACCACGGACAACGAACTGGTGGTGGTCCCCAACCAGGATTTCACCAAGAAGCGGTTCAGCAACCTGACCCGCCAGAACGCCGCCCGCACCCTGACCATCGGCACGAGCTACGCCGACGACCCGGACCTGGTCATGCAGGTGCTCAAGCAGGCGGTGCTCTCCACCCCCGGCGTGCGCTGGCAGCCGGAGCCCGCGGTGTACATCATCAAGTTCAACGACTTCTCCGTCGACTACCGCGTTCGCTTCCACATCGAGACATACACGGGCTACCGCCGGCTGGAGGGGGCGGTGCTCCGGTCCATCTGGTACAACTTCCAGCGCCACCACATCACCATCCCCTTCCCCATCCGTACGCTGCAGATCGAGCGGCGGCCGCCCGAGCCCGCCACCGACGGCAACGGTGAGCGGGTCCGCGAAGCGCTGGCTCAGGTGGACATGTTCCGCATCCTCAACGGCGAGGAGATGGCTGCCGTCGCCGCCGGCGCCGAGATCGTCGAATACCCGGCCGGGGCCGTCGTGGCCCTCGATGGCGAGGTGGGCCGGAACATGTTCGCCATCCTGCGGGGCAGCGTCGACATCCAGAAGGAAGGCAAGAAGGTCGCGGCGCTCGGCCAGCACGAGCTGTTCGGCGAGATCGCCCTGTTCACCGGCGAGCCGCGCGGGGCCACCGTCATCGCGGCCGAGCCGCTGCAGGTGCTGGTCATCGAGAAGGACGGCTTCGACGCCATCCTGAAACGCAACGAGGGCTTCATCGCCAAGATCGAACAGATGGTCGAAGAGCGCCTCCGCGCCACCGCCGGCGCCGGAACGGATGACGCCAAGTCCGACGTCAAGCGCAGCATCCTCGGCCGCATCCGGAAGTACCTCCTCGGCTGAGCCGCCGGTCCACACCCGCTCCCCCGATTCGCCTCCGCCGGCCCGTACCCCGCCGGTGCCGCCGCGGTATAATGGAGACGTCCGGACCCCATGAGCCGGCCAGCAACCCCCGACACCGGAGGTCCCATGCATCGCATCATGTGCCTCGTCGTAACGGCCACCGTCATCCTCTCCGCCGCCGCAGCGGGCGGCGAGTACTTCGACTGGCGCGAGTGGGGCGCCGGCGAAGCGCGGTATGCCCCGGACGAGCCGCTGGCGCGGGCGCAGTACATGACCATCCGCCTGGGCCAGGAGCTCAAGCGCCGCGGCATCGATCCCAATTATTCCTATTTCGGCCGGATCTGGTCCGCCGCCAAGCACGGCGACCAGTCGCTGGGGACGTGCCAGGACCTGGCCACGGTGGTCAGCGACGTCCTGTCCGGCGCCGGTTTCACGGACGACCAGCTCTGCACCGTGATGGCGTCCAAGGAAGGGTTCCGGCGGATCCAGAAAGGCTGGCTCTTCGACGTGAACCTGGACCACGTCTGCCCGGTGGTGGTGATCGACGGCGTGCCGTACACCTTCGACCTGTGGGCCCAGGGGGGCACGGACGGCCACTTCGCCAACTTCAAGGGAAGCGTCTGGAACGGCCTGTCGCTGAAGGCCTGGATCGAGACGATGCGGCAGTACAATTACACGGCCCTCACCGTCAATCCCGGCCGGAAAACCGCCTACGGGCCGGCAACCGGCGACAAGGTCAGCGCCGAGATCGTCCGGCGCGCCCGGGCCGCCGCGACAGGCAACCGATCGGCCCCGCCGGACAAGCCGG
Organism: Acidobacteriota bacterium; assembly: GCA_017996395.1. Taxonomy (GTDB): domain Bacteria; phylum Acidobacteriota; class JAAYUB01; order JAAYUB01; family JAAYUB01; genus JAAYUB01. The sequence goes on along the minus strand of JAGOHA010000089.1, from coordinate 3,300 downwards.
CGGCCCAACCGGCTTCCGATGACATTGTGGGAACCTACAACGCCATCTACCCGGTCTATCTGAGGACGTTCCACAGCGGCAGCCGGGTGGAGATCCTGGCCAGCGCCGAAAAGCGCGGCGACCAGTACTTCAGCGCCCACAAGGTGTACTGCATCATCAAGGACGGCCCGCGCAAGGGCGAGGAGTACTGCTGCGCCTCCTTCGAGCGCCTCCACACCCTGGCCCAGCTCAAGGCCGCCGCCGCCGAGATGCAGCGCTACCTGGACCAGCACAAGTAACACCGGCCGCCCCCTCGGCCCGACACCTCGGCGCCGCCGCCCGCCGGTCCCGGCCGCGGTCCGTTTCATCCCGCCATCACCCCTTCGTCGAACGTTTTCTATCCCGGCTGCGTATAAACCAGCACCCATGCGCTGACGACGTTGCACCCAGCGCCGACGGAAACGCTGACTGGCGGGGATAGACCGTGAACAGACACCTCATTCGATGCCGTGCCGGAGCGGTGGGCGCCGCGCTGCTGCTGCTCCTGCTCCTGTCGACGTCCGCAGGCCGCCTGCGGGCCGCCGCGACCGAACCGCCGCAGGTCGTGAAAGCGGCCGCCGCGCCGGTCATCGACGGCGTGCTCGACGACGCGGTCTGGCAGGGCGCGCCCCTGGCGAGCGGCCGGTTCGTGACCTACAACCCGGCCTTCGGGGCGACGCTGCCCCAGACCACCGAAGCCTGGCTGGCGTACGACCAGAAATTTCTCTATGCGGCGTTCTTCTGCCACGACACGGAGCCCGGCCAGATCAAGACCAGCGTCACCCGGCGGGACGGCATGTTCAACGACGACTGGGTGGGCTTCTCCATCGACACCTTCAACGGCCGGCAGAACGGCTACGAATTTTTCATCAACCCGAGCGGCATCCAGGGCGACCTCCTGAACACCGCCGGCCAGGGGGAGAACTCGGCGCCGGACTGGGTCTGGGACAGCGCCGGCCGCATCACCGCCGACGGCTACCAGGTCGAGGTCCGGATCCCGTGGAAGAGCATCCGGTTCCGGAGCGGCGCCGACGTGACCATGGGCGTCCTGTTCTGGCGGCGGATCAGCCGGCTGGGGCAGAGCGGCTCCTGGCCGGAGCTGACGCCGGGCGCCGGGATGCTCAACGTCCACGCACCCGTGCGCTTTGAAAAGCTGGACACGCCGCTGGTCCTGGAGGTGCTGCCCAGCTTCACCTACAGCCGGGACCAGGTGCGGCAGACTCCCGACGAGTGGGCGCCGGCGGAGAACTCGCCCGACTTCGGTGTCGGCGTCAAGTACGGCCTCACCTCCTCCATCACCGCCGAGGCCACCGTCAACCCCGACTTCAGCCAGGTGGAGAGCGACGCCTTCCAGGTGGAGGTGAACCAGCGCTACCCCATCTTCTACAGCGAGAAGCGCCCGTTCTTCATGGAGAACATGGGCATATTCAACCTGGCCGCCACCAACGGCGACTGTAACATGAGCACCGCCGTCCACACGCGCACCATCGTGGATCCGCTGTGGGGGGTCAAGACCACCGGCAACCAGGGCCGGGTGGCTTTCGGTTTTCTGGCCGCCGGCGATGAATGGCCGGGGCGGGAGATCGACGGTGAGGACAATCCGTACCAGGGTGACCGGGCCGCCTACATCATCGGCCGGGCCAACTACACCCTCAGCGGCGACAATTACGTGGGCGGCATCGTCACCAGCCGCTCGTTCGCCGGCGGCTTCAACCGGGTGGTCGGCGCCGATTTCCAGTATCGCTTCTGGGGGCAGCACCGGTTCAGCGGGTTCGCCCTGTACAGCCAGTCCCGCGAGGACGGCACGGCGGCGACCTCCGACGGCGGCGCGGTCACCGTCTCGTACGAGTACGACGCGACGTCGCTGGGCATCTGGACCGCCCTGGAACACTACGACCCGGGCTTCCGGATGGACACCGCATTCTACCAGCGCACCGGCTTCAACCGGGTCATCGGCTACTTCGGCCCCGTCTACCAGCCGAAGTCCGACCGGTGGTCCTGGATCAAGAGCGTCAATCCCTTCCTGTACGCCCTGGCGGTCCATGACACCATCACCGGGCTGGACGACTACCTGGCGCTCGCCGCGCTGCGGATGAACTTCGTCCGCCAGGGCTCCCTGCGGATCGATTACATCCACGGCCAGGAGGCTTGGGCGGGCCAGCTGTTCCACCCCGGGCTCTTCCGGATCCAGGGGAGCCTCCAGGCGACGAACTGGTTCCGCTTCGGCGTCAACTACAACACCGGCCGCGACATCTATTACGATTCCGTGGCGCCGGTGCTGGGCAACTACATGAGCCTCGGCGGGAACGTCACCGTCCAGCCCAACGCCAAGCTGAACCTGACCCTGGACGTCCGGCGCAACGCCATGGACCACCCCGACGGCGACAACCTGTTCACCGCCGCCGTGGCCAACTGGCGCACCACCTACCAGTTCAACAAGTCATGGTTCGTCCGCGCCACCCTCCGCTACGATAGCTACCGCCAGCGGGTGCTCACGGACTTCCTGGTCTCCTACACCTACATCCCCGGGACAGTCATGTTTGTCGGCTACGGTTCGCTGATCCAGCGCCAGGAATGGGAAAACGAACGTTGGCTGCCCGGAGACGGACCGTGGACCACCACCCAGCGCGGCCTCTTCATCAAGCTCAGCTACCTGTGGCAGAAGTGATCGGGCCACTGATTCATTCACCGCGGAGACGCTGAGGCGCAGAGATCGCTCAATGTTTAAAGCGCGCGGATGGCTCGTCCTGCTCCGCGCCTCGGCGGTGGATCGGACTTCGGGGCTCGGGGTTCGGGACTCGGGGTTCGGGGCTCGGGGCTCGCTCCCAACCCTCAACGCTCAACTCTCAACTCTTAACTCTTCCTTGGTGTCCTTCGTGCCTTCGTGGTGAATTCCCCCCTCCGGTTCGCCCGGCCGATTCACCGATTCACCCATTCACCGATTCACCGATTCACCGTTTCGGTTTATAATGTGCCTTCGCCGCGCGGACGATCCCCGGACGCCCGACGCTCCAAGTTACATCATTGAGGTACATTTCATGACCCAGTCCGACGACCGTCCCGATCTCCCGCCCGCCGAGGCCCCCGACACTGACCGCACCTTCGGGCCCGTCGGCGCCGGCGACATCGCGCCGCCCGCCATCCCCCCGGCCGCGCCGGCCGAGGCCGGCCCGGAGGATGAATTTGCCGAACCCGGTTTCCATCTGGTGGAGCCGGACAATCCCCTGCCCGCCATCACCGCCGACGACCTGCCCCCCGCCCAGCGCGACGCGGTGGCCCGGA
>JAGOHA010000088.1:2553-13674 GCA_017996395.1 Acidobacteriota bacterium | reverse complement strand
TCGTAATTGAAATCGTGATCGGCGCGTCATCGACGGTGACGGGGTCGGATCAATCAGCCATCGCGCCACGATCCCGGCCCGCCAGGGCCGGACCGGATTAGCCAGGGGCGCAGCCCCTGGTGGGCGGCGGTTTGTCGCGTGGTCGCCCCAGCGGGGCGACAGGCAGGCGGCGTGAATCGTGGGGCGCCGATCGATCGAGCTCGCGTTGAAACGCCGGGTTTTCCGAACGCCCCGATGTCGCCCCGGTGGGGCTCGGGGTGGGGAAAACAGGCACCTGCGTCGATGGGTCTCGCACCAGGGGCTGCGCCCCTGGTGGGCGGCGGTTTGTCGCGTGGTCGCCCCAGCGGGGCGACAGGCAGGCGGCGTGAATCGTGGGGCGCCGATCGATCGAGCTCGCGTTGAAACGCCGGGTTTTCCGAACGCCCCGATGTCGCCCCGGTGGGGCTCGGGGTGGGGAAAACAGGCGCCTGCGTCGATGGGTCTCGCACCAGGGGCTGCGCCCCTGGCTAATCCGGACCGGCCCTGCGGGCCGGGCGCGTGCCGAACGCTCAACGATCAACCATCAACGATCAACCATCAACTCTCGACGAAGGGGAATGTGCTTCGACGATCAGGCGCCTGGGCCGGCCGAGTCGGGGTGGATGCCCGCCGCGTCGATGCCCCGAATCTTGAAGTCGGGATCCATCAGAAAGCTGGAGAACACCGCCATGAAAGCCAGCGCCGATTCGGCCATGAGGGGCTTGTCCTTGTAAAGCTCGTCCAGACTGCGGTTGCGGGTCTCCTTGTCCTCGTGGTCGAAGCGGTACTTGAACAGGCCGTCCAGCCGGTGGGCGGCGCTGGTGGGCGTGACCCGCGTGACGGCGCCCTGCTGGCAGTACGTCATCACGTCCATCAGGATCGCCCGCTGGTCCTGCATCTCCTGCAGGTGGTACATGAAGATGTGCTGCAGGATGCGCTGCGCCTCCGACAGGCTGGTTCGGGCGATGGTGGCGAACAGGCGCTCGCAGGCCGTGTCGATGCGGTCCAGCCCGGCGTCGCGGAGCAGCGAGAGGAACACCGCGTTCTTGAACATCTGGTACAGCCGGCGGGCACCGTTGATCTTCCCCGGCACCGGGTGGGGCGGCCGCACGCAGAAGCGGGCGCGCGTATCGGTGAACAGCAGCGCGAAGATCATCTCGTAGCACTCGATGTCGGCCTTGTCGCTGTACAGGTCCATGCGCAGGTCCAGCGTGTTGTCCAGCCGGTCGGCCAGCTTGATCCGGACCAGCTCCGGCGTCTTGTGGGCGCGCTCCAGCATCCGGCCCAGGTAGTTGTAGTATTTCTCGCCGGGCTGGATCGCCAGCACTTCCAGCCGCTCGTTGAGGAACCACTCGTCCTCGGGCTTGAGCCGGCGGATGAGGGCGGCGTAATGCGCCTCCAGCGACCGCCAGGCGTCCGCCGGGTAGCGGTCCGCCGTGATGTCCTCCTGCTTGTCGTGGAAGAGGATGGTGAGCAGGTCGAGGAGGGTGAACTTCTCCACCGCGCGGCTGAGCAGGGCCATGGCGCGGATGGGATGGATGATGGCGTACGGCCCCAGGCGCCGTTTCGTCTGCCCGTACGCCTCGCCCAGGTAGTGGAGCGCCTCCAGGATCATCTCGTTCTCCGCCTCGTCGAGGCGGTTGCCCACGGCCAGGGCCAGGACGGCCCGCCAGTTGATGGGCGAGGCCGACAGTTGGTAGTTGATCGACGCGGACAGGCTCAGAAACTGGTGCGCGTTGATGATCGTCCTCATGTTCGGCACTCCCCGTGATGGACTAAAAACTCAGGCCCGATCCCGTCCAGCCTTCGGCGGGCCCTCCGTCCGGCGGCGCGGCCGACCCCTCGCCCGGGCCGCGGCGGCCCCGGCGGCGGCGGCGACGGCGGCGCTTGACCGGCGGAGCAAACCCGGCGTCCGCCGGGGCGCCGCCCGGCATCGCCTGGCCCTGCAGGAACGACTCCCACCACGCGCACAGCTCCGGGCCGCGGCCCGTGCTCCCGTGGATGAGCCGGAAGTAGGTCCACGCATCGGCGAACACCGGCATTCGCAGCAGCCGGGCGGCCCGGCGGCCCTGGTTCCGGTGGAAGCGCCACTGGTTGCTCAGGATGTCCCGGATCCCCAGCCCGACGACGTTGGGGATCCGGACGCTGGGGGCCATCTCGGCCACGAACTCGCCGACGGTCTGCTTGTAGGCCGTCACGGCGCTCATGGGCTCGTCGCCCTGGAGCTCGCCGGCCCGCCGCTCGATGAGCGGGCCGAACATGGTGGCGAACAGCAGGGCCAGGTCCACCGCCTCGCCGGCGGCCACGCGGGCGTCCACCCAGTCCAGCACGCGGCGCAGATGCTCGTAATACCAGCCCCCCTCCCCTTCGGGCAGGGCGGCCTGCGCCACCGGGAAGACGAGGGTGAACAGCCCCGTCGCGTGGAGCAGCTCGAAGATGGGGCGGGCCGAGCCGAGCAGCAGCAGCTTGCGGACCTCCTCGAACATCCGCTCCGACGACGCCTTGACGATGAGGCCGCGGTGGGCCAGCAGCGCGGCGTGCGTCTCGGCGTCGAGGGTGAAGCCCAGCGTGGCGGCGAAGCGCACCGCCCGGATCATCCGGACGGGATCCTCGATGAAGCGCTGGTTCGGGTCGCCGATGGAGCGGATGCGGCGGTCCTGGATGTCCTGGTAGCCGCCGACGTAGTCGATGATGGCGAAGTCGTCGATGTTGTAGAAGAGGGCGTTGAGGGTGAAGTCGCGCCGCCGGGCGTCCTGCTCCGGCGTGCCGAACACGTTGTCGCGCAGGATCTGGCCGTCCTCGCTCTTGACGATGCCGGCCAGCCGCGGCGGCAGCTGCTCCGGGCCGGTGTGCGCCTCGGCCGGCGCGTCGTCGGCGTCGTCGACGGGCGAGCGGAAGGTGGCCACCTCCACGATCTCGTCACGAAAATGGACGTGGGCCAGCCGGAACCGGCGCCCCACCAGCCGGCAATTGCGGAAGATCTTCTTGATCCGGGCGGGCGTGGCGTCGGTGACCACGTCCATGTCCTTGGGCCGGCGCCCCAGCAGCAGGTCGCGGACCCCGCCGCCCACAATGTAGGCCGTGTGGCCGTTGCGGCGCAGGTGCGCCAGCACCTTGAGCACGTTCGGGCTGATATTCCGTCGGGAGATCGGATGCTGCGCGCGGGGGATGATCAGGGGATCGGGGCCGTTCATGCGTTTCGTCTTCGTGAGCGGGCCGCCTCGGCCCGGGTGCTCCGTGCCGCCAGGACGGCACGTCCTGGCTATGCTACTGGATGGCCGGAGCCCTGTCAATGGGAATGTCGGCCGCAAGCGCCGGGAGAGGGGGCAATGGGTGAAGCGGTGAATGGGTGAATTGAGAACGTTCGCAGGTTCACAGGTTCTCAAGTTCGCAGATTGGGAACAGTTGATGGTTGAGGGTTGGAAACGAAATCCGAACCCCGAAACCCGAACCGCGAGCCTCGAGCCAAGGTCCCAGAACCCAGGTCCCAGATCCGATCACGATTACGAATTCGGAGGGTGAGCTGGAGTTTCCGCGGCTCCGATGTTGCCCCGCTGGGGCTCGGGATGGGGAAAACAGGTGCCTGTGTCGATGGGTCTCGCACCAGGGGCTGCGCCCCTGGCTAATCCGGTCCGGCCCTTTCGGGCCGGGCGCGTGCCGAACGTTCAACGATCAACAATCAACGATCAACAGTTTCGAACATCCGAACGTTCAAACGCCCGATCAGCGGCACGCATGTCAGAATGGGAACGAGCCGCGAGCCCCGAGCCTCGAGCCTCGAGCCCCGAGCCCCGATTACGATCACGATTACGAATTACGAACACGATATCCGAATTCCGATGTCCGCTCCCGGCTCCCAAAGCGAATCGGTCTTGCAATAACGGCCTGAAAGCCTTAGACTGGTATCGTCCAACGTCAACATAATGAACATCATGGCTACCATCATTTTTTAGGAGTCCGACGCATGAACGAAATGATGCAGGACCAGCAAGATCTCATTGCCCAATGGGCGTTTGACACCCGGCCCATCCTGGGCCGGTTCCATCTCTGGCTCGACGACGTGGAGGTCCGGTGGCTCAGCGGCGAACCGGCCAAGGAGTTCACCCGGGAGATCTCCTTTCTCGACGGCCGCATGGAGCGGCTCTTCGCCATGGGCGCCGCGGTGACGGCCCTGGGCACCCAGCTCTTCGGGCGCTTCGGCGAGGGCGCCAAGCTTGACAAGGCCGGCCTCAACCAGGTCAAGAAGGATGCCGACGCGATCTCGGCCTACGCGCTCAGCGAAAGCCTCTGGTACCTGACCCGCCAGCTCCCCGAAAACCACGCCATCATGGTCTGCATGGGCGAGGGGCTCATGCCCAAGGCGGGTGAGACGCCCGAGATGGGCTCCAACCCGCAGCTCGGCTTCGGCCGGGTGTACGCGCGCCCCGAGGTGGCGCGCTGGCTGGACCAGCGGGTGGTGCGCATGCTCAACGACCCGGCCTACCGCTGGGAGGATTTCTACGGCGAGATCAAGGCGCGCGGGATCACGGTCTGGGGGGCGGCCATCGACACCCTCGAAAACACCTCCCGCTTCGCCAAGGGGAGCCCCAACGGGGCGCTCACCGTGCTGCATTTGTTCAACCAGCCGCTGCGCGTCTCGCGGCCGTACGAGGGCTATGTGGGCAACCTGTTCCTGCCGCGCGAGATCGTGGCGCGGGCGGCGCTCGAGTCCCTGCTCATCACCTTCCGGACCGACCGGGCGCTGGTGGTCCGGGCCATCGAGCAATGCTACCCCGGCATCAAGCGGGAGCACATCCACGTCTGGACCCTCCGCGGCAAGAGCCGCGAGCCCCGCATCGGCGAGCTGTGGCGGCAGTGGGCGGCCCAGGGCGTGCACATCATCGACGACGGCTTCGGCCTCCCCTCCGGGCTGGCGGCGTTCACCGAGTCGGGCACCTACGCCCCCACCTACCGCGTGGGCACCTGGCGCGACGCCGGCGGCGACATCCACCTGTTCCTCGTGGACGGATACGCCGCGTCGGCCGAGGCCATCCAGGCGGCCAGCCTGGCCCCCATGCTGGACCTGGAGGCCTCGCTGGTCCCCTTCACCTCGCGCTTCGACCTGCCGTACCAGCGGGAACAGGACGTGATGAGCCTCAACCCCGACGCCGACGACTTCAAGGCCAGGCTGGAGGCGGTCATCGGCCGCACCGCCGACGCCGCCGCGGTGCAGGAGTTCCGCCGCCTCATCCACGAGGGGATCGACGCCGGCATCCCGGTGCACAAGCCGCTGATCCACGTGGACGACTTCTTCCCCGAGAAGGAGTGGGACGTGCTGGCCGTCTGCGGCTACATGCAGACGGACCCGTACTCCGGGGCGCCGGGCGTGAAGCAGATCGAGACCAACGTGTTCCGGTCCTCCGTCCGGCTGGCCGCTCCGCGCGGGGACAAGCTGATCACCTTCACCCTGCGCATGATGGAGACGCCGAACCAGAGCCGGCTGGTGTTCAACCCGCTGCTCAACCGCTTCCTGGCCGGCGAGGACTACGAGACCCGCCCCGTCAAGATCTCGGATTCGGGCCGGATTCGCAACGAGCTGCAGACGCTCTGCACCGAGGCCCTCGAGTTCTGCGGCGACGAGCACATCCGGATCCACTTCGACCGGATCCTGCCCGAGGTTATCCCGGAGCCGAAGCAGGCGAAGCTGCTGGAGGTGCTCCGCTGGTACAAGCGGCGGCACCCGCTCTGGTTCTCCTGGCTGGAGATCGTGGAGCCCACCACCCACATCGGCTGACGGCGCCCGCCGCGTCTAGAGCGTCGCGGGATCCGCCGGCTCGCAGCGGAACACCGCCAGGATCGGGACTGTAGCGATGTCCACCCGCCACAGCGGCCGGAGGCGCCGGCCAACGGTCCGTGCTTCCTCCCGGGCCGCCCCCTCCCAGTACGCCGCGAACGGCCGCGCGTACACCACGACGAAGTCGGCCTCCCCCGCCGTCGGCACCGGCGCGAACCGGAACCGCCCGCCGTACACCATGTAGTCGAGATACCGCTCCGGCGGCGCGAACGGGAAGTACACCCGGTGACCGGCGCAGGTCGCGTTCAGGCGCCCGACAGTCGAATCGTTCAACACCTCCCACCAGTAGGCGGTCTCGAAACCGGCCCGGCGCGCACCCACCGGCCCGCCCACCAGCTCGTTGTAGTAGGCCAGCCCGTGGGGGTAGGTCGCCCGCAGGGGCGTTGCCAGCGCCACGGCCGCGAGCGCGCCCGCGACCAGCGCGGCCACCGCCGGAGCCGGGCGCCACGGCACCCGCCCGGCCAGCCGCCGGAGCCGGTCCCAGGCGGCGGCCGCCCCGAACGCCATGATGGCGGCGATGAATGGGAACGCCGGCAGGAGGTAGCGGTCGCCGTCGTTGGTGGGGCTGGCGGGGAACATCAACAGCACCAGGGGCGCCGCAGCCATGGCCAGCACGAGGACCGGGCGCAGGTCCGGCGCAGCGGGTGTCTGCGCCGGCGGCGGCGCATCCGGAGGCGTCGCCAACCGCACCGCCCCGCGGACCAGCCCCAGCGCCAGCAGCGCCAGATGCGCCAGCGGCGTGATGATGGCGGCGATCACCCACGGGTAGTACCAGGGGCCCCGGTACGGGTAGAAGCGCCCGGCGAAAAGTGTGGGAATGGGCGTCCATTCCTCGCGGGCGAGGGTGGATCCGGCAAACGCCCGCCATTTCGCCAGCGGGGCGAACCAGAAGTCCGGGTTCAGGAGGTAGAACACGGCCACGGCCACTCCGGCGATCAGCGCGAGGCGGGGCAGGACGGTGCGCCATTCCCGCCGGAGCGCCACCGCTGCGACCGCGAGCGGGACCATGCCCAGGACCAGGCCGGTGAACTTGACCGCCGCGGCGAAGCCCAGCGCCGGGCCGGCGAGCCAGAACCAGCGCGATCGCAGCCCCCGCCCCACCGCGGCCGTCAGCAGAAGCAGGGCGGCCGCCAGAGGCAGGTCGGTGGCGGCGAAGTGCAGGTGGGCGAACACCCGTGGCAGAGTCAGCAGCGCCAGGGTGGCCGCCACCGGCACCAGCGGCCGCTCGGGCGCCAGCCAGAGCAGAAACAGCGCCCAGGCGGTCACGAAGAACAGTCCGGTGAAGGCCCGCACCCGCGCGAACGGATCGGCGGAGAAGGGCAGCGCCCGCAACCCCGCGACGTAGAGCCAGCGCAGGCCCGCCGGATGCACGTTGACCGGCTCGAAGTTCCAGTCGGCGGCGATGACTGGCGCGCGGAACATCTCCTGCAGCGGCCGGGCCAGCCACCGCTCCACGCCCCGCGCCGCGTTCATGTACGTGGGCTCGTCCCAGCTCAATCCATAATCCGGCCCCGTCGCCAGCACCGCCGCCAGGGTGACGGCGCCGAGTGCCGCAACCAGCCATACCGGCCGGGATATCTGAAGTGTCTTCACCGTCATCGCGCGTCCGTGGTCTAGCGGTCCCAGAACTCGCGGTCCGGGGTGATCTCGTGGATCTCCCCGCTGTAGCCGTACGGCACCCGGACGCACAGCATCACCACCGCCAGAAATCCGTAGAAGGCGGCCTGAACGGCCAGGACGACGGCCGGTGACAGGGTCGAGAAGCCCATGGCCCCGTAAAACCGCGCCCAGGAAAACGCCAGCCCCTCCTCCAGGTGGCCCCGCGGCGACCAGACGCTGATCTTCACCAGCCAGGCCGCCAGCGTGATCAGGAACAGGGTGGCGTAGTTGCGCATGAGCCGCGCCTTCAGGGCGTGGATGAAGGCGATCTTGAAGCGGGGGTGCAGGAAGTCCTCGGCGACGATGCTCCCCCAGCGCGCGTCGGGGCTCTGGAGGTCGCGCCGCAGCAGCGGAGCGAAGAAGTTCTCCTCGATCTTCCGCAGGCGCGTCCGCCAGACGTCGTAGTAGCGGTAGCGCCGTGCCTCCACCCAGAGCAGGGTCAGGATGACGACGTTGGCCAGGATGATAATGACGTGCGGGTGCTCCACGGCCCCGAACGCGTAGCTCAGCGCGGTGATGGTGACCACGATGGCCCAGTTGGTGGTCGCGTCCAGCCGCGACCGCCAGGTGACCGCCCGCTGCATTTCGCCGCGGTACAGGTGGATCACAGACTGGATGTACTCCCCCCGCGTGAGCGGCTGGCTCTCGAAGTCGGGGAAATTGCTGTCGGCGCGCGGATCGTTCGGCATGATGCCTCCTGTCAGAATGGCCAGAACACCGGTATCAGCGCCACCGACACGCCCAGCAGCAGCGCGGTCAGCGGCGCGCCCACCCGGGCAAAGTCGGTGAAGCGGTAGCCGCCCACGTCGTAGATCATGGTGTTGGTCTGGTAACCCACCGGCGTCAGGAACGAGAACGACGCCGAGAACATCACCGCCAGCACCAGCGGCTTGGGCGAGACGCCCAGCTGGGCAGCCAGGGCGAAGGCGACGGGGGCCATCAGGACGGCCGAGGCCGTGTTGGACATGATCTCGGTCAACACCAGCGTGACCACCGCCAGGAGCGCCAGCACCAGGAGCGGCCGCCCGTCGCCCGCCACCCGGAGCAGCGCGTGGGCGATGCCGTCGGCCGCTCCGCTGCGCTCCATGGCCCGCTCCAGCGGGATGAGGCAGCCCAGCAGCAGGATGATTTTGAAGGGGAGCGCGCTGTAGAGTTCCTGGAGGCGCAGGCACCGCGTCAGCAGCATGAGCAGGGCGCCCACGATCACGGCGGTGGTCAGGGGCAGCACGCCGGCCCCCATCAGCACCAGGCACGACAGGAAGATCCCCACGGCCAGGGGGATCTTGTCCCGGCGCGGCTGGGGCAGCTTGATCCGTTCCAGCATGAGGAAGTCGGCGACGCTGCCGAGCTGGTCCATCCGCTGGCGGTCGCCCTGGAGGAGCAGCGTGTCGCCGAAACCCAGCCGGATCCGCCCCACCTTCTCGCGCAGGAGCTTGCCGTGCCGCCGCACCGCCAGCGCCACGACACCGTAGGTCCGGCGGAAATCCGCCTCCTTCAGGGTGGCGCCCACCAGCCGCGACGCCGGCGCCAGGATCCCCTCGGCGAGCACGATCTGCCCCGACTGCAGGGCCTGGTCGTCCAGGCGGAAGTCGTGACGGATGCGCAGGCCGGGCTGCTCGCGGAGCCGGAGCAGCCGGTCCACCGGGCCGTTGACGATGAGCAGGTCGCCGGCGGCGAGCGCGGGCGCCTCGTCGGGCAGGTGCTTGCGCTCGCCCCGCACCACCGCCAGGATGCCGACACCCGCCGGCTCCCCGCCGTCGAGCGTCAGGCGCGGCCCGGCCGCCTGGCCCACCAGCGCCGAGCCGGGCAGCACCTCCACCTCGGCGATGTATTCCCGCAGGCTGTACTTTTCGGACAGCTCCCGCGGCCGGTCCCGGTCGGGGATCAGCCGGACGCCCACCACGGCCATGTACGCCATCCCCACGACGAAGTACACCAGGCCGATCGCGGTGATGTCGAACAGGCCGATGTGCCAGCCCCGCTCGGCGGCGAGGGCGCCGACCAGCACGTTGGTGGACGTCCCGATCATGGTGCAGGTGCCGCCGAGAATGGCGGCGAACGAGATGGGCATGAGCAGCCGGGAGAGCGCCAGCCGCGATTTCTCCGCCAGCGAGATGGCGATGGGGAGCTGCATGGCCACCACGGGGGTGTTGTTCAGGAACATGGACAGCGCACCCGTCGCCCCGGTCAGCATGGCCATCACCCGCCCCGGCGCGTGGCGGGACAGCTTCAGGATGCGCCGGGCGACGATCTGCAGGGCGCCCGTCTTCTCAATGGCCGCGCTCATCACCAGCAGCCCCGTGACGGTGACCGTCGCCGGGTTGGAGAAGCCGGTCAGCCCCTCCGCGGGCGTCACCGCCCCCGTCACCAGCAGCGCCGCCAGCACCAGCAGGGCGGTCACCTCGACAGGGAGCGCCTCGGTGAAGAACAGGATCATGGCGCCCACAACGATCAGGAACAGCAGCAGCATCGGCCCTCCCGCGCCGGCCCCGGCCCGCGCTCAGTCGCCGAAGCAGATGCCCAGCTCGCGGGCGGTGAGGATGGAATCGCAATCCAGGGGGACCGACTTCATCCGGCTGGTGGCCGCCTCCAGCGGCACGTAGCGCACCGTCGGCGGATCCAGCGCCACCATGCAGCCGCCCTTCCCCTCGGCCAGGCCCCGGATCGCCGCGGCGCCGAACCGCAGGGCGATCAGCCGGTCGAAGGTGGTGGGGCTGCCGCCGCGCAGCAGGTGGCCCAGCACCACCAGGCGGCACTCCTTGCCGGTGAGCTGCTGGAGCTGATCGGTGACGATGGCGCCCACGCCGCCCAGCCGCTCCAGCCGGCCCACCTCCTTGGAAACCACCGTCACGGTGCCGTCCTTCGGCTTGGCGCCTTCGGCCACCACGACGATGGAGAAATGCCGGCCGCGGGCCTCGCGCTGGCGGATCTTCTCGGCCACCTGGGCCAGATCGTACGGGATCTCCGGGACGAGAATGGCGTTGGCGGTGCCGGAGATGCCCGTGTTCAGGGCGATCCAGCCGGCATAGCGGCCCATCACCTCCACCACCATGACGCGATGGTGCGCCTCGGCAGTGGAGTGGAGCCGGTCGATGCACTGGGTGGCGAACGAGACCGCGGTGTCGAAGCCGAACGTGATGATCGTCTTGTCCAGGTCGTTGTCGATGGTCTTGGGCACCCCGATGACTTTGAGCCCCTTGCGGACCAGCTCCATCGCGATGGTCAGCGAACCGTCGCCGCCGATGGCCACCAGGGCGTCGATCTCCTCCCGGCGGAAGTAGTCGATGATCTCGCCGGTGCGGTCCACCTCGTGGAGCTGACCGTCGGGGCCCGGAACCGGGTACTTGGTGGGATTGCCCCAGTTGGTGGTGCCCAGGATCGTGCCGCCCAGGTGGGTGATCCCGCGCACCGAGTCGGCGGTCAGCCGGATCACGCCGCCGTTCGGGTACTTCTCCGGACTGAGAATGCCGTGGTAGCCGTCACGGATGCCCCACACCTCCCAGCCGCGGTTGAGCGCGGCGATGACCGCCGCGCGGATCACCGCGTTGAGACCGGGCGCGTCGCCGCCGCCCGTGTTGATGGCGATCTTTCGGATCCCGGCTCCAGCCATG
>JAGOHA010000088.1:0-2453 GCA_017996395.1 Acidobacteriota bacterium | reverse complement strand
GATGCCCCACACCTCCCAGCCGCGGTTGAGCGCGGCGATGACCGCCGCGCGGATCACCGCGTTGAGACCGGGCGCGTCGCCGCCGCCCGTGTTGATGGCGATCTTTCGGATCCCGGCTCCAGCCATGACCACCTCCAGCCCCGAGTGCTTGCGGAACTTCGAACAGGTTGCGTTTATTCTACCACACGCCGCTCCCCCCGCCGGAAGTCAGGGCTCCTCGTAATCGTTATCGTAATTCGTAATCGAAATTCGTAATCGTAATCGGACCTGGGACCTGGGTTCTGGGTCCCAGGGTTCGAATTCCAGGTCCCAGCACCCAGGACCCAGTTCCCAAGTTCACAGATTCGCGGATAGTTGATCGTTGATCGTTGATCGTTGATCGTTGATCGTTCGGCACGCGCCCGGCCCGACAGGGCCGGACCGGATTAGCCAGGGGCGCAGCCCCTGGTCAGGCGCCTCCACCCCGCCCGGCTGTTTCCTCACTCCGAGCCCCACCGGGGCGGCATCGGGGCGTTCGGAAAACCCGGCGTTTCAACGAGAGCTCGATCGATCGGCGCCCCACGATTCACGCCGCCTGCCTGTCGCCCCGCTGGGGCGACCACGCGACAAACCGCCGCCCACCAGGGGCTGCGCCCCTGGCTAATGCCGTCCGGCCCTGGCGGGCCGGGATCGTGGCGCGATGGCTGATTGATCCGATCCCGTCACCGACTTCGGACATCGGAATTCGGAAATCGCGGCTCGCGGTTCGGGGTTCGCGGCTCGGGGCGCGCGGTTCGGGTCTCGGGGTTCGGGTTTCGTTTCCAATCCTCAACCAACAACCCTCAACTGTTCCCAACCTGCGAACTTGAGAACCTGTGAATCTGCGAACGTTCTCAATTCACCCGTTCACCTATCCACCCATTCCCACTTTCCCCCTCTGCTTCGCTCCCGTGATACACTGGGGGCCGTCCGCCGGGCCGCCGACCGGCGCCGCCGGCGGGAACACCGCCTTCGAGGAAACACTCCATGGACAGTGCCTCTTTCCGCCGCTACGGCCACGAGCTCGTGGACTGGGTGGCCGACTACATGGACCACGCCGACCGCTACCCCGTGCGGCCCCGCGTCCAGCCGGGCGACATCCGGGCGCAGCTCCCCGCCGCCCCGCCCGAGGGGGCCGAGGACTGGGACCGGATCCTCGCCGATTTCCGCGACATCGTGATGCCGGGCATCACCCACTGGAACCACCCCCGCTTCTTCGCCTACTTCCCGTGCAACCACTCCGGGCCGGCCATCCTGGGCGAGCTGCTCTCGGCGGGCCTGGGTGTCAACGCCATGAATTGGCAGACCTCGCCGGCGGCCACCGAGCTGGAGGAGGTGGTCATGGACTGGCTCCGCCAGATGCTGGGCCTGCCGCCGGCGTTCCGCGGCGCCATCCAGGACACCGCCTCCACCGCCACGCTGGCCGCCCTCATCGCCGCCCGCGAGCGGCTGACGCGCGGCGCCGTCAACCGCGACGGACTCGGCGCCTGGCCCGAGCGCCTGCGGGTCTACACCTCCGCGGAAGCCCACTCGTCGGTGGAGAAGGACATGATGGTCGCCGGCTTCGGCGCTGCCAACCTGGTCAAGGTGCCGGTGGACGCCGACTACGCCATGGACCCGGCGGCGCTGGAGCGGCTCATCGCCGCCGACCGCGCCGCGGGCCTCGCCCCCTGCGCCGTCGTGGCCACCGTGGGGACCACCTCCTCGACGGCCGTCGACCCCGTGCCCGCCATCGCCGCGATCGCCCGCCGCCACGCCCTGTGGCTCCACGTGGACGCGGCCCTGGCCGGCAGCGCCGCCATCCTGCCGGAAGGACGCGGGCTGCTGGCCGGCGTGGCCGAGGCCGATTCGTTCGTCTTCAACCCGCACAAGTGGCTCTTCACCAACTTCGACTGCTCCGCCTTCTTCTGCCGCGACCCGGAGACCCTCGTGGCGGCGATGTCGGTCACCCCCGAGTACCTGAAGACGGCGCACGACCGCCGGGTGACCAACTTCCGCGACTGGGGCGTCCAGCTCGGCCGCCGCTTCCGCGCCCTCAAGCTCTGGTTCGTGATCCGGAGCTACGGCGTCGAGGGGCTGCGGGCGATGCTGCGGGAGCACCTGGCCCTGGCCCGGGAGTTCGCCGCCTGGGTCGACGCCCAGCCCGACTTCGAGCGCCTGGCGCCGGTGCCCGTGAACACGGTCTGCTTCCGCTTCAACCCGTGGCGCGCCGCCGGCGGCGGCGACCCCGCGGCGCTCGACCGGCTCAACGCGGCGCTCCTGGAGGCTGTCAACGCCACCGGCCGGATCATGATCAGCCATACGAAGCTGGGCGGACGCTACACCCTGCGAATGTGCATCGGCCAGACGCGCACGCACCGGGAGCACGTCCTCGAGGCCATGGCGGTCTTCCGCGCCGCCGCGTCTTCCCTCGATGCCAGTTCGTGATCGTAATC
>JAGOHA010000228.1 GCA_017996395.1 Acidobacteriota bacterium | reverse complement strand
GCGCCGAGCGAACTGTACATCGGTGACCGAAAAATCGTCAAAGACTGGTCATGAAGCACTTCCTTGAGATCAAAACGCCGGCGCAGAGCATTGCCCAGGAGCGGGCCAGCTCCTTCACCCTGAAGCACCAGGGATTCCCCAAGCTCAACCGGGTCTACTGGAATTTACCGGTCCCGGCGCTGTGCGAAGAGATCGTGTTCCGCGGCGAGGGCCGGCTGGCCGCCGACGGGCCTGTCCTGGTGGACACCGGCCGGCACACGGACCGGTCGCCCAATGACGCGTTCATCACCCGCGAAGCGTCCACCGAAAACCACATCGGGTGGGGCCAGCACAATCGGCCGTTCAGCCCGGCGAAATTCAGCGGTCTCCTGAACCGGCTGCACGCCTATCTGATGGACCGGGACGTGTTCGTCCAGGACGTTTACGCGGGCGCCGATCCCGGTCGCCGTGTGGCCGTCCGCGTGATCACCGAGCTGGCCTGGCACAGCCTGTTCGCCCGCCATCTGTTCTTCCCGGCCGAAACGATCGACGCACAGCGCGACTTTGCGCCCGACTTCACCGTCCTGTGCGTTCCCTCGTTCCAGGGCGCGCCGGAGATCGACGGCTCCCCGTCGCAGACCTTCATCGCCCTGAGCCTCGGCCAGAGACTGGCCCTCATCGGCAACACGGCCTATGCCGGCGAGATCAAGCGGGCGGTCATCACCTACCTGAGCTTCACGCTGCCCCGGGACGGCGTCCTGACCCTGAACTGCGCGGCCAACGTCGGCCCCGAGGGGGATCCGGCTGTGTTCTTCGGCCTGCCGGGCACCGGCAAGACCACGCTGGCCGCCGACCCGCGCCGCCGCCTGCTCGGCGACGACGCGCACGGCTGGAGCGATGAGGGGATTTTCAATCTGGAGAACGGTTGTTATGCCCGGGTGGCCGGTCTCACCGCCGCCGCCGCGCCGCAGCTCCACCCCGCCACCCGCCGGTTCGGCAGCATCCTGGAGAATGTCGCGTACGATCCGCTGAGCCGGATCCCCGACCTCGGCGACGTGTCCCGCACCGACAACGCGCGCTGCGCCTGCCCCCTGGCGTTCCTCGATCAGGCGGTGCCCGAGCAGCCGGCCGGTCACCCCCGGCACATCGTGCTGCTCGTCGGCGACGCCTCGGGTTCCATGCCGCCCATCGCCCGGCTCACCCCCGAGCAGGCGGTTTACCAGTTCATCTCCGGCTATTCGGCCCGGATCGGCACCACCAAGGCCGGCAAAGGCGCGGAGCCGGAGGCCGTCTTCAACCCCTGCTTCGGCGCCCCGTCCCTGGTCCTGCCGCCGGGCGTTTACGCCGATCTGCTGCTGCGCAAGATCACCCGGCACGGCATCAACTGCTGGCTGCTGAACACCGGCTGGGTGGGCCGGTTCGGTTCGGGCAAGCGCATCGGCCTCCCCCACTCCCGCGCCGCGTTGCAGGCGGCCATTGAGGGCGCGCTCGACAAGGTCAAATATCGCAAGGATCCCGTGTTCGGATTCTCCGTCCCCCTCGCCTGCCCCAACGTGCCCGAGGATCTGCTTCACCCCGAGCGGGCCTGGCGCAGCAAGGACGCGTACGCGAAGTGCTACCGCGCGCTGGCCTTCCGGTTCGCGGAGAATTTCAAGAAATACAAGGCCCGGTGCCCCGCCGGCGTGGCCAAGGCCGGCCCGAAGCACTGAGTCGTCCCCCCTTTTGACATCGGTCACCCTGCCGGTCGACCGGCAACCTGCCGCCGCCGACCATCAGCCGTTCGATCCCGTCAGGAGGCCGCGCACCCGGCGGGCGATGGCCAGCGAGCACGTCAGGCCGGGGGAGTCGATCCCCAGAAGATGGATACAATCTCCGTGCCGCGGGTCGCGCCGGATGATGAAATCCCGTTCGCCCGGCAGGTGGACCATGATCCCGGTGAAATCCAATTCCAGGTCCTCCAACCGGAGGTTGGGGAAGTAACGGCCGGCCCGCTCCAGAAAGTGCCCGGCCGGCCGCCGATCTCCCCCGTAATCCTCCGGCCCGGCGGCGGGACCGAATTCCGGGCCGACGGTGACCGTGTCGCCCACCGCCACGCGGCCGTCGCGACCCAGCCCGAACGTGGGCGTCAGGTGAATGCCCACCATGCTGAGCCGCTCGTCGCCGAGCCGCAGGGGCTGGGGAACCGGGTAGACGTTCAGTCCGTTCAGCCAGATGTCGGTGCGCCGGCGGCGGTTGAATTTGTAGTATTCCCCTCTCAGCGGCACCGGCCGGAATCCCCAATCGGGATTGACCATCCGGGCGATGGTGTGGGCATACAATCCCGCCGCGTTGACCACGACCTCGGCGGCCACGCTCTCCTCGCGCCCGCCCCGCCGCCCGGTGATCTCGAAAACGCCCCCGCGCGGTTCCACGGCCACGACGTCGAATCCCGTCACCACCTGCGCGCCCGCCCCCCGGGCCAGACGGGCCAAAGTGCGGGTGTACGCGGCGGCGTCCACGATGCCGGTGGTGGGCGTGTGGAGCGCCGCCGGAACGTCCACATTGGGCTCCAGGGTCCGGACGCCGGCCCGGTCCAGCCGACGCGCCCCCGGCACCCCGTTGGCCTCCGCCTGGGCGCACACCGCGTCCAACCCGGGCAGCTCGTCGGCCGAGGCGGCCACCACGAGTTTACCCACCGGGGCGTGCGGCACGCCATGGCGCCGGCAGAATTCGTACATGAGACCGTTGGCCTCGGGACACAGGGCGGCTTTGACCGACCCGGCCGCGTAATAGATTCCGGCGTGGATGACGCCGGAGTTGCGGCCCGACTGGGCTTCACCCACACCGTCCAGTCGCTCGAACAGAAAGAGGTCCGTGACGCCTGATCTCGCGAGTTCCCATGCCACGGCGCAACCCACCGCGCCGCCACCGATCACCGCCGCCCCGATGACCTCCATGATGCCACTCCCCCGACTCAGCTCGCGCGGTCTTCCCCTGGTCCACCGGCCGGTTCCGCCGGCTCCAGGTG
>JAGOHA010000227.1 GCA_017996395.1 Acidobacteriota bacterium | reverse complement strand
CTCGACGAGATCACCGCCGCCAACCGCGCCGGCGTGGTCCTGGAAAACCTGCTGGGGGCCGGCGTGGTCATGGTGCTCACCGGCGGGGCCATGTTCCTCATGCGGAACCTGATCATCGGCGTCTCGCGCAAGATCGAGTACGAGCTGCGTGAGCGGCTCTACGGCCGGCTGCTGGCCCTGGACTTCACCTTCTACCAGGCCAACCAGACCGGCGACCTGATGAGCCGCTGCACCAACGACCTGAGCGAGGTCCGCACCCTGCTGGGGCCGGGGGTCATGTACGTGCCGAACGCCCTGACCCGCTTCCTGTTCTTCATGCCGGTGCTGTTTGCCCTGTCGGGCTCCCTCATGCTCGTGGTCACGGGGATGCTCGGCGTGCTCATCCTGATGATCGTCGTGGTGCTGCCGCGCCTGCGCCCCATGTACCGGCGGATCCAGGAGACGCTGGCGGCCATCAACAACCGGGTCTGGCAGGTCATCGCCGGCATCCAGACGGTCAAGCTGTACACGATGGAGGACACCGAGTACGCGCGGTTCGAGACGCTCAACCGCGAGTATGTCCGGCACCAGATGCGGGTGGCCACGCTGCGCGGCTTCATCTGGCCGTTCTTCATCTTCATGCTGGGGCTGGTGGAACTGGTGATTCTGGCGGTGGGCGGCGCGCAGGTGATCCGCGGCGAGCTGACCCTGGGCGAACTGCTCCAGTTCACCGTCATGGTGGGCTTCCTGACGTTCCCGGTGCTGTCGCTGGGCTGGATCATGTCGCTGGTCCAGCAGGGGCTGGCGGCCCTGGAGCGCCTGAACTACATTCTGGCGCACCCGGTGGAGGCGCCCGCGGGCCGGCCGCCGGCCGCCGCCGCGGAACCGGCCTTCCGCGTGCGCGGGCTGCGCTACCGCTACCCCGGCGCGCGCGAGGACACGCTCCGCGGTGTCGACCTGGACATCGCCCCCGGCCGGACGGTGGGCATCACCGGCATGGTGGGCTGCGGCAAGTCCACGCTGCTGCGGATCCTCTGCGGCCTGCTCCGGCCGGAACCGGGCATGGTCCGCTTCGACGGCGCCGACCTCGCCGAGCTGGATCCCGACAGCGTCTACGAGCGGGTCGCGGTGGTCCCGCAGGAGACGTTCCTCTTCTCCCGCACCGTCGCCGAGAATATCGCCCTGGGCGCCGGCGCCGCCGACCCGGCGGGCGTCCGGGCCGCGGCCGTCCAGGCCGGCCTCGACAAGGACATCCAGACCTTTCCCCACGCTTACGATGAGATGGTGGGCGAGCGCGGCATCACCCTGTCGGGCGGCCAGAAGCAGCGGCTGGCCATCGCCCGGGCGCTGTGGCGCGACCGGCCGGTGCTCGTCTTCGACGACGCGCTCTCCAGCGTGGACGCCGCCACCGAGTCGGCGATCCTGGACAGCCTGCGGAGCTTGAGCCGGCGCAAGACCCTGATCGTGGTCTCCCACCGGATTTCGGCGCTGAAGACGGCGGACGTCATCCACGTCATGGACGCCGGCCGGATCGCGGAGTCGGGCACCCACGAGGAGCTGCTGGCGCAACAGGGACTCTACTTCCGCATGGCCCGGCTGCAGCAGATGGAGCTGGCCCTGGCCGGAGGCGGCAATGGCGACTGAGACCGACCCCGCCCAGGCCCCCATCCGCGACTGGCGGCAGCTCCGCCGGCTCCTCGGCTACGTGCGCCGCCGCTGGCCCCTGGCCGTGGCGTCGGTGCTGCTGATGCTCGCCTTCAACGCGGCGGGGGTGGCGGAACCGTACCTGGTGAAGCTCGGCATCGACCGCGACGTGGCCGGCGGCGACATCGCCGGGCTGCAGCGCACCGCCCTGTGGCTGGGCCTGATCATGGCGGGCGGGCTGGTCTGCCAGTTCCTGTTCAACGTCGCGGTGCAGTCGCTGGGGCAGCGGCTGCTGCTGGACCTGCGGCTGGACCTGTTCCGCAAGGTGCTGGACCTGTCGAAGGACTTCTACGACAAGACCGCCGCCGGCAAGACGCTGACCAACGTGACGAACGACGTGGAGTCGATCCGCGAGTTCATCTCCGAGGGGATCGTCTCGGTGGTGGGCGACCTGCTGAAGGTGGGCATGATCTTCATCGCCATGCTGGCTCTCGACCTGAAGCTGGCGCTGATGGCCTTCGTCACCCTGCCGGTGTTCGTCCTGGCCACCGCGCTGTTCCGGCGGAGCATCCGCTCCGGCTTCCGCAGCGTGCGCAAGGCCAACGCCGAGATCAACACCAGCCTCAACGAGACCATCTCCGGCATCCGGGAGATCCGCCTGTTCCGCATCCGCGACCGGTTCGCCGCCGACTTCGCGGTGCACAACCGCAACTACCGCGACGCCTACCTGAAGACCATCCGCGCCTACGCCCTCTACTTCCCCGTGCTCGAGGGTGTGAGCAATCTCGGGATGATGCTCACCCTGTTCGCCGCCCACACCCTGGTGGGCGTGGAGCTGCGGGTGGGCGTGATCTTCGCCTTCTTCGCCTACATTAATATGTTCTTCCGGCCGCTGCGCGAGATGGCCGAGCAGTTCAACACGTTCCAGGCGGCCATGGCCGCCACCGAGCGGGTGCTGCACCTGCTGGACCAGCCGGTCAGCGTGCGGGACCCCGCCGCCCCGGCGGCGCTGCCGGCGCGGTTCGCCGGCGCGCTGGAGTTTCGCGGCGTCCGTTTTGCCTATGATCCGGAGGCGCCGGTGCTGCAGGACTTCTCCTGCCGGATCCGCCCCGGCGAGCGGGTCGCCCTGGTGGGCTACACCGGCAGCGGCAAGACCACCGTGATCAGCCTGCTGAACCGGCTCTACGATGTCACCGGCGGCGCCGTCACCATCGACGGAACCGACCTCCGCGAGCTGCCGGTGCGGGAGCTGCGGCGGCGCATCGCCACCATCCCCCAGGACGTCTTCCTCTTCACCGGCACCGTGGCCGAGAACATCGGCCTGCACGTGCCCGGCATCGGCCGCGACCGCATCGAGGCGGCCGCCCGCGAGGC
>JAGOHA010000007.1 GCA_017996395.1 Acidobacteriota bacterium | reverse complement strand
CCTGGGTCAGCCCCAAGACCCACGGGCTCCGGCTCATTCACAACCTCACCAACATGCTGAAGACCTTCCATGACATCCGCGCCCACGGTTCACGCGAGACGCTGGAGCTGCTCAAGGTCCGCGATCCGGGAAACGCGGGGCTCTATGCCGGCCTCCAGGACGTGTTCAGTTTCATCGAGATGTTCTTCTACGTGTACCAGCTCATGGTCTCGGTGGAAGACACCTTCGACAGCAACGACGCCGTGGCCGTCCGGCACCTGGACCGCGTCGCCGAGGCGCTGGGCTTCGCCCCGCAGGGACCCGTCCGGCCCGCCCTGCGGCTGCTGACCCATTACTACGAGGAACTGGACCGGCTGCGCACCCTGACGCCCCTGGCGCTGGCCATGGTCAATCAGCACCTCCAGCGCGTGACCGTGTTCAACCAGATCACGGCGGGCGGCCGGCCCGCGGATTACCCCGTGGTCTGGACCGAGAACGTCTTCCTCAACATCCTCCTGCTGTTCCAGGTCTACCTGGGCATGATCTACTGGGACGACATCTTTCAGCTTCTGGCGCGCGATTCGGGCACCGCGATCCAGACCATCATGAACAGCCTGGAGCAGCTCCCCGAAGAGCAGCAGCAGCCGGCTTTTGAGCGGCTGCTGCGCCTGCTCGCCTTCGACATGGATTCCATCGTGCAGACGGCCGTGCTGTTCCAGAGCTTCGCCGACCGCCCAACCTTCGCCCGGTACGCGGCGTTCACCCGGGAGTGGCTGCTGGAACATTTCGCCACCCGGCCGGGCCGGCTGGCCGCGCTGATCGAGATCCTGCCCCACTGGCCGGCGACCGTAACGGAGTTCCTGCTGGGGTTCGACCGGGATCAGCTGCTCCGGCTCCGCCAGCTCGCCGGGCACCCCGCCACCCAGTCCGCCGTCGACGCGCGCGCCCGCAAGCGGTTCAGCCTGCTGTGCGACTTGCTGACCTTCTCTTCCAATCATTACCGCCGCTGTTTCGCCCGCGTGTCGCGGGAGCAGCCGGAGATCGTAACGCATCCCGACGACCGCGATTACCTGCGAGGCACCGCCGACACCCTGTGGGCCGAGCTGGCCGATGCCGACGGACCGGAGGAACTCAAGCGCCGGCTCGGCGTCTACTATGAATTCGGCTTCTGCCGCTGCGGCCTCCTGGCCGTCAGCCAGCCCGGCGACCTGAAGCTGCTCTACGGTGCGTACCACGAGTTTTTCCGCCGGTACTTCCGCTGGCTCTACCGGGCGTGCCAGTGGCAGGTGGAAGCGCAGGGTCTGGCCGGTCTGCACTACCGCGAGCGCGACGAGGACGATCAACCGCTCGCCGTCTTCTGCGCGGGCGGCTACGCCCGCGAGGAAGCGTTCGAACAGGACCTGGACCTCTTCGTGCTGACCCGGGAGCGAAGCCCGGAATTCGGCCGTTACGCCATCGGTCTGATCAACGATCTGAACCGCGAGCTGACCCGCCGCGGCATCATGCCCCACCACCGCCTGACGGAGTTCTTCGGCACGTTCGCCTTCTCGCTGGACCGGCTCGAAGAGTTTCTGGCCACGCCGCGCGAGCACGATTTCATCGAGCTGTCGCTGCTGATGGGCAGCCGCCTGATGATCGGCAGCCACTCGTTCGACGCTGCGATCGGCGAGCTGCTGGACCGTCACCTGTTCCGGCAACCGGACCGCTTCATCCGCGACATGCTCGCGGAGATCGATGAGCGACAGGCGTACCAGCTCAGCCGGCGCGGCGACACGGTGAACGTCCGCGAGGATCCCGGCGCGCTGCGCGACATCCAGTCGGTGGTGACCGCCGCGCTGGCCCGCATCGGGCGCCGGGAGCCGACTCTATGGGCGGCGTGCGAGACGCTGGCGGACGCCCTCCCGGCGCAGGCCGCCGACCTGCGGACACTGGAGCGGGCCTATCGCTTCATGCGGTATTTCCGCGACACGTACTCGCTGTCGCAGACCGAGGATGATCACATCCTGCGGGACCGGCTGCTCGCCACCGCCCACCGCATGGGTTTCGAGCCGGGCGAGATCGCCGGCGCGGGGGGCACCGCGTCGCGGCTGTTGCGCACCTACCGATATCACCGGGCGCGATCGCAGCGGGCCATCGCGCGCATCGCGGCGGTCATCGCGCCGTGACGCACGTCGTCGCCGACGACGTGGCCGTTTTATTGTTGACACTCTTCCGTCTTCTATCTAAAGTAGTCATACGTTCGCGGATCGAACGTTCCCATGTGGAGAGCACGAGCGCGCGCACAGAACGATCACAGCAACCCGGCGACAGCCGGTCGGCTGTTGCAAACCGGGGCGGGGCGCATCACCCGCCCGCTTCAACCGCAAGGATGACCGCATGCGCATCGGGATCGCTTACGACCTGAAGGACGATTATCTGGCGGAAGGTTTTTCCGAAGAGGCCGCCGCCGAGTTCGACCAGGTTGACACCATCGTGGCGATCGAAACGGCGCTGACCGCGGCGGGCCACGCCACCGACCGGATCGGCAACGCCCGCCGGCTGATCGACCGCCTGGCCGCCGGCGATCGCTGGGACATGGTCTTCAACATCGCCGAGGGACTGCACGGCCTCGGACGGGAATCGCTGGTGCCGGCGCTGCTCGACGCGTACCGCATGCCCTACACGTTCTCCGATCCGGTGGTGCTCGGCTTGTCGCTGCACAAGGGTCTGGCCAAGCATGCCGTGCGCGACCTGGGCGTGCCGACGCCGGACTTCGCCGTCGTGGCGGACCGCCTCGACGCCGTCGCCGTCGCACTGCCGTGCCCCCTGTTCGTGAAACCGGTGGCCGAGGGCACCAGCAAGGGCATCAACGCCCGTTCCAAGGTCACCGAACCCGGCGACCTGCCGGATGTCTGCGTCGAACTGCTGCGCACCTTCCGCCAGCCGGTACTGGTGGAGACGTACCTGCCGGGACGCGAGTTCACGGTGGGCGTGCTGGGCACCGGGCGCCGCGCGCGCGCCGTCGGCGTGCTCGAGGTGTCGGTGCGCGGACACGCGGAGACCGACGCCTACTCGTTTGCCACCAAGAAAAATTACCGCGACCTCGTCGACTACAGCCGGCTCGACGGCGAGCTGGCGCAATCGTGCATGGACCTGGCGCTGCGCGTCTGGCGGGGCCTGGGTTGCCGAGACGCCGGACGCGTGGACATCCGCCTGGACGCGGCCGGCACACCAAACTTTCTGGAGGTGAATCCGCTGGCGGGACTCCACCCGGTTGATTCCGACCTGCCGATCATCTGCCGGTTGTCCGGGATCGCTTACGAACAGCTCATCGAACAGATCATGGAGTCCGCCCGCGAGAGGCTGAGCGCATGAAAAAAAACAAACGCGTGGTCATCCTGCACAACCCGGTCCTCCCGGACGCTCCCGAGGACGACAAGAACCTGCTCGACCAGGTGAACGCCGTCCAGCAGGCGCTGAAGAAGCTGCGCTATGAGCCAACGGTGGTCACCTTCGATCTGAACATCCCCCGCACCATCGATCTGATCCGGGAAGCGGACCCGTGCTGCGTCTTCAATCTGGTGGAATCCGTCAGCGACGACAGCCGGCTCCTGCACTGGGGCGCATCCCTGCTGGATCATCTGGGGATCCCCTACACCGGCTGCCCCACCGAGGCCCTGTTCATCAGCACGAATAAAATTCTCGCCAAGCGGGTGCTGCGCGGTGCCGGGTTCCAGACCGCCCCGTGGGTGTCGCAGGACGATTGCACCATGCCGCCGGGCAAGCATACGTTCATCATCAAATCGAACTGGGATCACGCGTCGAGCTGGTTCACGGAAGACGCCATCGTCACGGTGAAGACGTCGGCGATCCGCAATCTTCTCAAGGAACGGCGCATCCGGACCGGTCGGGAATATTTCGCCGAGCATTACATCGACGGTCGGGAGTTCAATGTCGCCGTGCTGGCCGGCCAGGTGCTGCCCGTGCCGGAGATCCGGTTTCTCGACTATCCGGCCGGCAAGTACAAGGTGGTCGACTACCAGGCCAAGTGGGACGAGGAGAGTTTCGAATTCCTGCACACGGAACGAAGTTTCGATTTCGAACCCGAGGAGCAACCCCTGCTCCAGCAGCTCAGCGAGATCGCCGAACGCTGCTGGCGAACGTTCGGGCTTGGTGGTTACGCCCGGGTGGATTTCCGGGTGGATCCCCAGGGTCAACCCTGGGTGTTGGAAGTCAACGCCAACCCCTGCATCGCCCCGTACAGCGGCTTCGCCGCCGCAGCCGCCCGGGTCGGCCTGAATTACACCCAGATGATCCGGCGCATTGTCCGGGACGCGCTGGACCGACACGTAGTGGAGGGCAACCGTGAACCCCGAAGCTGTCCGGTTTCGTGAGCAGCCCGCTCCCGACGATCCCCGGCGGGTACGGGAGATCCTGGAGTCGGCCGGTTTTTTCTATCCCTTCGAGGTGGACGTGGCGGTGGAGCTGGTGGAGACGGGACTGGAGCACGGTCCCGAGAGCGGTTATCACTTCATCTTCGCCGAAACAGATGGCCGGTTGGTCGGCTACACATGCTTCGGGTCCATCCCGTGCACCGTCGGCAGCTTCGACCTGTACTGGATCGGCGTCCACGATGATTACCGCGGACAGGGCATCGGCAAGATTTTGCTGCACGAGTCCGAGCGGCGTATCGCGGCCATGTCCGGCCGGGCCGTTTACATCGAGACGGCATCGCGGCCGCAATACCTGCCCACCCGCGAATTCTACCTTCGCACCGGCTACAGCATCGAGGCGGTGCTGAAAGATTACTACGCCCCGGGCGACGACAAGGTCATCTTTGTCAAGCGGCTCAGCGGCTGATTTCTGCCGCCGTCTCCCGCTGCTTCCTGAATACATATAACGCTCCGATCGCAGGCAACCGGCCCGCCGGTCGGCACCGCCGGCCGCCGGCGGATTTCCCCTCTTGGTGTTCGACGGGACGATGTGATGAAATAGGCCATCATCGCGGCCCATCCGGCGGAGGTCTCATGCACGGACTTCGAGTGATCCTGGGATTGCTGGCGCTGGCCCTGCTCTGGGGAAGCGCCGGGGCGGCCAACGACCCGGCCCCGCGCCGGAGCGGCGTCTGCCTGGTGCTCGGCGGGGGCGGCGCCCGCGGACTGGCGCACATCGGCGTGCTCAAGGTCCTGGAGGAGGAGGGGCTCGAACCGGCGGCCGTGATCGGCACCAGCGCCGGGGCGCTGGTGGGTTCGCTGTACTGCGCCGGCTACACCAGCCAGCAGATTGCCGATTTCTTCCTGACCATGGACTACGCGGACCTGATCCGCGAGGAACCGAACCGGCGGCTGGTGGACTACGACCAAAAGGAGGCCGGCCGGTTCCCGGGACTCACCCTGTACCTGGAAGGCCGGGCGCTGGACCTGCCGTCGGGCATCATCGCCGGCCAGGGCGTCATCAAGCAGCTCGATCGCGCCTTCACCACGGCGGGCGTGCAGCACGTGCACGACTTCGACCGGCTGCCACGCCCATTCCGCTGCGTGGCCACCGACCTCCGGCACGGCCGGGCGCACACATTCAGCGGCGGTCGCCTCAGCCAGGCCGTGCGCGCCAGCATTTCGATCCCCTCGGTGTTCACCCCCGTCGAATTGGATGGCATGCTGCTGGTGGACGGCGGCATCCTCAACAACATCCCCGTGGACATCGCCCGCGAGTGGGGCTACCCAGCGGTCGTCGCCGTCAACGTTTCCGGCTCCACCGCGCCGGAGCGGAAAAAGCTGAAGAACCTCATCGAAATCTGGGATGAGTCCAGCACCCTCGTCCGGCAGGAGAAGGACCGGCGGCTCATGGCGATGGCGGATCTGGTCGTCGCTCCGGATGTGCTCGATTTTTCCATCGCCGACTTCCACCTGGCCCGCGAACTCATCCAGCAAGGGTACGACGCCGCCCGGGCGGATCTGCCCCGGCTCCGCGAGATCTTCGCCGCCGCGCCGGGCGCGCCGCCGCGCACCGCGCCGGACCGCCAGGGCTACACGCGGCCGCTGGAGGTCGTGGAGCTGGTGGGCGACGACACGGACAATCCCCTCGAGGCGCTGACCAAGTCGGGCGCCCGGCTCGGCAAGCCGGCCACCCCCGACATGCTGGAGCGCTCCGTGGAGAAGATCTACGCCATGGACCGCTATCGCACCGTGGGCTACGATCTGAAGCTGGACAACGGCGAAGCCGAGCTCGCCTACCTGGTGGACACGCTGCCCAAGGCGTCGCTGACTCTGGGCCTGCGCTACGACACCGACTACCAGTTCACCGGGCGGGCCCGGTTGCGCGACCGCAATGTGCTGCAGACCGGTTCCGACCTGGAGCTGGATCTGCTGCTGGGCCAGCTCAAGGAGTTCCGCTTCGGTCTGCGCACCCCGGTGCCGGCGGGCGTGCCCGTGATCTGGCGCAACGAGTTGTTCTTCGCCCGCACGCCCCACAAGATCCTGTACCAGGAGGAGCCGGTGGAGGTGTTTGACGAGAAGCACTACGGGTTCACCACCGGCCTCACGGTCGACGTGGGCAACGCGGTCGGCGTGTACGGCGCGCTGGTTTTTGAAAAGGTGAACATGGCCACCTTCGGCCGGTTCGACGAGAGCGGCAGCGACCGGCTCACCTTCATCCGGGTGGGAGCCGGGGTGGACACCCTGGATCGATGGGCGTTCCCCCAGTCCGGTTTCCGCGTCGACGCGCACGTGGACCGGGCGCTCCCCGGGCTCGGCGGCGATCTCGATTACACCCGCATCACCGGGACGGCTGCCGCCTACTGGCCGCTGACCGAAAACAACGTGCTGCATGTCTCCGGTTACGCCGGCTGGGGCGTCGACCTGCCGGCCTACTTCATTCATTTCGCCGGCGGGCAGAACGATCTGCGGATGGCCTCGACGCCGCTCCCCGGTTACGCAGTGGACGAGATCTTCGGCCGGGACCTCTGGACCGGACTGGTCGAGTATCGGCGGCGCTTTCCCAGCCCCGCCATCGGACTGAGCAGCGACGCGTACCTGCTGGTCCGGTACGGCCTGGCCGGCGCCCGCTACCCGGATTTGTCTGACGGCATGATCGAACTCGGCGTGCCGTACCGCTACTTCCATGGTGGCGGCGTGGGCTACGCGCTGACCACGCTGCTGGGGCCCCTGCAGGTGTTCGTGGGCGCGGGCGAATCGGGCCGTTGGGAGCTGACCATCTCGCTGGGGCCCGATTTCTGACGCCCGGCCGTGGGCTGCGCCCGCTCTGGGAGGACGGGAACGAGACGTGCGGCCCGCTGTTGCGGCGTTGGCGATGCGGCGCGCATCGGCCTACCTGGTGGCGCGCCCGCGAAGACACCGGCACGCAGCCGCTCGCGGGCGGCCGGTGGCGCCGTCTAGCAGAAGACACTTGACACAGCACTCAATCGGGATTGAAATGTCGAGACAAGACGCGTCGATCAGAATTCCAATTACGGCATGAGCAATGGCACGACTCATGATCTCGATCGTGAACCCTCATCTCTCAAAACTCAAACCGCCACAGTTTGAGCGCGAGCGACCGCATCCTTCCCCATGCGCATCGCTTCCACAGGCCCGGGCGTTCAGCGAGCCGATCCGGGGCTTCGCAACGGGGGTTGCCGTCCGCGTGACGGGCGGTGATCACGACCAGCCTATCGATGCCCTCGTCCCGCCGGCCGCCCGCGGCGTCCCGTATCGGGGGATAGCCGCCCTACCCGGCGTGGCATTCTACCCCAAAACCAAACCCGCGCTTCTCATCTATGCATCCAAGGTAACTATTCTGAACTACTGATTAATTTTTAGGAGGCTAAAGTGAAACTACCTATGCGTTCTGTGTTCGGATTACTCGTGTTGGGCCTGTTCACCGCGTCGTTCTACGCGGCGGATGTCCAGCTGACCACGACGGTCTACCCGGAAAAACGAGAAGTGAAAGTGCCGTTCCAGGCCACCGACCGCGCTCCGGTTGCTGAAGTCAAGGCCAAGGTCAAAGGCGCGGCCGGCCAGATCACGGTCGAGATGGAGTACAAAAACCTGGTCCCCGCCATCCTGTTCGGCGGCGACATCACCACTTACGTCGTCTGGGCGATAACCCCCGCCGGCGAGGTGGAGAATCTCGGCCAGGTGGCCACTTCCGACAAGAACGGCAGCAGCCGGTTCGCCACGGCGAAGAAAGATTTCGCCCTGGTCATCACCGCCGAACCGCTCGCCCCGGTCAGCAATCCGTCCGACATTCTGATCTTCTACTCCGGCGCCCCCGCCCCGAAGGATGCCAAGAGCCGCACGTTCGCCTTCGCCGGCTTGGTGGACAAGTCTGAACTCTTCACCTGCAAAAACAAATCCATCCGCGGCATGAGCTATTCCAACACGACTCCGGTGACACTGCTACAGGCCCAAAAGGCCGTGGAACTCGCCGAGCGGTTCAAGACGGACCTGGTCCTACCCGAGGCCGTCAAGTCGGCCAAGAGCGCCCTGGCCCAGGCGACCAACCTGCTGACCGAAAAGGGCGCGGGCAACAAGGCCGGTCAGGACAGCGCGCGGCGTGCCGTCGAGTTCGCCAGCCAGGCGCTGAAGGAGCATTTCCGCATCGTCGAGGAGAAGGCCGCCGCCGCGCTCGAAGCCAAGCGCCAAGCGGAAAAGGCCGCCCTGGCGCAGCAGGCCACCGACGCTGACACCGCCCGCCGGAAAACCGAGGTGTCGCTGCAACAGTCCGAAACCGCCCGGAAGCAGGCCGAGGAAGCCCAGCGACGGGCGGAAGCGTCCATCGCC
This sequence comes from Acidobacteriota bacterium, assembly GCA_017996395.1. Taxonomy (GTDB): domain Bacteria; phylum Acidobacteriota; class JAAYUB01; order JAAYUB01; family JAAYUB01; genus JAAYUB01. The sequence goes on along the minus strand of JAGOHA010000007.1, from coordinate 50,164 downwards.
GAGTCCAAGCGCGAGCTGGCCAAGCTGGACCAGGAACGGGCCCGGCTCAAGGCGGAGCGCGACGCCCTGGCCAACCGCCTGTCGGGCGCCCTGGCCATGGTTTCGGCCACGACGGAGACGGCCCGGGGCTACGTGGTCAGCCTGTCCGACATCACCTTCGACACGGGCAAGGCCACCCTGAAGACCGACGCCAAATACTCGCTGGCCAAGCTGGCGGGAATTCTGACCCTTCTGCAGGAGATGACGCTGAGCGTCGAAGGGCATACCGATTCCACCGGCTCCGCCGAAACCAACCAGAAGCTGTCGGCGGCCCGCGCCAATTCCGTCATGACCTTCCTGAAAGAGATGGGAGTGGCCGAGACGCGAATGACCGCCAAGGGCTTCGGCCCGGATCAGCCCGTCGCGCCGAACGACACCGCCGAAGGCCGGGCGCGCAACCGCCGCGTCGAGATCATTCTGCCCAAGACTCAATAACCCGGGCCGCCGCCGGCGGCATCCAACCTATCGGATGCCGCCGGCGCACGCTGACCTTCATCACCTTTTCGGCTCCCCCACGGGCGGTCAGCGACCGCCCTTCCGTTTCTTTTTACCCTTGCCGGCATCCTCGCCGGTTGCCGGTTTCGCATCTTCCGGCTGGGGCGGCGGTTCGGGCGGCGGCGCGTTCTTCTGACTGCGCAGTGCCAGGTATATGATGCCGCCGAAAAAGCAGACGGCCAAAATCAGCACAACGATCACATCCGGCTTCATACTGACTCCTTGACTGGATGCCCGGCCGCCGGCGCCAGCGGCGCGACACTCGGCGTCCGACGTCCCGGGTTCTGTGGAACAGGTCAATCGAGGGAAACGGCCATCCGCGCCGGCCGGCCGTGAGCGGCGCCGGCGGGGCGGTCAGGAGTTGGCGGGGGCGGGCGGCGCCCGGCGGAGCGGCAGCAGGCGGACACCCGCAGCCGCGATGCCGGCGGCGTCGCACCAGGTGCCGTCGGTTCGGTCTTGGACCGGCGGAGTCACGCAGACGATCGTCGGGATGAGTCCCGCCGCGCGACAATCGAAGCCGTCGGGCGCCGAATGGGCCGGCAGGAGCCGCAACGGCTTGCGGGCCGGCGCGCGCGGCGGCTCTTCGCCGTCGCCGCGCGGATGGTCCACCTGGGTGAAATCCAAACCGGATCCAGGGGCTTCCCCGGAGGACAGCACCACCCGGAGCGCGGGAACGAGGAGCTGCAGGATCAGTGCGGACAGAATCAGCCCGTAGAGGATGCGGTGGGGTTTTGCTGTCTGGCCGCGCGGTGTCATGCTAACCGTCCGGACCGTTTTGATTTCGGAAGCTCCGGCCTGCATCGAGAGTATAGTCGCACCGTCACCACGAGTCAACGCGGATGCAACGGTGCGGGGCCGCAGACGGCGTTTCGTCTACCAATCCGGTTGTCAAACGGCCGCCGAGTCGCTATAATTCCTCGAACTCTTGCGGGGGGAAGGACTATCATGCACACTCGACTCTCGACCATCTGCAGCATCCTGCTCGTCGTGGCGGCCGCCGTACCGTCCGCTTTCGGCCAAGTCCGGCCCGACGACCGGCGGGAGCTGCTGGAACGGCTGCGCCGGGAGATTGCCGAGCACGGCTATACCTTCACGGTCGGGGACAATCCCGCGCTGGATCTGCCGCTGGAGGCGCTGTGCGGCACGCGCCCCCACGATCCCAACTGGAGCCTCGATGGCGCCGACGCCATCGATGCCAAGCGCGCCCTGCCCACCCGTTTTGACTGGCGCGAAGCCGGCGGTCTGCCGCCGGTGCGCAACCAGGGCAGCTGCGGCAGTTGCTGGGCGTTCGCCGCCGTCGGCGTCCTGGAATGCCAAGTCCTGCTGGTGGACGGCGAGGTGGTCAATCTGTCCGAACAACAGCTCGTGGACTGCAATCGCGGCGGCCCGTTCGGCAACAGCGGCTGCAACGGCGGCTTCACTTCCAACGCGATGTTCTACATCTCCTCACAGGGTGTCACCTTCGAGGCCTGGTACCCGTACAAGCAGATGGATTTCCCCTACGGCGAGTGCATCGGTGACGCCGTTTCCAAGTCCTACAAGCCGGCGCGCCGCGGCAGCGTCGCCAACGAAGTGGCGGCAATCAAACAGGCGATTTACGACCACGGGCCGGTCGCCTGCTCCGTCGCCGTGGACGACCTGTTCCAAGCGTACACCGGCGGCATCTACAACGGCCCCGGCGCCATTTACACCAACCACGCCGTGATCCTGGTGGGCTGGGACGATAACAACGGCGACGGCTATTGGATCATGCGCAACAGCTGGGGCACCAGCTGGGGTCTGGATGGTTACATGCTCATCCGCTGGGGCGCCGCACAGATCGGCAGTGACTGCATCTGGGCCGAGACTGACCCCGCCGTCGCGCCGGCCCTCGTCCAGAGCGCGGTCGCCGTGGACTCCGCCGGCAACGGCGTGCTCGACCCGGGCGAAACCGCAACCGTCCGCCTCACCGTGCACAACCACGGCACCGCGGCTACCGGCATCTCCGTCGGCCTGGCGTCCGACGATCCGCTGGTGACGGTGACCCAACCGGCGGACACGCTCCCGGATCTGGCCAAGGGCGCCGAAGCGGACGCCGAGTTCACCGTCACCGCCAGCCCGGACGCACCCAAAGCCCACCGGCTGGAGTTCGCGCTGAACTTCACCAGCGGCGGGTTCGCGGCCAACGGCCGTTTCTGGCACCGCCTGCGCCGGCCCCAGGCCCTCGTCATCGACCTGGACGGCAACGCCAACAGCGGACCGGCGGTGCTGGCCGCCTTGCTTGCCAACGGCGTCGACGCCGTCCGTTTCACCGAGTATGACCTGTCCGAGTTGGATGGCATCCCCACGCTGTTCGTCTGTCTGGGCGTATCACCCCACGATTACATCCTGACCTCCCTGGACGGCGTCTATCTCCGCCGCGCCCTGGCCCGGGGTCAGAACATGTACCTCGAAGGCGGCGACGTATGGTCCGTGTCGCCGGCCAATCAGATCCTCCAGCCCTGGTTCAACGCCACCTGCGTCAGCAGCGGCGATGCGCCCCTGACCGCGGTGACGGGCGCCGCCGGGACGCCGTACGCCGGGTTCGACCTGCCGTATACCGGCGACAACGAGAACATCGACCAGATCATCCCGGCGACGGACGGCTGGCAGATCCTGCAGAACGCGCCATCCGCGTTCGGCTGCGGCGTCGCCACCAACGGCCATGACTACTGGGGCACCTGGTACCCCTTCAAGGCGATCGCCGCCTCGTTCGAATTCGGCGGATTGGCCGAGGGAAGCGGCGCCAACTCCCGGCTGGAGTTGATGCGCCGGATGGCGGAGTATCTCACGCCGCCCAAGCCGGGCGACCTGAACCTCAACGGCGCCTTCGACGCCGAGGACATCGCCCTGCTCGCCCACTGCGTGGCCGGCAATCTGCTGCTTCCCGAGGACGCCGATCCCGATTACGACGGCGACGGGCGAGCCGGCGCGACCGACCTGCTCCGGCTGATTCTCTTCGTCACCGACTGAGCGGGGGCATTCGACCGTTCACCGGCCGGCACGGAGTCCGGCCGCAGGTCATCCCTCCGGGCGGCCCGGGGGGAGCGACGGCTGCTGCCGTTCCAGAATCCCCGTGAGGCAGCCGATGGCGCCGGCCGCCTTGGCCAGCTCGTCCACCTCCGTGGTCAGGCACTCGATCCCCGCCCGCTCCAGAAACGCCCGGGTGACCGGATTGCCGTCCGGCATCAGGATCCGCCGCGGTCCCAACGTCACGAAGTTCAGCGCCCGGCCGTCGTCCAGCTCCGGGCCCGGCGGCGGCTCCAGCAGGGCGACACCCCGCGCCCGCAGCGCCGCGGCGGCCGCCGGCGGCACCGCGCCCGGCCAGCCGAAGGCGAGGTCGCGGTCCACGATCCGCAGCAGTCCCATGAGATGCATGGACCGGGGCGGCAACGGTGTCCGGATCACCGCGACTCCCAGCTCCGCCAGCATCGCAGCCACCTGGGCAGCTCCGGCGGCATTGGTCCGCCGGCCGGTGGCGAGCAACACGGTGTCGGGATCCAGCCACATGGCGTCCGCCCCCTCGAACGTTCCCCCGCCGCGGATGGCGCGCAGGATCGGCACACCCAGCTCCGCCAGTCGCCGGGCCACCAGGCGCTCTTCACCCGCCCGAACCGTCGAAGCCGGCCGCCCGAGGATCGCGCCCTCCGGGGTCATGAACAGCAGGTCGGCGACGAACATCAAGTTGGGCGGCGCCGCACCGGGCGGCTCCACCAGCCGGACCGCCACCCCCGCGGTGCGTAAAGCCGCAGCCAGGCGGTCATGCTGCGCCCGCGCCCGTGCCGGATCCGGCGGCGCCAACATCTGGACGGCCAGCGGTTCCGTCAGCCCCTCGATCTCGGCGCCCGGCCGGTGCAGCAGCACGGCGCGCAGGGGATGCCACTCGGTGGCCACCCCGCACGCCGACCAGATCCGGCCGATCTCCGCCCGGTGGGAATCCCCGCGCGGCGACCAGCCCGTCCCGCCGTACGCCGGCGTCTCGTATCGCTCGTCCATGGCCGCTACTCCTGCCGTGGAGTGATCCGTTTGCATTCACCCGATCCTCATTGTAATATAATCTCGACTACCCGAACGTTCACAACACCCGGTTGACCATCAGGAGTTCATGCCGATGAGCCAGCCTCCCACCACCGACGGCCACGGGTCCACCGGTTCGGGCGGCGGCGATTTTCAGGCCCGGATGAACCGGTTGATCGAGATCTCCATCGCCTTGTCGGCGGAGCGCAAACTCGACGTCCTGCTGGAGCGGATCCTGACCTCGACTCGGGAGATCACCGGCGCCGACGCCGGCACGCTGTATCGGTTGCAGGACGGCCGGCTCCATTTCGAGGTGATCCAGAACGCGACGCTGGGCATCGCCACCGGCGGCACCACCGGCGAAAAAACCAGCCTGGAGCCGGTGAAACTCGACAAAGCCAACGTCTGCGCCTACGCCGCCATTCTGGGCCGGACCGTCGCCATCGCCGATGTGTACGAATCCCGCGAGTTCGACTTCTCCGGCCCCCGCCATTACGACCGGGTGACGGGCTACCGCTCCCGATCGATGCTGGTGGTCCCCATGAAGAACCACGCCGGCGTCGTCACCGGCGTCCTGCAGCTCCTCAACGCCACCGAACCCGGCACCGGCGCCGTCGTGCCGTTCCGCCCCGAGGACACCGCCATCGTCGAGGCGCTGGCCTCCCAGGCGGCGGTGGCCATCGACAACGTCACCCTGATCCAGGAGACGAAGGACCTGTTCGAGGCGGTCATCCGGGTCATGGCCGCCGCCGTTGACGCCAAATCCCATTACACCGGCAACCACATCCAGCGGGTGGCCATCCTCAACTCCATGCTGGCCCAGGCGGTCCACGACACCGCCGAGGGGCCCCTGGCCGAGATCCGGTTCTCCGAGCCGGAGATGGAGGCGATCCGGATCGCCGGCTGGTTGCACGACATCGGCAAAATCACCACGCCGGTCTGGATCATGGACAAGGCGACGAAGCTGGAGACGCTCATGGACCGGCTGGAGCTGGTGGAGCTGCGCTTCCGGCTGATCCGGGAACTGCTCCGGCGCCAGACCGGTGCGCCTACGGAGCCGGCCGGCGGCCCGGCCGAACACACCGGACTGGCGGCGCGGCTCGCCGAGCTCGACGGAGCTCTCGCAGCCGTCCGCAGCGCCAATGTCCCGGCGGAAAACGCCGACCCGGCGCTCCTGGCCCGCGTCCAGGAGATCAGCCGGCGGACCTACCTCGACGACGGCGTCGAGCGCCCCTACCTGACCCCCGACGAGACAGAGAATCTGAGCATCCGCCGCGGCACCCTCACCGAGGACCAGCGCCGCATCATGCAGACCCACGTCGAGTGGACCAACCGCCTGCTGAGCCACATCCCCTTCAAGGGCCACCTGGCCGACGTGCCGGTGTTCGCCGGCCAGCACCACGAGCGGCTCAACGGCCGCGGCTACCCGGACGGCGCCGGGCGGGACCGGATCCCCATCCAGTCCCGCATTCTGGCCATCGCCGATTTCTACGAGGCGCTCAGCGCCAAGGATCGCCCCTACCGCCGGCCCATGTCCAAGGAGGAGATCATCGCCATCATGCGCGAGTCGGCGGCGCGCGAAGAGATCGACGGCGACGTGCTCGAGGTGATGATCCGGAGCGACCTGATCGACGCGTTCGAGGCCCTGTTCGAAGACCTACGGCAGGAGGGTCTCTCCGCCTACACGACGCCCCCGCGGTGACGCGGCCGGTGCCGCGCGCCACCCCTCCCCTGGCGATTCGAGCGACGCCGGATCAATTGAACGGCCGCGTGGAGGTCATGAGGTCGCCGACGTTGGCGGCGTCGAAAAACCCCTTGAAGTCCCCGAACCGCTCGATGTATTCGGTGATCTCGAGATTGTACGGCGAGGGGGCGGTGAAGATCTGGTAGAGGCCGCGCGCGGGGCTGCCGATGATCTCGGGGGTGGTGAAGCCGAGGCCCCGCCCCCGCTGCCCCGCCACGGTGGGCAGGATGCCGGGGGTGTAATAAGCGGTGTGATGAACCCGCGGCCCGTACTTGGCCGCATACTTCGCCACCACCGATTCCGGGTCCCAGCCGTAGGAGATGACGATGGCCGGCTTGCGGTCGCCGAGGCGGTAGACGGTGGTCTCCGCCTTCTCCTCGTGGACGGTGTAGCACTCGCTGTAGCGGTACGGGGTCAGGCGCATGATCCACTCGGCGGCGGCCCGGATGCCGTCCGCCCGGATGCGGTAGGCGATGTGGTCCACTTCCCCCACCGTGTGCGCCGGCGCCGGCTCGACCACCGCCGGCGGCTCCAGCGGCTCGAAATCGACACCGGTGAACCAGTCGAAGCCCGCACCGTCGGTGTAGGCGAAACGATCCTCCAGGCCCGGGATCGGGTCGGTGACGATCCCCATGCCCGTCCGCCGGCAGGCCACGCCCGATCCGGCAAGCGCGCGCTCCGCCGCGGCCAGGTCGGCGCAGCGGAAAGCCAGGCCGGCCAGACGGGGGAAGCCGGACAGGGGCCCGGGCTGCTCCTCGACCACGATCCCGACGGCCGCCCCGGCCAGCCGCAGCACGTGGTAGCGGCGGTCCGTGGCCCGGTGACGGAAACTCCCCGCCGGCCGGAAGTTGGTCAGCGTGGCGTATTCGGCGACCAGCGCTGCGGCGTGCCCCTCGCCCACGACGTACTGCAGATGGTGGATGCCGTCCACGATGCCGTCGAGCGGCGACGGCCCCAGCCGCGCCCGCAGATTCTCCAGGTCGCTGCGCACGCTGATCATTCGGGCACCTCCTTGGAATCACGTTCGGGATTATCCACCGGCGGCGCTTCCGCCTCCAGGTTGCCGCTCCACAGATAGGTTCGGGTCTCGGCCACGGCCACTCCGCTCAGCAGGAGCAGGGCCACCAGGTTGGGAACGGCCATGAGAGCGTTGGCGATGTCGGCGAACGACCAGACGATGGGCAGGGTGACCACCGAGCCCACCAGGACCATGGTCACCCACAACCAGCGGTACGGCGGCACCGCCCGGGCGCCCGCCAGGTATTCCACCGCCTTCTCGCCGTAGTACGACCAGCCCAGGATGGTGGAGAAGACGAAGGTCAGCAGTCCGATGGTGAGTACCACCGGCCCCACCACGGGCAGGTCGGCGAACGCGGCATGGGTCAGTTCGGCTCCCACCAGCCCTTTCGTCCACTCCATGGAGTTGACCAGCACGAGACCGGTGATGGCGCACACCACCACCGTGTCCCAGAACGTGCCGGTGGAGGAGACCAGCGCCTGCCGCACCGGATTTTTCGTCTGGGCCGCGGCGGCGACGATGGGCGCGCTCCCCAGGCCCGATTCATTGGAGAACAGGCCCCGGGCGATGCCGAAGCGCACGGCCTCGCGTATCCCGGCGCCCAGGAAGCCGCCCACGGCCGCGTGCCCGGTGAACGCGCTCTGGACGATCAGGCCCAGGGTGTGGGGGAGCCGGTGCCATTCCATCGCCAGCAGGATCAGGCAGCCGATGACATAGAAGATGGCCATGAACGGAACCAGCGCCTCGCAGATCCGGGCGATGGACTTGATCCCGCCCAGGATCACCACCGCGGTCAGGATGGTCATCACGCCGCCGGTCCACCAGGGGGAGATCCCGAAGGTGGCGGCGACCATCTGGGAAATGGAGTTGGCCTGGACCATGTTGCCGATGCCGAAGGCGGTGACGGCGGTCAGCAGGGCGAACACCATGCCGAGCCAGCGCTGCCCGAGACGGCGTTCCAGCACGTACATGGGTCCGCCGGCCATCATCCCGTCGCGGTTGACGACGCGGTACTTCACGGCGAGCAGCGCCTCGGCGTACTTGGTGGCCACGCCGAACACGCCGGTGAGCCACATCCAGAGCACGGCGCCGGGACCGCCGGCGGCCACGGCGGTGGCCACGCCCACGATGTTCCCCGTGCCGATGGTGGCGGCCAGCGCCGTGGTCAGGGCGCCGAACTGGCTGATGTCGCCGGAGCCCTCGCGACTCCGCTTCAGGGACAGCCGGATGGCCTTGCCCACGTAGCCCTGGATGAAGCGCAGCCGGAAGGTCAGAAAAATGTGCGTGCCGAACAGGAGGGCCAGCATGGGCCAGCCCCAGACGACGTCGCTGGCGGCGCCAAGCCAGGCTTCCAGGGTCTGCATCACGTTTGCCGACCTCCTCGGGCGGCGCTGACCAGCGGATCAAATCGCCGCGTGGCGCGGCGGCGGAGCGGAAGCCGGATTATGGAACGTTCGCGGGGGTCAAGGCAAGGGGATTGTGGCGGCGTGCAGCCCGCCCCCGCGCTCCTGGTGCAGGGCCGGCCGTGCCGCCGTGCCCGGCGGAAGCCGCCTACGTCGCGTTCCGCACCGCCCGGGCGCCGGCGACCGCGGCCTGGATCATCAGGAATTCGCCCACGTTGTCGGCGGTGAGCAGGCCCACCAGCCGCCCGTTGCGGTGCACGGGCAGCGTGTGGCAGTCGCACGTCTGCAGGTTGGCGAACGCCATCTCCAGCATGTCGTTGGCGTCCACCTGGCGGATGTCGCGGCGCATCACCGCGCCCACGCTGGCGGACACCCCGTCGCGGGTCAGCGCCTTCAACAGGGCGTCCCGGGTGAGCACCCCCACCACGCGACCATCGTCCAGCACGGGAAAATCCTGCTGGGAGCCGGCCAGGATGCGGCTCACCGCCACGTCCAGCGTGTCGTTCTCCGCCAAGGTCTGGAAGTCGGTGATCATGGCCCGGCTCACCGGGATGCCGCCCAGTGCGGATTTCATCTGGACCATGCTGGCTTCATGCCCCGCCCCGATCCAGACGAACAGCGCGATGAACATCAGGAGCGGGTTGGTGAACAGCCCCACAAACCCGAACACCAGCGCCAATCCCTGCCCCACCGTGGCGGCGATCTGGGTGGCCCGCGTGTACTCCAACCGCATGGCCAACAGCGCGCGCAGCACCCGGCCGCCGTCCATCGGGAAGGCGGGGATCAGGTTGAAGAACACGACAAACACGTTGAGCACCATCAGCCGTTCCCAGAAGGATCCGCTGGCCACCCCCAGCGACTCCAGCGGCTCCAGCGTATGGCTCAAGGTCAGCCAGGCGAACAGCGCCGCCGCGATGGCCACGTTGACCGCCGGCCCGGCCAGCGCCACCCACAGCTCCTGGCGCGGGTCGTCGGGCATGCGCTCCAGGCGGGCCACGCCGCCGATGGGCAACAGCGTGATGTCGCGGGTGCGGATCCCGTATTTCTTCGCCATCAGGGCGTGCCCGAACTCGTGCAGGAGCACGCAGCCGAACAGGGCCAGCGTGAACAGCACGCCGCCGGCGGTCGCGGCCGCGGTGTGTCCCTGGAGCCAATGGCTGAGCACCACCCACCCCAGAATCAGCAGAAACGTCGCATGGATGTACACACCGATGCCGGCAACGGTGCCAAGCCGCCATGACCACTTCATCGTTTCGCCTCCTGTTCGCTGTCTGGAACGCCGCCGTGGGCGGGCCGGGTCGGCCGCCGGCGCCACGCGCTCGGTATAGATGCAGATTCCCGGGCGCCGTGTTCACGCCGCTGTGTCCGGCGGCGGCGTCGCTTTAAGGTGAACATTGCCGGCCCCCGCCGTATAATAGGGACAATCCCCGCATCGGGAGGTTTGCCATGTCCAGAAACGGAGTTCGTTTCCTGACCCTCGTCGTGACGCTGCTCGTCGCCGCCGGCAACCTGGCCGCGCAAGCGGCCGCCGCCGCCGAAAAGGCGCCGCAGCTGGAAAAGGCCAAGGTCAAGATCGCTCTCAAGCAGTACGACCAGGCCGTCAACGCCCTCCTCAAGGCCATGCAGGAGGATCCCAAGAATCCCGAGATCCCCAATTTTTTGGGCGTCGTTTTTCTGCAGACGGGCAATTTCGACGCCGCCCGTTCCTACTTCAAACGCTCCATCCGCATGGACAAGAATTACGCCCGGGCCTACAACAACCTGGCGGCCATCTACCACGTCCGCAAACAGTATAAGTCCGCGATCAAGCAGTACAAAAAAGCCGTCGAGAAGGACCCGCAGTTTCTGCTCGCGTACTTCAACTTGGCCAACGCGTACTTCGCGCAGAAAAAATACCTCCAGGCGGTGGACACGATGCACAAGTTGGTCCAGATCGATCCGGATTACCTGATGAAGGACCGCGGCGGCCTGGAGATCGGCTCACTGGACATCGATCCCGCCAAGCGGAATTTTTACTACGCCAAACTGTACGCGCAGGTCAACGACCTGGAAAAGGTGGTCCACTTCCTGAAGCTGGCCGTGGACAACGGCTTCAAGGATTTCAAGGAGCTCAAGGAGGATCCGGACTTCGCGCCCTTCCTCCCGGACCCCCGCATCCAGGCCCTGCTGACCCAACCCTGAACCGGAGGAACGACTCGGGTGAATGAACGTGTCCGCCTGACCCAGCTGGTCCGCTGCGCCGGTTGAGCGTCCAAAATGAGCCCGGCGGAGCTGGGCTTGGCGCTGGCCGGCATGCCGACCGCTCATGATCCCCGCCTGCTGGTGGGGTATGAGACGTCCGACGACGCCGCGGTGTACGAAATCGCCGACGGGCTGCTCCTGGTTTGCACCGTCGACTTCTTCACCCCGGTGGTGGATGATCCTTACCTGTTCGGCAAGATCGCGGTGGCCAACGCGCTGTCGGACGTCTATGCCATGGGCGCGACTCCCGTAACCGCGCTGAACATCGCGGCTTTTCCGAAGAAACTCGGCATGGCGTTGCTGGGCGAGATCTTCCGCGGCGGCGCCGAAAAGGCGGCCGAGGCCGGCATCGTCATCGCCGGCGGCCACACCGTCGATGATCCCGAGCCGAAGTACGGGTTGGCGGTGACCGGCGTGGTCAAACGATCCGACCTCCGGCTCAACCGCGGCGCCCGGCCCGGCGACGCTCTCATTCTGACCAAGCCGCTGGGCGTCGGCGTCCTGACCACCGCCCTCAAGAACGACGACCTGTCCGAGGCGGACCTCGCCCCGGCCGTCGCCGTCATGGAGCAGCTCAACGCCGCCGCGGCCCGGATCATGCTGCGGCACGAGTGCCACGCCGTCACGGACATCACCGGATTCGGCTTTCTGGGCCACCTGCGGGAAATGTGCGCGGCCAGCGGGACGGGCGCCGTGATCGCGGCAGATGCCGTGCCCGCCTTTCCCGCCGCACTGGAGCTGGCGCGAGCGTGGAAGATGCCCGGCGGCAGCGTGGCCAACATGGAGTACCTGCAGCCGCACGTGACGGTGGACGGCCCCGTGGACGAGGGCCTGGTCAACGTGCTGTACGACGCCCAGACGTCGGGCGGGCTGCTCCTGGCGGTCGCGCCCGCCAGTGTTGCGCCACTGCTCGCGGAACTACTTCCTGACTATCCGTGGAGCCGCCGCGTCGGCGAGATCACCGCCGGCGGAGCCATCGTCATCCGGCCGTAGCGCCGCCGGCGTCACCGGCCGCCATCATCCGGAGCGACCATGAAACCGATGCTGGTGCTGACTGTCGCCCTGATCCTGTCCGCGGCCGCTGCAGGCGCCGGCCCGGACTACCCCATCGTGCCGGTCCCGTTCACCGCGGTGCAGCTGGCGCCGGGTTTCTGGCAACCGCGCCTGGAAACCAACCGTACGGTCACCGTCCCGTTCGCCCTGCAGAAGTGCCAGGACACCGGCCGGATCGACAATTTCGCCGTGGCCGGCAAGCTCCAGGACGGCACCTTCAAGGGATTGCGCTACGACGACTCCGACGTCTTCAAGACCATCGAGGCCGCGGCCTACACCCTGGCCCAGCATCCCGACCCGTTGCTGGACGCCCGGCTCGACGGCATCATCGCCAAAATCGCCGCCGCCCAGGAGCCGGACGGCTACCTGTACACGATCCGGACCATCCTCGGCACCAGCGTGCCCGCGAGCGCCGGCGCCGAACGCTGGTCCAACCTGCGCGACAGTCACGAGCTGTACAACGTCGGCCACATGTACGAAGCCGCCGTCGCCCACCACCAGGCCACCGGCAAGCGCACGTTGCTCGACGTCGCCCTCAAGAACGCCGACTTCCTGCTGGCCACTTTCGGCGAGGGGAAGCGGAACGACGTGCCCGGCCACCAGGAGATCGAGATCGGCCTGGTCAAACTGTACCGGACCACCGGCAGGCGCGCCTACCTCGACCTGGCCCGCTTCTTCCTGGACATGCGCGGCCGGGCGGACAAGCGAACGCTCTATGTCTACGACTGGCTCAAGCCCCCCTACGACCGCTACTACGCCCAGGACTACGCCCCGGTGACGGAACAAACCGATGCGGTGGGGCACGCCGTCCGGGCCGGCTACATGTACGCCGGCATGACCGACATCGTCGCCCTGACCGGCGATGCAGCGTACCGGCGCGCCGTCGACGCGCTCTGGCAGAACGTCGTGGGGCGAAAAATGTACCTCACCGGAGGCGTGGGCTCCTCCGAGTCGGGCGAGGACTTCGGGGACAATTTCCACCTGCCCAACGCCACGGCCTACAACGAAACCTGTGCCGCCATTGCCCAGATCCTGTGGCACCAGCGGCTCTTCCTCCTATCCGGCGACGGCCGTTACCTCGACGTGCTGGAGCGGATCCTGTACAACGGCTTCCTGTCGGGCATCAGCCTGTCCGGCGACCGGTTCTTCTATCCGAACCCCCTGACCAGCGACGGCCGGACGCCGTTCAACGAAGAATGCGCCACCCGGGTCCCCTGGTTCAAGTGCGCCTGCTGCCCACCCAATATCGCCCGCCTGATGTCGTCCCTGCCGGGTTACGTGTACGCCCAGGCCGGCCGCGACGTTTACGTGAACCAGTTCGTCAACGGAGCGGCCCGCCTGAAACTCGACGGCATCGAGCTGCGCCTGACCCAGCAGTCCGGCTATCCGTGGCAGGAGGACCTCCGGATCGGGATCGAGCCGGCCGCCGCGGCCCGCTTCACCCTGCGCCTGCGCATTCCCGGCTGGGCTCGCCATGAAGCGCTTCCCGGCGGCCTCTACCGCTTTCTCGACCGGCGGATGGAACCGGTGACGCTGGCCGTCAACGGCCAACCGGTGACACCGCGGATGGACCGCGGCTTCGCCGTCATCGAGCGGGAGTGGCACCCGGGAGATGCGGTGACGCTGCACCTGCCGATGCCGGTGCGGACCGTCGAAGCCCGCGACGAGGTGGCGGCAGACCGGGGCCGGGTGGCGTTCCAGCGCGGGCCGGTGGTGTTCTGCGCCGAAGGTGCCGACAACGGTGGCCGGGTGCTCGACATGGCCGTTCCGATCGGCCCCGAGTCCCGGGTCGACTTCCGCTTCGAGTTCCGGGACGACCTCCTGGGCGGCGTCGGGCTGCTCACGGGGCAGGGCCGGCGCCGCGGCGCCGAGAACCGCGAACGCCTCACGCTGGTACCGTACTACGCCTGGTCCCACCGCGGGCCCGGCGAGATGACCGTCTGGTTCCCGATGGAGGTCGCGCGGCGGTCGCAACCGGTCCGCGTCGATTGAACCGCCGCACCCGCCGCTTCACCGGGCGGCGGGCGCTGGATCCGGCCTCCGCCGCCGGGTCCCGCCCGTTCACACGCCCGATGGTGGATTTCCCCCAAATCGGATACAATGGGGGCAGCGAAAGGCCGACGGCAGGAGTCAAAAACATGAAACGGCTGATGTGGTGCGTGTGTCTCGGGGTCCTGTTGCTGGCCCCGGTGGGGGCGCAGAAAATCAAGATCGAATATGACCGGGACGCGGACTTCGCCAAGGTGCGGGCGTACGCCTGGCGCATCCTGGCCGAAGGGCAAGGCCCCATCCCGGGGACCAGCGCGGAAGTCCTGGACGGTCGCATCAAAGCCGCAGTGAACAAGGAGCTCGGCAGAAAGGGGCTGGCGCTCCGGGCCACCCCGGCCGAAGCGGACGTTTTCCTGGCCTACTACGTGACGGTGGACTTCAAATCCAGCGGCCAGTCCGTGGATCCGGGCGGCCCCACCAGCAACACCAAGTTCGAGCAAGTCTGGGTGACCGACGAGCTCCGGGGCACCCTGGTGGTGGAGATGTTCGAGGCCAAGAGCGGCCACCGGATCTGGCACGCCGCGGGCGGCGTCAAGGTCAATCCGAAGAACCAGGAAAAGAACGTGAACAACCTCGTGGGCAAGATGTTCAAGAAATATCCGCCGACCGGCAAATGAGCGTTCAGTCGATCCCGATGAAACCGAAACGCCCGGCTCGAAGCCGGGCGTTGTCATTTTCCAGAGCGGGTCGTCAGGATTCAAAACGCCCGGCGGGCCATGCCCGCCGGGCGAAACGCGTCGGGCGGCGCGGCCCGGATCAGAAGCGCAGGATCAGGCCGGCGCTGAGCTCGAACTGGTGCACGTACTTGGCGTCGCCGTACTCCCAGCAGCCCCAGTACGGGTGGCACCAGATCCCCTCGGACTCCGAATAGATGTAGGTGGGCGTCCAGCGGGCCATGAGCCGGGTGCCGATGTGCTCGCTGAAGAACACCTTCACGCCGCCGCCCCAGGTGGTGGAAAACTTGGTCTCGCCGTCGATCTCGGTGCCCTGGTAATCGCCCGGGGCGAACTGGGTGGCGCCGATGCCGCCGAAGATGAACGGACGGACCTTGCTGTCGTTGTCCAGGAACTGGGCGGTGAAGGTGGCGTGATAGTTGCGCACCTGCATGCTGGCGATCTCCTCCTTGCCGCCGCCGGCGAAGTTGAGCTCCAGCCCGCTGTCCTGCTGGGCGTACTGGAAGCCGATGCCGAAGTTCCGGTTCCGGCCGAGGAACACGTCGCCGGCGACGCCCCAGCTGTAACCGCTGACGGGATTGACTTCCTCGACGAACAGCTCGCCGAAATCGTTGGCGACATCGATGCCGCTGCTGAACGAGTAGCCGAAGAACGGAGTGATTTCAAGGGCACCGGCCGTGCTCGACTGGCCGTAGCGCTGGGCCGCGGCGTCGGTGGCGATCGCCGGCAGGAGGATCAGGCTGGCCGCCATCAACAGGATCAATCGGTTCATGTCTCTTCTCCTAATTTGGATTTGAAATATCGATTCAGTGCTGATTGATATCAATTCGAATCGTTGCGCGTTCCCCGCATTTAATGATCGACAACCGGTAAACCCAAACTCCACATGCAGGATCTTAATAATAACATGCGAGCCTTGGGTTAGTGCATGATCGATGCCATTCAGGTGGTGGACCGATCAACCGATCCTAAATTCTTAATTATCTTTAATTAAAGCCTTCACCCGCCGGAAATGTGCCGGCCAGCAGATGGCAAAGAAGTACGATATTTCATACCGTTTCAAATATTTCGTACTTATTGAATATTGTGTTGAAATCAGGTCGACCATAAGTTCTTTCATTAAAAGCTAACAAAATATTGAACAAAATACAAGACTCTGAATATGCGGAAGCGGAAACGGTTCAAGGGTGCAGCCACTTCGCGGATTGCCTGCCTGCATCGATTCTGGCACAATAGCAGCGCCAGCGGACGGGCAAACGGACGCGGGAGGTTTCCGGGATGAAAGACTTGGAGGTGATGGAACCGGCCGAACGGCTATGGGATTTCTTCGTCACGTCTTTCCACGCCGCCGACATCGCCGACCCCCTGCCGTCCTTTGACGCGCAGGCCGACCTGGCGGCCGTCCGGGAGGTGATGAACCGCCGTGGATACGTCATCGCCGGAATCCGCGAGGACGGCCTCGTGACGCGACACTTGCACCGCCCCGACGCCACGGCGGACGATATCACCGGGCCCGATCCCATCCGTCCCGAGCAGACGGTCCACGGCGAGATGCCGTTGCACCTGGCGCTCGCCCGGCTGGCCGACGAGCCGTTCCTGCTCGTGCGCACCCTGGGCGAATTCAACGGCCTCATCCGCCCGGCGGGGATCCAGAAGGCGCCCGGCCGGATGTGGCTATTCGGCATGGTCACCCTGATGGAAATGCGCGCCGCCGCCGCCCTCGACCTGGTCTATCCCGACGGTTCGTGGCGCACCCGGATCGCCCCCGGCCGGCTGGAGAAGGCCCAGGCGCTGCAGGATGAGCGGACGCGGCGGGGGCAGCCGTGCCGGCTCGAGGATTGTCTGCAGTTGTCCGACAAAGTGGAAGTTCTGCTGCGCGACGACCATTTCTGCCTCTTCACCGGCATCGAATCCCGTCGCCAGTTCAAGATCAAGGTCAAGGAGATGGAGGTGCTTCGCAACAACCTGGCTCACGCCCAGGACCTGGTCCCCCACAGCTGGCCCATGATCGTGTCCATCGCCCGGGACCTGGACCGCTTTCTCCTCCGCCCGCGGCTGCACCAACTGGTCCAGAAAGCGGCGCCGGATCCTCCCGGCGTCACCACCCCGTAATCTCGTTCTCCCCCAGCAGCCAGACGCCCCGCCAGGCGGGATCGTAGCCGGCGGCCTCCCGGAGCTGCGTCTTCTCCGCCGGCGTGGCCGGACGCACCGGCCACCGCCCCAGCCGGGCACAGACCCCCTCCTCGATGAGCACGTCGTCCACCCGCAGGAACCGCCGGCCCTGCCAGACGATCTGCGGGGCGTCCTCGCGCCGGGACCGGCACAGATTCGCCAGGCGGGCGCTCCAGTCGTCCGCTTCCCGGCCCTTGGCCATCGCTTCCTCTTTCAGCGCCAGCCGCTGGGCGCCCACGGCGGCTCCGCCGGCGGCAGGCGCCGGAGCCGCGGGTGCCGCCTGGACGCTTTTGGCAGAGTCGATGTTGGAGTAATCCACTCGCTGGCGGACCTCGTTATCCGCCGTCCGCTGCTGGTCGTCGGCCGCCGCCTGTTTCTCGTCGGACGCCTTCCGCTCCCGCCCGGCGGTCGCGGAGGACACCGGCTGCGCCTCGAGCATCACCGCTTCCGGCGCGAACACCGCCTGGTCGGCCAAAGGCTCCGCAGGTGGGGCCGCCGCCGGTCGGTCCTTGGCCCGGCGGACCGGTTCGGACTTGGCGGCGGCCATCTCCCCCTCCCGGTCCGGCACGGCGGAAACGGCCTCCCGGGGTTCGGCGGGCCGCGGCTGGGCCTGTTCCGTCATCGGTACGGCCGGGACGAGCGCGTCCCCCCGATTTTGCTGCAGCCCCACACCGCCGAGGTAGAGCAGCCCGGCCAGCACCAGCGCCGCCGCCACCGTAGCCGCCGGACGCCATGCCGCCGACCAGACGTCTGCCCCCGTGCGATGAAACAGGGGGTGCGTTGCGCCGGACAGCCGGCGGAGCACGAGCGTCTGTTCCAGGCAGGCCGGGCAGCGGGCCACGTGCCGCGCCACCCGGCGGCGCGTCCCGCCCTCCATCGGCTCGCCGGCGGCGAATATGGCCAGCTCCTCGTCGCCGACGCAGCCGTCGCCGCCGCGGCGGCCGAAGCCGCCGAGCACCAGACGCCAAAACTGTTCGGACGTTCGTTTACTCATACACCCTATAGACGCACCCCGGGCGTCGGACTTGCACGCCGGATCTCAATCCGGCAGCAGCGACCGGCGCAGTTTCTCCAGTCGCCCCGCCAGGTAGCCGAGGCAGCGCTCCATGAAATCAGCCACATCAGCCGCCGTCCAGCCCTTGTCGCGGCGCAGGAACCGGTCCATGCGCCGCTGCAGCTCATCGACGATGGCGGCGTTCCACCGGCTGGCGGTGGACTCGTGTACCGCCAGCTCGGCCGCCGCCTCAGCCAGGGTCAGACCCTGGAAGTAGTACATGTTCAGGAAGGCCGCCTTGACGCGTGGCAGCGCCCGCAGTGCGCTCGCCAGGCCGTCGGCCAGCTCGTTCAAGAACACCGGATGAAAGTATTGCTCGCATTCGTTGTCCGGCACGACCTCGGTCGCGGTGCGATCCGCCTCGTTCTCCAGCGGTTCCCACCGCATGTGCCGGCGGCGCCGCTGCCCGTCCAGAAACAGGTGGGCGGTCACGGCCCGAAGCCAGCCACGGAACGACCCGCGACCCGAATAGCGGGCCATCTTGCCGCCGGCCATCAATCCCTCGATCACCTGGGACGCCAGATCATCGGCATCGGCCGGCTGGCCGGCGAGCCGCCCGGCCACATGCCGCAGGAACGGACGGTACTCCCGGAAGAACGCCTCCCAGGCCGCCGGGTCTCCGGCCGTGCAGCCCGCCGCCACGTGCAGCTCCTGCAAGCGTTCCGGTGTCAGTTCCCGGAGCCGGAGCCCGCGGGCGCGCAGGTAGTCGCCGAACGCCGCTTCGGGGAAGCGGTAAGCGGACGGGCATGGGCCGGGTGCGGCGTCGGACATCAGGCGGGCGCCTCGTCGTCATAGTGGAGGTCCACCGGGATCCGCCGGTCGAGCGCCATCCCGTCCAGCGAAACGCGGCACGTGTAAGCAAGGATCTCCAGCCCCTGCCGGAATCCGCGCGTCAAGGCCCGGGCGAACACCGGGTCCATCGCCCGATGGGGACTCAGCACGATGGCGTCGGGCCGCTGCACGAGGAACAGCACCGTGCCGACAAAACCGTCCCGGGCGGCCGCGGCCAGCTCCTCGAGATGACGCGCCCCCCGGCGGGTCGGCGCGTCGGGAAACAACGCGCGTCCGTCCCGGACCAGCGTGACCGATTTCACCTCCAGGAGCATGTCCACGCCCGCGGCCATGAGATGAAAGTCAAACCGGCTGCGGCCGTACGGCGCCTCCCGGCGGGCCACGATGTAATCGCGAAACTCGTACAGGGCCCCCGCCCGGAGGCAGCGGTCGAGAAAGCGGTTGGGTAGCGAGGTGTCCACCGAGACCAGGACGTTGTCCGTCCGGGCCAGCGCCACGGTGAACGGCGTCCGGCGGCGGGCGTCCTCGGTGGGGCGCAGGAAGATGTCCGCACCGGGCGTCAGGATCTCCGTCAGCCGGCCCGGATCGTGGAGGTGGGCCGTCACGGTACGGCCGTCCAGCTCCGCTTCCACCACGAACCGGTTGAGCCGGCGCAGAAATCGGGCCGGTCGGCAGGTAAAGGGAAAGGGATCGACGAAGCCCATCGCCGGATCAGATCAGCGATCCGGCGGTGGCGCCCAACCGGACGAGCTCGATGCGGTCCATGGTGCTGGGGCCCAGGCCGAACTTGGTGTCGGCGGCGGCGATGTGCAGGGGCGGCGGGCTGATGGGCCGCTCTTCCTTGAAATACTCCAACCGCCTGGCCTGGATGATCCGGGCGCCGACGCTGTCCACGGAGACCGGGTCGCGGCCCACCACCAGCCCGGCGTACGGCCAGGTGTAGGTGGCACTGAAGTGGTGCGGCCCGATGCCGTGGAAGAGCGGAGTGAGCATCACCAGGATGTTCAGGCGGGTCTTGCCCTTGACCAGCGGCAGCTGCCAGAGGGCGCCGAGGTTCTCGCAGGCATTGGGATGGTACGACCACGGGTCCGGGACGAACATGATATAGTTCTTCAGGCACGTGCCCAGCCCGGACCAGTGGTGGGTGCGCGCCGTGCGGATGTTGACCAGAACCGTCGCCCGCCGGAACACGTTGTTTTTCAGCACGCCTCGATCGTCCACGGCGATGTCTTCCGGGGCCACACCCGCCGCCTCCAGGCGGCGGCGGATGGTGTTCTCCAGTTCCTTCGGTGTGGGCAGGAACTGCCAGACGTTGCTCTTGATCCCCACGACGTCATTCGGCCCGGCGATTTGCCGCCAGGCGGCCGGCGCATCCTGGATGTTTCGGACGCCGAACAGGCTGCAGACGGCCTGGTCCAGCAGGGTCTCCAGTCGCTCGCCGACGATCTTGCCGGCCGCGTCGAACACCGCCGGGTCCCGCGCCAGCACCACCCGGCTCCGGGCCGTCGCGGCGGCCGGCGGCGCTCCCGGCAGGTGCATACCCAGCGCCCCGACGGCGGCCGCCAGCGTACCGGTCCGGATCAGGTCGCGCCGGGTGATGGTCCAGGAAGATGGGGTCATTGTCCGCCTCCGGAAAGAGATTCCTGCAGCAGGGCTTCGGCTGTGCCCGCGTCGCCCGCTTCGAGCACCACCGCCAAACGCCGACCCGCCCGTTGCACCCCGGCCCACCGGCCGTTCTCCAGCCGGGTCGCCGCGCCGGCCTGCCCTTCGGGCAGATAGGCGGTGAGGAAATCGGCCTCGGCGCGCTCCGCCTCGGTGACCGCGGCGTACTCCACCACCAGGAGCTTGGCGTCGCTCCCGCCGCGCCGGTAATCGGCCAGCACGGCCGCCGTCCCCGGACCCAGCCGCAGCAGATTCACGTTGGCCAGAAAGTAGTGGGCGCTCAGGATGACGGGATGGTGGAAATAACGGACCCGCCCTGCGTCCAGTCCGTCCGCCGGCAGCGCGGCGAGAATGGGCGGCCGGGTTCCGGCCGGAGGGACGAGGGCGGCTGTCGCCGCCCCCAGTTGGCGGATCGCCTCCGGGACGCCGTCGGCCTCGGCCTCCGCATAGATTGACGCGTACAGCCGGCCCTGCCAGAAACACAGCCAACCCGGACGGTAGCGGGAATCCTCACCGATCCCCGCCGGCTCACCGTCGAGGTCGTGGGTGAACACGCCGAAGGCGTCAGCCGGCGTGGCCATGACGAACAGGTCCAGCACCAGCGCCGGTCCACCCGGCCGGTTGTAACGGCGCGAGAGGCAGCGCTGCATCTCAAAGGCCCGGTACACCTCACCTGCCCCGTCAATGTAGCTGAAGATCGAGTCGGGGTCGTACTCCCGGTCGGGCACCTCGGCCTGCCAGACGCTTACGGCTTGGGGCAGACGGTCCCGCACACCGGCGAGCGGGTCGTCGACCACGACGCCGTCGGCCGGCGGTCGGCCGCGGCCCCGCCAGACCAGCAGCACGGCAGCCAGAACGAGGATGAGGGCAACGACGCCCGCGGCTTGTTTGAAGGACAGATGCATACACCCACCCACCCGAAGGATTGGACGGATCGCCGGCGCGGAAACGACAGGGGTCGGGCGGACTTATTATATCACGCGGCTACGGGAGGCCGGTTCACTCGTCCGCGACACTCATTTGCATCGCCAGAACGTAGCGGTCGTAACGGGGTTGCCAGAGGATGTCCCGCCGGTAGGCGTAGCCGTCCCGGAGGAAGTAGAGCGGGATCCAGACCATCTCGTCCACGCACTTGCTCATGATCTGCTGGAGCACCGCCAGGCGTTGTTCGCGGTCGGCGGTCTGGGTGCTGCGCTCGATGAGCAGGTCCATCTCCGGATCGGTGTAGCCGACCGGATTGTAAAAGCCGAAATTTGGATTCCCCCGGCCCGAGTGGAAGCAGTTTTCGTAAAAATCGGAGCTGTCGCCGGAGATGGCCAGCCACCCGGAGACGAAGCAGTCGTACTCCCGGCTGGGCAGGCTCGTCAGGAAGGAGTCGAACGGAATGGGCATCGGTCGGGTACGGATCCCCACCGCCGCGAGGTGCCGGCTGCATTCCTCCACCGTCTCCCGAATCCGGAAGTACTTGTGGGCGGGGTAGTACAAGGGGAACTCGTGGTCGAACGGGAACCGGTGCCGCTTCAGTATTTCAAGCGCTCCGGACGGATTGTACGGCGGGATGGACACCTTGTCGGCATAACCGAACACCAGCGGCGACACGAGCTGTCGCGCCGGCTCGGCCATGTCGCTCATGGTCTGGCGGCAGAGCAGGTCCCGGTTGACGGCCATTGATACCGCCCGGCGGACCTCCGGGTTGGCGAACGGGTTGGGTTCGCCGCCGGTCAGCGTGGGTTTGAAGGTCAGGCCGATGTAGATGAGCCTGATGCCGGTCACGATATCGGTCCGGTATTCGGCCGCCGCCTTGATCTCGGGCATGACCGAGGGATCAGGGTCCTTGACGAAATCGACCTGTCCGGCCAGCAGCTGGCGTGTGCGCCGGACGTTGTCGCCGATAATCCGGAAGCGGACCGTCTCGAACAGCCGCGTGTGCCGCCAGTGCCGGCGGGTGGCCCGGAGCGTGATTTCGCGGTTGCGCTCGTACCGTTCCAGCCGATAGGGCCCCGAGCCCACGGGATTGAACTGCAGGAATTCGGCGCTCTTGCCGCGGTAGAACCGCTCGGGAACGATGAGGATCTGCGCCAGCTTCGACATGAGCGGCATGTAGGGTTGGTGCGTCACCACGCGGATGGTGGTATCGTCCAGCACCTGGAACGACTGGATGTTGACGAGGAACGGCTTGCGCGGCGAGCCGGGCAGGCTCAGGATGCGCTCGAAGCTGTACACCACGTCGCGGGCGGTAAGCCGGCTGCCGTCGTGAAACACGATGTCGGGCCGGAGATTGATGATCCAGGTGACGGGATCCGGGTTGCGCCAGGACGCGGCCACCCAGGGGATCACTTTGAAGTTGCGGTCCAGGAAAACCAGCGGATCAAAGAGGTGAAAACAGATGGTGTTGGTGATCTCCTCGGAGTTGGCGTGCGGGTCCAGGTCCACCGGCCCCGTGGCCGTGGCGATGACCACCTCGGAGCGGTCGTCGAGGTTCAACCGGGAGTCGTCGCGGGCGCATCCGGCTACCAGCACGGTGAGCAACAGGACAGCGACACGCGTACAGTGGCTGCAACTCATGGAAACCTCGCGAGCATCCCGATCGTCAAGCGGGTGGTTATCCGTTCGCCGAATGTCATGGCTCGATCGACGGAAGCGAGACGTACCAATCCATCACGGCCCAGCCGACGAACGCCCAGACAAGGCCCGCCAGCACCAGCAGCGGAGTGAACGGAATCTCGCTCGGGGGCTTGTCGCGGCGCAGTGACATGATACCGAGCCCGATCAGCGAACCGGCACATGAGGCGATGAACGCGCACGCGCAGCCGCCCACCACGCCCCAAAACGCCCCGGTCATCATCATGGCCTTGACGGCGCCGAGGCCCAGGCCCTCGCGTCCCCGGTGTCGTTTGTACAACCAACCGATCAGCCAGCCTCCGCCGCCCAGCACGACGGCGCCGGCCAGGGCGTCGATGGGCGCCTCCAGCGAACCGGCGGGCAATCCCCGCGACGGCGAGGCGCAGGCGGCGGCGAATCCGGCGATGGTCCCGCCGAAGGTGAAGATATCCGGAGAGATGCAGTTCTCCGCGTCCTGCCAGGACACCCACCCCAGCGGCCAGGCGCACGTCAGGAACAGCAGCGCGTGCCGGAAGGCCTCGCTCCATCCGTGCACGCCCAGCAGTCCCGCGGTCACAGCCACGAACATCAGCTCGAACAGCGGACAGAAAGGTGCCAACCGGCACGCTGCCGCCAGGCCGGGCACTTTCAGGGAAACCCGGCGCACGGCCAGCAGCGTGTCGAGCGGGATTGACGGACGCATGGCCAGCGCCAGCAGCAGCATCAGCGGTTCCGGTGTGCCGGATACGGTCACGGCCCGGCCGGCGATCCGCCGGTCGCCGGCGGACACGTTTTCCATTCGATCAGCCGGCCCGGCGGGATCCAGCTCCCGGCGCAGATGCCCCCGCAGGCGGGACGCGATGAGCAGGTCCAGCAGGAACGCCAGGACCAGCGCGGCAGCGAACACCCCGAGCATGAGCACGGGCGGAACAGGCATATCCGGATTATATCACGGACCGGATATCGGCGCGGGGTGGCAGGGCCGGCTGCAGCGACCGGCCAACCGGTCCGCCGCCGCCGCATCAGGCGATGTACTGGACGGCGCCCGGGTATGTCAGCGCTTCGATCTGGAGCTTGAGCTCCGCCGACCAACGGATCTTGAAGAACTCGTTCGCCTCCAGCCAGGCGACGCCGGCCCCCGGCCGCCGCAGGAGGATTTCCACACCGCAGTCGCCCCGCTGGGTGGCCAGCAGATCGGCGAGTTCCACGGCGTTCGGTTCCGAGATCCGCTCCAGATCCAACTCAAGCCGGATCAGGCTGACTTGCAGGTCCTTGGCGTCCTCCAACGGATACAACTCCCGGACCACCACCTTCAGGTTGCCGTTTTCCTCCTGGTCCACCACGCCGACGGCCAGCAGCGGCCGGTCCGGCTGGATCAGCTTCTCGTGCGTTTCAAACACCTTCGGGAACACCACGAAATCAATGGTGCCGGTGAGGTCTTCAAGCAGGCCCACGCACATCTGCTCCCGGTTCTTCATGGTTTTTTTGTACCGCAATTCGCTGAGGACGCACCCGACCCTCACCCGCTTGTCGATCAGGTTCTCGGTGATCTGGTCCAGGGTGAAATCGGTGTACTTGCCGATGAACTCGGCGTACGCGTTCAGGGGGTGGCCCGAGATGTAGAAGCCCATAATTTCCTTCTCGAACGAGAGAATCGTCTTCTCGTCCCACTCGGGCACGTCCGCCTCCGGTTCGGGTCCAGTCAGGACGGCGTCATCGCCGCCGTCCATCCCGCCGAAGAGGCTCTTCTGGCCGAGGCTCCGGTCCCGCTGGCGGTTCTGGGCGAATGCCATGGTCCGCTCGAGCCCCTGCATGAGCTGCGCCCGGCTGCGGCCCACCTCGTCGAAGACGCCGGCCTTGATCATGCTTTCCAGCACGCGCGAGTTGACCTGACGCAGATCCACCCGGCAGCAGAAGTCGCTCAGTGACCGGAACGGCCCGCCGGTGCGCCGGGCGCCGAGGATCTGCAGGATGGCCGTCTCACCCACGTTCTTGAGCGCGCCGAGGCCGAACCGGATCCCCTCGCGGGTAGGCAGGAAATCCAGCTCGCTCTGGTTGACCGACGGCGGCAGGATCCGGATGCCCATCTGCTTGCACTCGGAGATGTACTTCACCACCTTCTTGGTGTCGTTCTTTTCGCTGGTGAGCAGCGCCGCCATGAATTCGTTCGGGTAATGCGCCTTCAAGTAGGCGGTCTGGTAGGCGACCCAGGCGTAGGCGGCCGAGTGGGACTTGTTGAACCCGTACTCGCCGAAGCCGCGCATCAGCTCGTACAGCTCCTTGGCCTTGTTGGGCTTGATGCCCCGCTCGATGGAGCCGGTCACGAACTTCCCCTCCATCTTGTTCATCACATCCTGCTGCTTCTTGCCCATGGCCTTGCGCAGCGTGTCCGCTTCGCCCGGGGTGAAGCCGGCCAGGCGGGACACGATCTGCATGACCTGTTCCTGGTAGGCGATGACGCCATAGGTGTCCTTGAGGATGGGCTCCAGCTCCGGCACGGTGTACTGGCTGGCGCTCTCGCCGTTCTTGCGCCGGATGAAATCGTCCACCATCTTCCCCTTGATGGGACCGGGACGGTAGAGGGCGTTCATGGCGATCAGGTCCTCGATGCGGCTGGGCTTGAGCTGCCGCAGATAGTTGCGCATGCCCGAGCTTTCAAACTGGAAGATGCCGGCGGTGCGGCCCTCGCAGAAGATCTGGTAGGTGGGCGCATCGTCGAGCGGGATGTGGTCGATGTCGAGGTCGAGCCCGTGGTTGATCTGGATCATCCGCAGGGTGTCCTGGATCACCGTGAGGGTGATGAGCCCCAGGAAGTCCATCTTCAGGAAGCCGAGCTTCTCGATGTCCTTCATGTTGTACTGGGTCAGGACTTCGCCCTCGCCGCGGGTGGCGATGGGGATGATGTCCACCAGCGGCTGCGGGGCGATGACCACGCCGGCGGCGTGGATGGAGCTGTGCCGGCTCAGCCCCTCGAGGCGGCGGGAGATGTCGATGAGCCGCAGCACCTCGGGATTCCGCTCGGCCATCGCGTCGATGGCCTCCTGCAGGCGCGGCTCCTCCTGGAGCGCCCGCTCCAGGGTGATGTTCAGCTCCATGGGGATGAGTTTGGCGATGCGGTCCACGTCGGTGTAGGACATGCCCAACACGCGTCCCACGTCGCGGACCACCGCCCGGGCCTTCATGGTGCCGAAGGTGACGATCTGGCAGACGCAGTCCTTGCCGTACTTCTCGGTGACGTAGCGGATGACCTCCTCGCGACGCCGGGCGCAGAAATCGATGTCGATGTCGGGGGGCGAGATGCGCTCGGGGTTGAGGAAGCGTTCGAACAGCAGGTCGTACCGCAGCGGGTCCAGGTCCGTGATGCGGAGCGAATAGGCGACCAGGCTGCCGGCCGCCGAACCGCGGCCCGGTCCGACGGCGATGCCCCGCTCGCGGGCCTGGCGGATGAAATCCCACACGATGAGGAAGTAGCTGGGAAACTCCTGGCGCTTGATGACGCCGATCTCGAACTCCAGCCGTTGGTGGTACTCGTCGAGGGTGTGGCGGGTTCGGCCGGCGGCGATGTCCGCCTCGATGCTCTTGAGCCGTTCGGCGAAACCGGCGCGGGTGACCGCCTCGAAATACTCGTCGATGGTGGCGCCGGTGGGGATGTCGAAGCGCGGGTAATAGCGGGACTGCAGGTCGAATTCGAACTGGCACCGCTCGGCCACCTGCAGTGTGTTGGCCAGCGCGTCCGGCACATGGCCGAAGCGGGCGGCCATCTCGTCGGCGGTCTTGACGTAGAATTCCTTCGACTGGAATTCCATCCGGTTTTCATCGGCCAGGAGCTTGCCGGTCTGGATGCACACGAGCACTTCGTGGGCCAGGGCGTCGGCGGGTTCGAGATAGTGGCAGTCGTTCGTCGCGACGAGGGGGATGCCGGTCCGCCGGGACAGTGCGACGAGCGCTTCGTTGACCGGCGCCTGGTTGGGCAGGCCGTGGTCCTGGAGCTCCAGGTAGAAATTGCCGTCGCCGAAGATCTCCACGTAGCGGCGGGCGGCGGCTTCGGCTCCGGCCTCGTTGCCGGCCATGATGCACGTGGGGATCTCCCCGGCCAGGCAGGCGGACAGGCCGATCAGGCCGCGGGCGTGCCGGCGGAGCAGCTCGAAGTCGATGCGGGGGCGGTAGTAGAACCCCTCCAGGAAGCTCAGGGAGATCAGTCGGCACAGGTTTTGATAGCCGTCCCGGTCCTTCACCAGCAGGATGAGGTGGAAGCTGTCCTCGCTGGCGCGGGTTTTCTCGTGCCGGCTGCCCGAGACGATGTACACCTCGCTGCCGATAATGGGTTTGATGCCGGCCTTCTTCGCCTTCTCGTAGAACTGCACGGCGCCGTACAGGTTGCCGTGGTCGGTGACGGCCAGGGCCGGCATTCCGCTGGCGGCGGCCTTGGCCACCAGCCGGTCGATGGCGCAGGCGCCGTCGAGCAGCGAGTAGTCGGTGTGCACATGCAGATGGACGAACGGTTGGCTCATGGAATTTGCGACTCCGCCGGATGTCTCAGTCCACGGTGATCGACTTGCTGACGTTTTTGGGCACGTCGGGGTGCACGCCGTGCATCGGGATTTTCAGCCGGTTCAGGTACTTCATCTTCAGGACGCTCATCTCGAGCGCCAGCATCTGCAGGGCGACGACGGCCGAGAACGGATAGAGCAGCTCGCTGCCGGTGCGGGGCAGCGTCAGATAGTAGCTCCGGTAGCCGGGCGCGTCGGCCGGGGGCCGGACCGCCGCCTGGCGCAGCTCCTCGTTCTCCTCGGCGATGACGTAGATGGCGGCGCCCCGGATTTTGTGGGTGTTGATCTGGGAGATGGTCAGCTCCACGTCGCGCTGGGTGGGCGGAGTGAGGAACAGGAGCGGGTACGGCGCGAATAGCGGGGAGTAGAAGTCGCGTTGCAGGAGCGGCTGGAGCGCCCGCTCCTCCTCCGGGCGCAGGTGGAACGGCCGGCTGTGGTGCACCAGGTAGTCGGCCAGCGCCGCGGCCAGCGGCCCCAGCGCCGCCGGCGGGAGCCCACCCGCCTGGACCCGCTCGGCCAGCTCCGCGTACAGGCCGGTGAATCCGGTCAGTCCGTGCTGGACCTGCTCCAGGCCGAAGGTGAAATTCTTGCCCAGGATGGTGTTGGGGCCGTGCTTGAACTCCGATGCCTCCATCCCCTCGCTGTGGTTCAGGACCACCTCGCGGATCTTCAACGCCCCCTCGCGGGCCAACCCCACGTTGGCGGCCGAGAGGATGTGGGCCGAAGGGCTCAGGTAGATTTCCTCGGCCAGTTCCCGGACGCGGAGCCGCACCTGGCGGTGGGTCTCATCGAGGAGCTGGGGGATCCGGAGGAACTGCTGGCGCGCCGACTCGTAGGCGGCGCCCGTCTCGCCGCGCAGCTCGAGGCACTTGAGCGCCAGCCCGAAGAGCAGCACCAGCTGGTTAGTGAAGCTCTTGGTGGCGGGCACGGCAATCTCCGGGCCGCACAGGATCGGGAGATAGAAGTCGCATTTTTCCTGGGCCAGCGTGGAATTGACGTTGTTGACGATCATCAGCCGCCGGACCGGCACGCGCGCCGCCAGGGCGTTGCAGATGTCCACCAGATCCTTGGTTTCGCCGCTCTGCGAAATTCCGATGAACAAATCGTCGGCGGTGACGGACTCGTGGGCTTCGGCGCGGAACTCGCCCGGGAGCATGCAGGCGACCGGGATGCCGGCCAGCCGGTTCAGGATGGCCGCCCCGGCCCGCGCCGCGTTGTAGGAGGAGCCGCAGGCCACCATGTAGATCCGCCGCGCCCGGTGCGCCTCCAGCTCCCGGGCGAACTTCTCCACCCAGCCGCGCAATGAATAGCGGTGCTTGTACTGGAAGAGGGTGTCGGTGATCATCAGCCGTTCTCGCCATTCGCCGCCGGTGAGGCGGTGCATCTCCTGCAGGAAGCCCTCCTCGACAGAGGCGAACGGCCGGGTTTCAGGCACCGCCTCGGAGTAACGGCGAAAGAGCCCGTCGCCGCCCACCGCCGCCTCCAGTCGGCGGAAATCCTCGCCGCCGAAAATCGCCGCGAGATCGTCGAGGAGATGGCGGGTGTCGGTCTGGAAGCTGGCCTGGCGGACCGACTGGCGGACGCGGAAGACCAACTCCCGCATGCCGTCGTGCCGGGCGAACAGCTCCTCCCGGACACCGTTGCCGGGGTGGAACAAGTCAATCAGCTCCGCGGCGGCCTCGCCCTGGGCGGCGATCTCCTGCTCCATGAAGAACTGGAACGGCGGACGCAACGCCATGTCGCGGACACGCAGCTTGGACCGCTTGGGGAGCCGCCGCTCGGCCAGACGCGGATCTGTCAGCGAGTACACCGTCCAGTCCGCATTGTCGAAGTGGATGAACTCCCCTTCGGACAGCGGGATGAGGATGCGCGTCAAGCTCAGCACCGCCGACAGGTCGCTGGAGGTGAGAATGAAGTCGCCGTTGTCGTCGGACCCCTTGCCCACATACAGCGAGCTGCCGCTCTTGATGGCGTAGGCCTCTTCCAGCACCGGGTCCACGATCACCGCGGCGTACGAGCCGCGGATCTTCCGGCTCCCCTGGCGGATGGCCTCGATCATGCAGGCGCGCCGCACCGTCCGCTCCTCGCGCCGGTCGGCGGGGTGCTTCTCCAGGTTGAGGAAGAAGAAATGCTCCATGGTGTGGACCAGCATTTCGCCGTCGTTGTCGCTGAGGACGACGTGCCCCTCCAGTCGCAGGTCGTCCTTGAGCGCCTCGCAGTTGGTGAGGTTGCCGTTGTGCGCCCCGTAGATGCGGGTCTTGCAGGCGACCAGGTGCGGCTGGGCGTTGAGGTCGTCCACCGCGCCGAAGGTGGCCCAGCGGACCTGGCCGCAGAACAGGCGGCCCGGCAGGGTTTCCAGCTCCAGCGCCTTGACCACGTTGGACGGGGCGCCCACCGATTTCTTAAGGACGATTCGCTGGCCTTCGTCCTGAATGCACAGCCCCGTCGAGTCGTACCCGCGGTACTCCAGCTTCTCCAGGAGCCGCGAGGCGATCTCGCCCAGGCGGACGGTGCGTCTGGCGCAGACCATGCCCAGCACTCCGCAGCCGACGGCGGGCACGGGCACCGGCAGGGTGAGCTGCCAGCCGGCAATCCGGCGGCGGACCGTGCCGGCCAGTCGCGACAGGCGGCGCGGTCCGGGATGCGTCCGGTGCAGACAGACGATGACGGCCATGCGCGTATCTCCAGAGGGGGCCTTGGCGACCGGTCACTCCGGCCGGAGTGCTAGTCTAGCGGATGCCCTCCCGCCATGCAATCGGCTTTTCGCCGACCGCGGGCCACAACCACCGGCAACCTTTACATCACAGGCTTTTTCGGCTATATTGGGCGGCTTTGAAACCGGACGCACGCGCGAGCGTATGTACTCGTTTCAGACCAACGCCAGGAGGGCTTGTGATCGAAGTATCCGGACTGACCAAGTATTACGGTACATTCAAAGCCATCGAGGACGTCAGCTTCACGGTCCAGCGCGGCGAGATCCTGGGGTTCCTCGGGCCAAACGGCGCCGGCAAGACCACGACCATGCGCATCCTGACCGGTTACATGCCCGCCACGGGGGGCGCCTGCCGGGTGGGCGGCCTCGACGTGTTCGAGCAGCCGGTGGCGGTGAAGCGCCAGATCGGCTATTTGCCCGAGAACGTCCCGCTCTACCCCGAGTTCACCGTGTGCGAATACCTGCAGTTCGTGGCCCGGATCAAGGGCGTACCCAAAGCCGACCTGCCGGTCGTGCTGGAACGGATCATCGGCCGCTGCGGGCTGGAGAGCGTGCGCCACCGCCTCATCGCCCAGCTGTCGAAGGGCTACCGCCAGCGGGTGGGCCTGGCCCAGGCGCTGGTGCACGACCCTGAGGTCATCGTGCTGGACGAGCCCACCATCGGGCTCGACCCGGCCCAGATCCGCGAGGTGCGCGAGTTGATCAAGGGTCTGGGTCGCGATCACACCATCATCCTCTCCTCGCACATCCTGCCCGAGGTGAGCCAGGTGTGCGACCGCGTGGTCATCATCAACAAGGGGCGCATCGTGGCCGAGGACACACCGGAGAACCTGACGGTCTCCGCCGCCGGTCGGGCGTCGCTCGTGCTGCGCGTGGGCGGGGACGAGGCGGCGCTCAACGCGCTGCTCGAAGCCGAATCCCTCCAGCCCGCCGCGGTCACCCAGCCCGAGGATGGCGGCCTGTGGCGGGTGACGGTGCCGCTGGACGACCCCGGCCGTCCGCCGCGGCTCGCCCGCCGCATCGTGGAGGCGGGCCTGGAGCTGCATGAGCTGACGCCGTGCCGGGCCACGCTGGAAGACGTGTTCCTGGAACTGATCACCGACGAGCACCGCGAGACCCCCGCGGAGGCCGAAGCGGCGCCCGCCGATTCCGCCCCCGAGTCCCCCGCTCCGGAGGAGGCCGGCCAATGAAAAACACCATCCACATGTTCGTCAAAGAACTGAAAAGTTACTTTTTCTCGCCCATCGCCTACGTCACGCTGACCCTGTTCCTGCTCATCTCGGGTTTCGTCTTCTACCTGATCTTCTCCGACCTCGCCCGCGAGACCGCAGTGGGCATGGGCTATCAGCCGGTGAACGTTCCCCAGATGGTGGTTCGCTACTACTTCGGCTGGCTCAGCACGGTGCTGCTGTTCCTCGTGCCGCTCATCACCATGGGCGTGTACGCCGAGGAGAAGAAGAAGGGGACGTACGAGTTGCTCTTCACCTCGCCGCTCACCAACCTGCAGATCATCCTGGGCAAATTCCTGGCCAACCTCGCCTTCGGCCTGATCCTCTTCGCCGGGTCCGCCCTGGTGATGCTGCCGCTGTTTCTGAGCGAGCCGCCCGATCCGGTCCCCCTGCTGGTGGGGTACCTGGGCCTGGTTCTGTTCCTGGCGGCGGTGCTGAGCCTCGGCAACTTCCTGTCGTCGCTCACCGAGAATCAGATCATCGCGGCCATCCTGACCTTCGTGTTGGTGCTGCTGCTCTGGTTCATGAACGTGTTCACCCAGACGGGCACCGAGGGCGTCCAGGGCGTGCTGGCCTACCTGTCGCCTTTGCGCCATCTCGAAGATTTTCAGAAAGGCGTGCTGGACCTGGCCCACGGAGTGTACTTCCTCAGCGTGACCGTCCTCGGGATCTTTCTGACGTACCGGTCACTGGAATCTCTGCGGTGGAGGGGTTGAGATGCTGGACTACCTGAAACGAACCTGCCCCTGGGTTGGCCTGGCACTCCTGGTGGCGGCGCCCGTTCACTACAGCGTGGTGGGCGAATGGTTCCCCTTCCACCTCTACGTGCTCATCGCCGGCGGCGTCCTGCTGCTGGCCGGGGCGGTGCTGAACCAGGCGGAGCTCGTGCACGCCCTCCGCACCCGGAAGGCGCTGCATGGCGGCAATTTCCTCATCTCGGTGGCCGTTCTGCTGGTGGTGCTCGGCCTGATCAACGTGCTGGTGGTCCGGCACAACCAGCGGTTGGACACGACGCCCGACAAGCTGTACTCGCTCTCCGACCAGACCCGCAAGATCGTCGGCGGTCTGAAGGCACCGATCCAGGCCTACGTGTTCGCCGACCGGGCCTCGGAACCGGTCAGCGATCTCCTGAAGGAGTACCAGTCGGCCACGGACAAGCTGCGGTGGCAGGTGCTCGATCCCGATCGCAACCTGGACAAGGCTCAGAAGTACGGCGTCCGCAGCTACAACACCATCGTGCTGGAGAGCGGCGACCGGTTTGAGCTTGTGGAAGCCGCCGACGAGGCCAAGGTGACCTCGGCCATCCTGAAACTCACCCAGAACCGCACCCGAAAGATCTATTTCGTCGAGGGGCACGGGGAAAAATCCATCACCGACACCCAGGAGCGCGGCTACACCATCCTGACCGAAGCGCTCAAGAAGGACGGTTACGAAATCGCCGCCGTCAACCTGGTGCAGAAACAGGGCGTGCCCGCCGACTGCACCGTGCTCGTCGTCGCCGGCGCCCAGAAAGAACCGTTCCCGCAGGAGCTTGACTGGATCCGGGACTACACCCGCAAGGGCGGAGCCCTGCTGGTGCTCACCGACCCCATGGCGGCGACTCTGGACCCGCTGGTGGCGGAATGGGGCATCCGGCCGCGCAACGACCTCGTGCTGGACACGAGCAACATCAACCGCCTGCTCGGCTCAAGCCCGGGCATTCCGCTGGTGACGCGCTACCCGGACCACGCCATCACCCGGGGCATGAGCGGGATGTCCGTGTTCCCCCTCGTCCGCTCCCTGGAGGAGATCGCGCCCGCGCCGGCCGGTGTCACCATTCAACGGCTGCTCGAGACCGATCCGGAAAGCTGGGCGGAAACCGATTTTTCAGCGCTGGACAAGACCGGCCAGGCGGAATTCAACGAAGGGCAGGACACCCGCGGTCCGGTGACCATCGGGCTGGCCGCAGAGCGGGAATTCAAGTCCGGCGACGGGCCGGATGCCGCGAAAACGGTGTCGCGGCTGGTGGTCATCGGTGATTCCGAGTTCGCCGCCAACGCCTACTTCGGCGCGCAATACAATGGCGACATCTTCCTGAACTGCGTCAACTGGCTGGCGGTGGACGAGAACCTCATCTCGATCCGCCCCAAAAATCCTGCGGACAAGCGGGTGATGCTCACCGCGGCGCACGAGAAGCTGATGTTCTATTTCTCCGTGGTGCTGCTGCCGCTGATCCCCCTGGTGATCGGCGTCGTGGTGCGGGTCATCCGGAGAAGGAAGCGATGAAGTTCAAGGGCACGCTCGTCCTGATCGTCCTCTGCGCCCTGCTCCTGGCCGTCGTCCTGCTGCTCGACAAGAACGGCGGCAAGTCCGACGGGGCCGGTGAGAGCAAACAGCTCTTCAAGGTGGAGGAGGGCAAGATCCGCCGGATTGCCCTGGTCCGGGACGGCGCCACCGTGGCCGCCGTGCGCGGGGACAAGCAGTGGACCATCGAACAGCCGGTTCGGGCCGAGGGCAACAAGGATGAGTGG
Source organism: Acidobacteriota bacterium (assembly GCA_017996395.1). Classification (GTDB taxonomy): domain Bacteria; phylum Acidobacteriota; class JAAYUB01; order JAAYUB01; family JAAYUB01; genus JAAYUB01. The sequence continues at coordinate 16,130 of JAGOHA010000007.1, read as the reverse complement.
AACGGGCTGGCGCTGGCGCTTTCCGCCTTCGACTACGAGCGGGTGGTGGAAGAACAGCCTCAAAACCCCGGCCAGTACGGGCTCGGCAACCCCGAGCTGGTGGTCACGTTCGAGCTGGACAAGGGCGAGGTGCACAAGCTGGAGCTGGGGGCGCCCAATTTCTCCGGCGGATCGTACTTCGCCCGCCGCGGCAATGATCCGAAGATCTATCTGGTGTCGGGCTACTCCCGCGACAAGTTCACCGCCGGTCTCGACCGCCTGCGCGAAGCCGCCGCCATGAAGTTCGACATGTATGCCGCTACGGCCCTCCATCTGGACCGGCCGGCCGGGGCCGTCCAGCTCCGCAAGAAGGACTGGAACTGGTTCCTCGAGACGCCCGTCGCCGGTCCCGCCGACGACAACGAGTTGGAGACCATCCTGCGCCAGTGCAGCGAGCTGCGCGTGCAGGACCATCTGGACGGCGCCGATCCGGCTCTGTTGAAAAAGGCCTTTGGCCCGGTCCGTTACCGCGTGGCCGTCACCCTGGACAAAGGCGAGCAGCAGGTGTTGGAGATCGGCGCGACGGATCCTTTCCCGGCCAACCCCGGCCAGGTGCTGGCTCTGAACGTTGTGCGGACCGACTATTTCACGTTGCCCCAATCCGCCGTCGCCGCCCTCGACGCGCCGCTGGACAAACTGCGCAGTCACGATCTGGCGCGTTTCTACCCGTTTGAGGTGAAGGGCGTCACCTGGGATGCGGGCGGCGTCAAAACCGTGCTGGCCAAGAACCAGGCAGGCCAGTGGACCTGGAAGCGCAAGGAGGGGGCCGTGTCCCTTGACACCGCCCCGGTGGACGAGTTCCTCGGCCGTCTGCGCGACCTGAAAGTGGCGGCGTTCGTGGACACGCCCGATGCCGCCCGGTCGGGATTCAATCCGCCCGCCGCGCGCGTCATCCTCGACGTGGAAAGCAAGGCCGGCATCACGCTCCTGTTCGGATCCGCGGCCAACGGGCAGCGGAACGCCCGGAACAGCGAATACGCGTATGCGATGCGCGTCGATGACGCCGCCTGGCAAAGTTTGAAATTTGAACCGGCGGCGTGGCGATCCACATCCAAGAAGCCATAGTCAGGCACACCTCCGGCTGTGGAGGTTTCCATGGATGAAACGCTCAACAGTCACGCACGTGACCAGTTACTGCAGCGCCGGCGGCGGCTGGAGGCCGTCCGGGCCGGAGAGCCCGATCAGGTGGAACGCCTGATCGGCCAGGTGGACGCGGCGCTCGAACGGATCGAAGCCGGCACCTTCGGCCTGTGCCGGGAATGCCACGAACCCATCGAGCCGGAACGGCTCCTCGCCGATCCCCTGATCGAATTCTGCCTGGACCACCTGACCCCCCGCCAACAGCGCGCCCTGCAGGAAGACATCGAGCTGGCCGGCCGCATCCAGGGCGCGTTGCTGCCGCCCCCGGAGCTGACGCTTCCGGGCTGGTTCGCCACCTATCACTACGAGGGATTCGGTCCGGTGAGCGGCGACTTCTGCGACTTGGTGCCGGCCGGCGATGGCGGATTCTATTTCTTTCTCGGAGATGTCGCCGGCAAGGGCATCGCCGCATCCATTCTGGTGGCCCACCTGCACGCGACCCTCCGGACCCTGGTCACCATGGGGCTGCCGCTGCCGCACCTTGTGGAGCGAGCCAGCCGGTCCCTCTGCGAGCACACCCTGCCCACCCATTTCGCCACCCTGGTCAGCGGACGCGCCCACACCGACGGCTCCGTCACCTTGTGCAACGCCGGCCAGGTGCCGCCGTTGCTCCTCCGGGACGGCACGGTGACGTCGCTTCCGGCCACCGGTCTGCCGCTGGGCGTGTTCTGCGACGAGCAGTTCACGGAACATCGGCTGGACCTCCGATCCGGCGATGCGCTGCTGCTGTGTTCCGACGGACTGGTGGAAGCCCGCAACGCCGACGGTCACGAATACGGCCTCGACCGTCTCAGCCGACTGGCCGCATCGCTCGACCCGCTGCCACCAGCCAAATGGCTGGAGACCTGCCGCCGGGACTGGCTGGTTTTCCGCGCCGGAGCACCCAAGACCGACGACGTCAGCCTGATGGTGATCGGCCGTCTGGCGGATTCCGTCTGACTGCACCGCATTTCATCGAAATGCCGGCCTCAGGATTTACCGGATAACGCCCCCGTCCGGCGGCTTGCTTGATAACCCGCAGCCATGCGGACCCTGCTGGCGGCTCATGCCTTCCCGTAACGATTGCCTGCATCGATATCCACGGCTATAATGTCCCCAATGACAGGTCCATTGTCTCCGAACCGCATGGTGATCCGCGTTTGTCGCTGGCTGGGCGCGCTCCTGCTGGTGTGGGTAGAAACAGCGGTCGTCGGAGCGGCGGTGGAGCGGCCCAAAATCGTCAACCGGGTGCAGCAAGCCACCCGGGTCATGCAGCATGTTGTCGCCATCAAAGAAAGCGGCATCCCCACCGGGCTGCTGGACCATTGCGAGGGGCTGGTCATCATCCCCCGCATGACCAAGGCGGCGTTCTTCGTGGGCGGGAACTACGGGCGGGGCGTGCTCGTCCATCACTCGCCCGACGGGCGCTGGAGCAATCCGTGTTTCGTCCAGCTCCGTGGCGGCGACATCGGCTTCCAGGCCGGCGGACAGTTCGTGGACCTTGTTCTGGTCATCAACCGACGCCAGGGACTGGAGGCGATCCTGCATAACAAATTCACGTTGGGGGTGGATGCCGGCCTGGCCGTCGGGCCGCTGGGACGATACGCCGAGGCGGGCACTGACTTTCGCCTGAGGTCCGAAGTGCTCGCGTATTGCCTGAGCAAGGGGCTCTTTGCCGGCGTCTCTCTCAAAGGTTCGGCCCTGAGCCTCGACGAAGACGCCAATCGGTCATTTTACCGCCGCCTGTACGAGCGGGGCCAGATCATTTCGGACTATCAATTCCTGTTCGACCGGATGCTGCCTTACCCGGACGAAGTCAAGCCACTGCTCCGGCTGTTGCGGGGTTACACCCAGGAGCGGATCCTCCTCGTGCCCGCCACGGAGTTCAAATTCAAGCCCTTGATCGATTAGAAAATATTATTGCAGAATATAGTGTGTTGATTTAAAGTTAATCCGTATATATATTTAACTCAAGGATATCAAGTGATCGCTCGCGTCGTTGTCCACCAAAGACTCGTCGGACTGGGTCTGCTGCTGGCGGTGTGCGTGTGCGCTTGTAAAAAAAATGCTGCGCCGCCACCGGCGCCCGACTGGCGGTTTGAACCCAAAGCCATTCAGATCACCTACATCGCCGACCCGATGCTCAACGCCTACGACGGCAACGCTCACGCCACCGTGCTGGCGATCTATCAATTAACGGATATCAACAGCTTCAACAATTTGGCCCAGTCTGCCGAAGGCCTGCAGAAACTGCTGCAGGCCCAGCCCTATGACGCAACCGTCGCGGCGGCGAACCGGTTCTTTGTTCAACCCGGCGAACGGAATACGCTCACCCTGGCTCGGGCGAAGAGCGCCCAATGGGTGGGTGTGGTGGCCGGATATTACCAGCTGACTCCCGGCGTGGTCACCCGGTTGCTGAGCATTCCGGTCCTGATCGAACATCACGGGAAGATTTTCAAGAAAACCTCGGCGCGGGTGGACCATCTCAGCGTTCACCTGTTTTTGGGTCCGCGGGCACCGCAGGAAATCGACCCATACGACGAGTTGGAGTGAGCCCATGCAAGCGAACAAACCCATCTTCTGGCATCAGGGACTCTTTCTTCAGCCGCACCATTTCCAGTTGCAGGAACTCTATTTCCATTCCCTCCTGGATCCGTTTCGGCAATTCGTCCAGCCGTACACCTGGGGCGCCGCCTCATGGCGCGTGGACGAGCCCCTGCTGCTGAACCAGACCTTCGATCTGACCGAAGGCTCGTTCATCTTTCAGGACGGGACCTGGGTGACGTTGCCGGGCAACGGCGTGCTCCAGGCGCGCTCCTTCAAGGCGGCCTGGACCGACACCGAGCGGCCGTTCAAGGTTTACCTGGGGTTGCACAAGTGGGAATCCTCAGAGGAAAACGTCACGGTGCTCGAGCAGGAGGGGGATGTCGGCAAAGTCAACACCCGCCTCGCCTGCAACATCGTCCCCCAAGAGATCAAGGACATGCACCACAGCGGCCCCACCGCCCATGTGCGGCTGATGCAGTACACCCTCAAGGTGTTCTGGGAATCGGAGATCCCCAGTGTCGGCGATTACCACCTCCTGCCCGTGGCGGAGCTGGAGAGCGACCGGAGCGGCGTGCACCTGTCGGAACGTTTCGCGCCGCCCTCGGTGGTGCTCAACGCCTCGCCGGTGCTGCTGCAGATCGCCAAGAACATCCGGGAACTGGTGGCGTCGCGCACGCGGAGCCTGGAGGAGTACAAGGTGCCGCGGGATGTCCAGACGGCCGAATTTGAAAGCGGCTACACGGTTTTCCTGCTCGCGCTCCGCTCCCTGAACCGTTACCTGCCGCCGCTCCATCACGTCACGGAGACACCTGTCGTGCATCCGTGGGCGTTCTACGGACTGCTCCGGCAGCTCGTGGGCGAGCTGAGCACGTTCTCCGATCGGGTCAACGCTCTGGGCCGGCTCCCCGACGGCCGGCCCCTCCTGCCGGATTACGACCACGAAAATCCCGGCCCCTGCTTCGAGGAGGCGCAGACGCTGATCGAAGAACTGCTCAACGCCATCCTGGTGGGGCCGGAGGGCATCATCGACCTGGTCCGCGAGGGCGAATGGTTCCGCGGCATCATCCCCGCCACTCTGTTCGACAGCCGGAACGTGTTCTACCTCGTGGTGCGGACCGCCGAGGACCGGCAGCGGTCGCTCGACGCGTTGCGCAACCTGGCCAAGTCCGGCAGCATCGAGATGCTGCCGACGCTGCTGGCCCGGGCGCTGCCCGGCCTGCCGATGCAGTACAACGAGGTGCCGCCTCCGGGTTTGCCGAAGCGCCCGGGCTCGCTCTACTTCCGGCTGGACCAGGCCCACGGTCACTGGCTGGAGATCATGAAACGGCAGAATTTCTGCCTATACTGGGACAATGCGCCCGCTGACACCAAAGCGGAGCTGATCGTCGTGCGCAAATAGGTGTATGAAGCAGACCATCAACCGTCTGGATCTCAAGACCGATCTGACCCCTTCGCCGGCGGCCGCCCCGGCCGAAGCCGGTCTGGTGGAGCATTTCCTCGAGCTGTTCGCCTACACCCTCTACTTCGCGCGGTCTCCGGAAACGCGGCCGGCGACTCAGGCCGAACTGGACCGCCAGTTCCGCCGGTTGATCGACCGCGCGGAGCAGTCCCGCCAGGCCGCGGGTGTGCCGGATGCGCCGTGGCAGGCCGGACTTTACGCGGTCTGCGCCTGGGTGGATGAAATCGTGCTCTGCTCCGACTGGCCCGAACGGGACAAGTGGCAGCTGGCCCAACTGCAACGCGCCCTGTTCCAAACCACCCTGGCGGGCGAAGGTTTCTTCGACCAACTGGACCGGCTGCCGCCCGATTCGCGGGACGTGCGCGAGGTCTATGACTACTGCCTGGCGCTCGGTTTCAAGGGACGCTATTTTCTGCCTGCCGATCAAACTCGGCTGGCGGACATCCGCCGCGAAAACCTGCGCCTGGTGGCGGACACCGAGAACCTGCCGCTGCCCGACCAGCTCTTTCCCGAAGCGCGGCCGGCCGCGCCGCCCAAGCGGAAGAAAAATCGTTTTCCACTGGCGCTTGCGTGCTACACGCTGCTGTGCGCAGCGCCGGTGGTCATCTTCATCGCCCTGTACATCCTGTACAACAAGCTGCTGAACAACCTGATTTTCAATTATTTCAGCAGCGTGTTTTAGCCGATACGCATCCCGACGGACAAGTGACGCCGTGCGCAAGTTTCTCAAGATCCTCCTGTACGTCTTCCTGCTGGCCCTTCTGGCCGGGGCGATCGCTTTGCTGGTGATCTGGCGGCATTGGCCCTGGTGGTTCGGCGTCGCGATCTTCCTGGGCGTGGTCGGGGTGTGGGTGGCGATCCTGTACATCCGTAAATATTTCCTGCGCAAGCGGGAGCGCGAGTTCGTCCGGCGGGTGATCGCCCAGGACACGGCGGCCATCCAGGCCGCCCCGCTCCACGAACGGGAGCAGCTGCAGGATCTGCAGACCAAGTGGCAGGAGTCTGTGGAGCGGCTGCGCACGTCCAAACTGCGCAAGCGGGGCAATCCCCTCTACGTCCTCCCCTGGTTCCTGGTCATCGGCGAGTCCGGTGCCGGCAAGACCTCGGCCATCAAGAACGCTTCCTTGAGCACGCCGCTGGCCGATACCGTCCGCACCGCCGGCCTGGCGGCGACCCGCAACTGCGAGTGGTGGTTCTTCGACCAGGCCATCGTGCTGGACACCGCCGGCCGCTACACCATCCCGGTGGATCCGGGGCCAGACCGCGAGGAGTGGGAAAAATTCCTGACCCTGCTGGCCCAGTACCGCCGGCGGGAACCGCTCAACGGCCTCGTGGTGGCCATCGCCGCCGACCGCCTGCTGGCCGAAGATTCCGCCCGGCTGCATGCCGACGGCGAGGACGTCCGCCAGCGGATCGACCAGGTCATGCGGGTTGTCGGCGCCCGCTTTCCAATCTACATCTTGGTCACCAAGATGGACCTCGTGCACGGGATGGTGCCGTTCTGCCGGCACCTGCCGCCCGACCGCCTGACCCAGGCCATGGGCTTCATCAATGAGCAGCAGACGTTCCGGTGGAAAGACGTTCTGGACCAGGCCATGACGGTGGTGGGGCGACGGCTGCGCCAGCTCCGCTTCATCCTCGTGCACCAGACGCCAGAAGCGGAAGCCGGCGCGCTCCTGTTCCCCGCCGAGTTCAGCCGGCTCACCGGCGGCTTGCACCACTTTCTGCGCGCGGTCTTCGGCGACAATCCATACCAGGAGACGCCGCTGCTGCGCGGCATCTGCTTCAGCAGCGCCCGGCAGGGCGAGCCGCCCGTCAGCGACTTTCTTCGGAGCACGGGGTTGGACTCGGCCGCCCGGCCCTCCGGAACGCGGGAGGACGGCTACTTTCTGAAAGACATCTTCAAGGAAGTGCTTCCGGCCGACCGATACGTCTACCGTCCACTGCCGGAGCTCATCCGCTGGCGGCGGCTCACCCGCACCCTCGGCTTTGCCGCCTGGGGCCTGCTCTGGGCCTTTCTCTGCGGCCTATTGAGCCTGGCGTTCCACCTCAACGTCCAAACGATCAACGAGTTCAAAGAAGAGTTCGACGATCTGCCGACGCTGACCGAGGACGCCACCACCAACCTGCTGATGCTGGACCGGATGCGGCTGGAACTCATCGATCTGCAAACCGCCAACCAGGACTGGTGGGTACCCCGGTTCGGCTTGAATCAGAGCCTGAAATTGGAGACGCGCGTGCGGGCGCACTTCGTGCGGCTGTTTCGGGGCGGTTTTTTGATTCCTCTCGACGAATCCCTGGCCCGGCGTATTGATGCCGTGACCCCTCAAACATCCGAAGAGGAGATGGCCGATTACGTCGGTTACGTGGTCACCCGCATATCACTCATCCGGGACTATCTGCGCGGCGAGGCGCCATCCCCCGACAAGCCGCCGCCGGCCGTTAATGAATTCCGACGTGCGACCACGGATCTGTTGGAGCTGGAATACCCGACGCTGCCGCCGGCGATCGCCGCCAAATTCGGCGACATCTACTACACCTATCTTTACTGGTTCACCGACAAGTTGGAGCGCGAGCAGAAAGTGCGGGAGCTGCAATACCATCTCCTCCACCTGCTCCAGCACAAAGGCAGCAACCTCCACTGGCTGGTCAAGAGCTGGATCCCCGATTCGCCGGATGTGGATCTGATCAACTTCTGGCCGACGCCCGAGCAGGATTACGACCTGACGATGTTCGTCCCGGGCGCTTTCACGGCCGCCGGCCGCCGGAACATCGACGCGTTCATCCGGCAGATCGACGCCGTTCTGGCGGATCCGACGGTGATCGACGAATCGAAGAAAGAGTTCTGGGAATGGTACCGCTCCGAGTACTACTCAAGCTGGATGCGTTTCGCCGCCGGCTTCGCTTCGGCCCGGGACGGCATGCGCACCCCCAAAGGTCGGGAGCGTCTCGCCACCCTTATGACCACCGACCAGAATCCCTTCTTCCTATTGATCCAGCGGATGGCCCAGGAACTCACCCAGCTGGAGGATCCGCTGCCGCCGGTCTGGGTGGCGCCGCTGGTGGAGCTGGCGGCCATCCAGAAGATGGCAGCCGAGCAGCAGCCCCAGCCTAAGACGACCAGCGGCCTGGTGGACAGGTTGAAGCAGGAGGAGAAGAAACTCGTTCAGAAGTTCGAGGAAAAAATCGATCCGGAGCAGGCTCGCCTGGCGGAACGCCGAACCACCGAGGTGAAAATCTGGAAGGGTTATCTCGCGGCGCTCCAGAATATCGCCCCCGCAGTCATTTCGCGGGAAACCTGCTTCCACATGATCTCCGACTACTTCCCGGAAAACTTCACGCCGGGGCAGACGGCGGAAACCGGAGCCAAGTCCCCGTTCAATCAGGCTCACGCCAGCCTGGGCTCGCTCTACGGAATGGTGGAGACCCGGGGCGATCCCGCTGTCGCCTGGTCGTTGGTCCAGGCGCCCCTGGACCAGGCGTTGGATTACTGCATGATGGAAACCGGCTGCGCCCTTCAAGAGCAGTGGCGCGAACAGGTCATGGGCGGGCTGGATGGCGTGGAATCCGAAAAGCTACCCCGCGTGCTGTTCGATGAGAAGGAAGGACGGGTCTGGAAGTTCCTCAAGAGCACGGCCCGTCCGTTCATCCGGCAGGACCAGTTCGGCTACGCCCCCCGCGTGGTGGCCGGCCGCACCATCACCTTCCGGGATGACTGGATCCAGTTCCTCAACACCGGCAACCAGGCGATGTTCCAGTACCAACCCAGTTACATCGTGCAGATCGAGGCGCAACCCGTGGACGCTAACGCGGACGCCGCCGTCAAGCCGCTCGGCTGCACCCTGTGCCTCCAGTGCAGCGACACGAGAACCTGCCTGGAGAATTTCAACTATCCCCAGTCGGCCGCGTTCAAATGGTCGCCGGACGGCTGCGGCGACACGACGCTGACCATCCAGTTTCCTAATCTGACCCTGACCCGCACGTATGCCGGTCGGTTCGGCTTCTCCAAATTCCTCGCCGAATTCATGACCGGCCGCCAGGAGTTCAGGGCCGAGGATTTTCCGGACGCCACCGCCCGGCTTCGCCAGTTGGGTGTCAGTTGGATCCGGGTGACGTATCGAATCACCGGCGGCGAACCCGTCATCCGCATGTTGCGCCGGGCGCCCACGACGGTTCCGCCGGAGATCGTGGTGTGTTGGCCGCTCCAGCCAGCGGCCGGGATGTGATCGCATGAGCGACTGGAAAGAACTGGGACGCACCCCCATCGCCCCGGGCAGCCCCGCCGGCAGCGACGTGCAGGATCTGCCCGCCTACGCCGCCCTGGAAGCGGAGATGGGCAAACTCAACTCACCGTCGGCCGCCAGCAGCATCGACTGGGGCCAGGTTGCGAGTCTCGCCGATGACATCCTGTCTCGTCACTCCAAGCATCTGCTGGTCGCCGGTTATTATTCGGTCGCCCTGCTGAACACGGACCGGCTCCGCGGACTCGCCCGCGGGGTGCGTGTCCTGCGGGATCTACTGGACCATTTCTGGGACACGATGTATCCGTCCGTCCGGCGCATGCGCGGCCGGAAGAATGCCGTGGAGTGGTGGTACGAAAAAGTCCAAGCGGCCGCCCGGAACCTGCCCCGCGAGGAGTGGCCCGAAGCCGAGCGGCAGGCGTTCCAGGGCGACCTCGAGGCCGTCGACCGCTGCCTGGCGGAGAAGATGGAGGACGCCCCCATTCTCCGCCCACTCATCGAACAGGTGACCGGGCTCATCTCCGTGGCGGGCGCGGCGCCGCCTGCCGCGACTGCTCAGGCGGCTGCGCCCTCCCGCACCACTCCCGCCACCTCCGGCGCTCCGGCGGCGGCGGTCACCTCTCCGGATGTGTCCGATCCCGACCAGATGCTGCGGCTGGGGCTCGACTATCTCGGCCGCGCCGCCCGGCTGATGCTGGCCAAAGATCTGACGGATCCGGTGCCATACCTGCTGGTGCGTATCGCCGCCTGGCTGCCTGTCCGGGCGCTCCCCCCGGCTGACGGGGGGAAAACTCGCATTCCGCCCCCGGAAGCGCAGATCGTTCAAGAACTGGCCAACCTGTACGCCGCCTCGAACTGGCCGGAGCTGGTCCGAACCTGCGAATCAGCGGCGATCCGGTTTCTCTTCTGGATCGATCTGAGCCGGACATCGGCCGAGGGGTTGGAGCAGTTGGGGCACACCGCCGCAGCCGGAGCGGTGATCCGGGAGACCCAGGCTTTCGTGCAGCGATTCCGGGGAATCGAGAACCTGGCGTTTGCCGACGGCACGCCCTTTGCCAATGACGACACCCGGCAGTGGCTGCTGAGCCTCGGTGGCGAGAGCGGCCGGCCGGCGACGCCAGCCGGCGCCGTCGACGAGCTGGCGCTGGCCGTCTCGCGAGAGATGGCCGCCGCCCAGGAGCTGGTGGCCCAAAACCAGCTGGGCAGCGCCCTCGGCACCTTCAACGAACACATCCGCCAGGCCGGCTCGCTCCGGGAGAGGCTGGCCTGGCAACTGGCGCTGTGCCGGCTCGTGCTGCGCGCGCACAAACCCCGCCTGGCCGCACCCTATACCCGGGACATCCTCGACTGCGTGGAGACCTGCCGGCTGGAGCGCTGGGATCCGACGCTGGCGGTGGACGCGCTCACCGTGGTTTTAAAGGTGCTGCGGGCGCAGGGCGAACGGTCGGACAAGGCCATGATCGAGAGCGTTCTGGACCGGATCCTGATCCTGGATCCGGCCGGCGGACTGGATTTCATGTGAGGCGGCCGCCGGCGCCGCCCCGGCAATAAGGAATATCAATCTCGACAGGAGGTTCAATATGGCAAAAGAAGCTTCCGTAGCGCCGAAGGAGCGGGTGAACATCGTTTACCGCCCCGCCACCGGCGACGCCCAGCAGGAGGTCGAGCTGCCGCTGAAGGTACTCGTGATGGGTGACTTCACCGCGCGGCCCGACGACACCCCCCTCGAAGACCGCAAGCCCATCAACATCGACAAGGACAACTTCGACGAGGTGCTCAAGGCGCAGGACATCCGGTTCCAGGCCGGTGTCGCCAACAAGCTGTCCGGCGAACCGAACGCCCAGCTCAACGTCAACCTGGATTTCAAGAACATGAAAGATTTCGAACCGGATGCCATCATCGCCAAGGTGCCCGAGCTCGCCAAGCTGATGGAACTGCGCGACGCGCTCAAGGCGCTCAAGGGCCCCCTCGGCAACGTCCCCGCCTTCCGCAAGAAGATCCAGGATCTGGTCCAGGACGAAGGCGCCCGCGCGCGGCTGCTGAAAGAACTGGGAATTGAGGAATAGGAGGTGGTCCCATGGCCGAACAGGACAAGAAAAAACAACCCCAGGCCGCCGAAGCCGTCCAGGGCGAAGCATCCCTGCTGGACGAAATTCTCCAGGCCACCCGCCTGAAACCCTCCGACGAGGGCTACTCCGCCACCCGGCAGGGCGTGCAGGCCCTCATCGACGAGCTGCTCAAGCCCGAGCGGGCCGAAGCCCGCGTGACCCAGGGCCTGGTGGACGAGATGATCACCAATCTGGACCAGAAACTCAGCGCCCAGATGGACGCCATCCTGCACCATGCCGACTTCCAGAAGCTGGAGTCGTCCTGGCGCTCCCTCAAGTACCTGGTGGACAAGACCGATTTCCGGGAAAACATCAAGATCGAGATGCTCAACGTCCCGAAGCAGGCGCTGCTCGATGATTTCGAGGATGCACCGGAGATCCCCAAATCAGGCCTTTACAAGACGGTCTACACCCGGGAATACGGTCAGTTCGGCGGGCAACCGTACGGATTGATGGTGGGCAACTACGAGTTCGGACCCGGCTCACAGGACATCCGCCTGCTCCAGAACATGGCCAGCGTGGCCACCATGGCCCACGCCCCGTTTGTCGCCGCCGCCGGCTCGGAATTCTTCGGCCTGGACAGTTTCGCCGGCCTGCCCAACCTCAAGGATCTGAAATCCATCTTCGAGGGCCCGCAGTACATCAAGTGGCAGTCGTTCCGGGAATCCGAGGACGCCCGCTACGTGGGCCTCACGCTGCCTCACTTCCTGCTGCGCCTCCCCTACGGCCAAACGACGAAGCCGGCCAAGACGTTCAACTACAACGAGGATGTCACCGGCGGCGACCAGGGCTTCCTGTGGGGCAATGCGGCCTTCGCGTTCGCCTCGCGGATCACCGACAGCTTCGCCAAGTACCGCTGGTGCGCCAACATCATCGGTCCACAGGGCGGCGGCGCCGTCGAGGACATGCCCATCTACCAATACGAAGCCATGGGCGAGCTGCAGACCAAGATCCCCACCGAGGTGCTCATCTCCGAACGCCGGGAATTCGAACTGGCCGAGGAGGGCTTCATCGCGCTGACCATGCGCAAGGGGAGCGACAACGCGGCGTTCTTCTCCGCCAATTCAGCCCAGAAGCCGAAACGGTTTGCCGACACGGCGGAAGGCAAGGCCGCGGAGAGCAATTACAAACTGGGCACCCAGTTGCCGTACATGTTCGTCGTCAACCGGCTGGCCCACTACCTCAAGGTGATTCAGCGGGAGAACATCGGCACCTGGAAGGAGCGGGTGGACCTGGAGCGGGAGCTCAACAACTGGATCCGGCAGTACGTGGCCGATCAGGAGAATCCGTCGCCGGGTGTCCGCAGCCGCCGACCGCTGCGGAAGGCCGAGATCACCGTTTCCGATGTGGCCGGGGATCCCGGCTGGTACCGGGTGGACATGAAAGTCCAGCCGCACTTCAAGTACATGGGCGCCTCCTTCACCTTGTCCCTCGTGGGCAAGATGGAGAAGGAATAGCCCGCCGGCCGCCCGGGCGGCACGGCACCGAGCGCACAAACGCTCCGCCATGTGCGGAACGAATATTTGATCCCACATTTTTTCAAGGAGGATGCCACCATGCCGATTCCGATCCATCTGCTCGTCGAAGGTGTGAAGCAGGGCAAGATTGAAGGGTCCTGCACGATGAAAGGCCGGGAAGGCACTATCTTGGTCCAGGGGGTCGATCATACCGTCGAGATCCCCAAGAGCCCCCAGACCGGCCTGCCCACCGGCAAGCGTGTCCACATGCCCATGACCATCACCAAGGAAATGGACAAGAGCTCGCCCAAGCTCTTCCAGGCGCTCTGCAGCGGCGAACAGCTCAAGACCGTGGAGCTGGATTTCTACCGCATCAGCCCGCAGGGCACCGAGGAGAAGTACTACACCATCAAACTCGCCAACGCCATCGTCACCACGATGCGCACCTACTTCCCCAACTGCCTGGACCAGGCCACCAAGTCGTACGGCCACATGGAGGACATCGCCTTCACCTACGAGAAAATCGTGGCCACGTGGGTGCCCGATGGCATCGAGGCTGAGGACGACTGGACCGCGCCGAAATAACCGTCGAATCGACCCGGCCGGCTGTCCCTCATCCGGGGGCGGCCGGCCCGGCCGTTTCGCGGACCGATTCAACTGACCGGGAGCCGAGATGTTCCAGGATCGTTTGTTGGAGCGCATCAGCCGTATCGAACGGGATCCCAGCGGCCGCGATGCTTTGCCCGTCGCCTGGGAGGTGCGATCCATCACCCGCCACCTCCAGCGCCTGCTCAACACGCGACAGGGCGGCGTGCCCATCGCCGAGGATTACGGCATCCCCGACTTCACCAACATCCCCGGCGAGACCCTGACTGAGACCGCCCAGGAGATGGTCAAGGTGATCCGGCAAGTGATCAACCGCTACGAACCGCGGCTGACCCAAGTCCAGATTTCCTTCATCCCGATCAAGGACGAGATCCTGTCGCTGCGGTTCAAGATCGAGGCCCGGCTCGCCCGGGACGAGCGGGTGCCCGTGTCGCTGGAAACCAGGGTGATGGCCGAGGGCAAGGTCGAGATCCAAGATTAGGCGGAGATCAACCGTGATCAACGACTACTACCAGGAGGAGCTGCAGAACCTCCGCGAATTGGCGGTGGAGTTCTCCAAGGTGCACCCGGCGCTGGCGCCCATGCTCAGCGGTCCGTCCACCGATCCGGACGTGGAACGCCTGCTGGAAGGCGTGGCGTTCCTCACGGGACTGTTGCGGGGCAAACTCGACGACGATTTCCCCGAAATCGTCCACAGCCTGATGGAGCTCATCTTTCCGCATCTGCTCCGTCCCGTGCCCGCCTCCACAGTGGTCGCGTTCAGCCCGAAACCGGGCCTGCAGGAAAGTGTCATCGTCAAGGCCGGCACGTCGCTGGCGGGACTCCCAATCGACGGGGTGACATGTCTGTTCCGGACCTGCTTCGACGTGGAAGCCCACCCGCTGAAAATCACCACCGCCGAGCTGCGCCAATCTCCGGGGCAACCCGACCGGATCCGGATGGCTTGCGAGCTGACCGGTCCCACCTTGGACCAGTGGCGGCCCACCCGGCTCGGCTTCTTTCTGGGCGACAGCCTGAGTCCGGCGATGGACCTGCTCCTGCTGCTCAGCCGGTATGTCCGCCGGATCACCGTGGCCCCGACGTCCGGCGGCACGCCGGTGGAGTTGCCGCCCGGATCGCTGCACGCCATCGGTTTCGATCTGAACAACGCGTTGCTGGCCTTTCCCCGGCAAGCGTTCCGCGGCTACCGCCTGCTCCAGGAGTATTTCATCCTGCCGGAAAAATTCCTGTTCTTCGAGCTGCGCGGCTGGGATACCTGGCGCGACCGGGGCAAAGGCAACGCCTTCGAGCTGTTTTTCGAGTTGATGCCGGCGCCAGTCGCACCTCCGCGGATTAAAGCGGACAGTTTCGTCCTCAACGCGACACCGGTGATCAACCTGTTCCGCCAGGAGGCCGAGCCGGTGCAGCTCGACCACCGCAAGGAGAAGGTCCGGATCCGGCCGACGTCCAAGCAGCCCGGCTACTACCAGGTGTACAGCGTCGACACCGTGGCCGGTTTCCGGCAGGGCAGCGTGACCCGCCGTGACTATCGGCCCCTGGAAGCCGCTTCCGCCCAGGCCGGCGAAGCGGCGATCTACCAGGTCATCCGCGCCCTGTCGCCCATTGACGGCACACCCGAGACGATGCTGTCATTCGCCTACTCCAGTGACCCGGCGGACCTGGTGAGCGAAACGCTCAGCCTCACCCTGACCTGCACCAACGGCACCCTGCCCGAGCGGCTGCAGCTCGGCGACATCTGCAAGCCCACCGAAGACTCGCCCGAACTCCTCACCTATCGGAACATCCTGCCGCTGACACCGGCGGTGGAACCAGTGCTCGGCAAGAACGCCTTATGGCGCCTGCTGGCGCACCTGTCCCTGAACTTCATGGCGCTGGCCGACAGCGCCGGTCTCAAGGAGATGCTCCGGCAGTACATCCCGGCCGGCCGCGACCGGACGCGGGTGAGTGCCAACATCAAGCAGGTGGACGGCGTGGTGGACTTCACCGTGACGCCATCCGACCGGCTCTTTCGCGGACAGGTGATGCGCGGCCAGCAGGTCGTGCTCACCGCCCGGCAGGATCACTTCACGGGCCTCGGCGGAATGTTCCTGTTCGGCTCGGTGCTGGAGCTGTTCATGGGCGTGTATTGCAGTATGAACAGCTACAGCCAGTTCCAAATCAAGGATGCCCTGTCTGGAGAATCGTTCTCATGGCCACCGCGGACCGGCGATCGCCCGCTGAGCTGAAGCAGCAACTGCTGCAGGAAGGCTCCCGCTTCACCTTCGCGCAGGCACTGCGCCTGCTGCGATTGCTGGTGCAAGCCGAGCAACCGGCCGCGCTCGATGAAATCCGGCTGCGCCGGTCGATCCGGACCCGCCCGCATCTTTCGCTCGATTTCCCGGGCACGGACATCACCGCCATCCGGGAAAAGCAACCCGGCTCGGGGCACTACCAGATCACCGCCACCTTCCTGGGGCTCTACGGCGCCGGATCCCCCCTGCCCACGTTCTACACGGAAGATCTGCTTCACGAGCGGTCCGACGGGCGTTCGGTGATGCGCGATTTCATCGACATC
>JAGOHA010000226.1 GCA_017996395.1 Acidobacteriota bacterium | reverse complement strand
GATTTCCGGAACAGATCGTTCGAGGTGGTCGTCAACGAG
Organism: Acidobacteriota bacterium; assembly: GCA_017996395.1. Lineage (GTDB taxonomy): Bacteria > Acidobacteriota > JAAYUB01 > JAAYUB01 > JAAYUB01 > JAAYUB01. The sequence goes on along the minus strand of JAGOHA010000226.1, from coordinate 2,989 downwards.
CGCCTGGTCAGCCGGATGGGCTGGCAAGAACCCATCGGTAAACGTTTCCAATACGGGACCGTGGTGGGCGTGGTGCGCGATTTCCACTTCGATCCGCTGCACTATGACATCCGCCCCGTGTTCATCACGGCGCCAGCGGATCCCGCCCCATATGTCAGTGTGAGCATCCGCGGCGACCGGATCGGCGAGACGCTGCAGCAATTGCGCGTCCGCTGGCAAACCTTCGCGCCGGGATACCCGTTCGCCTATACCTTCCTCGATCAACGGATCGCCCGGATCTACACCGAAGACGAGAAGCAGCAGAAACTGGCGACCCTCTTCGCAGGCGTCTGTTTGTTGATCTCCTGCCTGGGTTTGTTCGCCCTGGCTTCGTTTACCATCGGCCAGCGCACCAAGGAGATCGGTATCCGGCGGGCGCTGGGGGCGTCGCTGGCCAGCGTGGTGGTGCTGCTCGGAAGGCGCTTTGTGCTGTGGGTGTTGCTGGCCAATGCGCTGGCCTGGCCCCTGACCTACCTGGCCATGCGCCAGTGGCTGGAGAGCTTCGTTTTCCGGACGCCCATCGGAATCGGCGTCTTCCTCCTGGCGGGCGTATCGGTGTTGCTCGTGGCCATGCTCACGGTGAGCGTCCAGTCGATCCGGGCCGCCCGGGCCAACCCGGTGGACAGCCTGCGGTACGAATGATGGGAGTGGCATGATGCTGAGAAATTACCTGAAAGTCGCCTGGCGTAACCTCCTCCGTCACAAGGGCTATTCATTCATCAACATTTTCGGGCTGGCGGCGGGTCTGGGCAGTTGCCTGATGATTCTCCTCTGGGTGCAGGATGAACTGGGCTACGACCGGTTTCATTCCAACGCCGCGGCCATCTACCGCGTGGTGGCGCAGATTGCCGAACCGGCCGGGGGGAACGAGTCCATCGCCGTCCTGCCGCCCAGCCTGGGGCCGGCCCTGAAGGCGGAGTTCCCGGAGATCCGGCAAACCGCGCGTCATCTGTACGTCGGTCAACAGATCGTGGCGTACGGAGAGAAGAGGTTTTACGAAGACCGTGTCTCGCTGGTCGATCCCGAATTTCTCCAGATATTCTCCTTCCCCCTGCGCCAGGGCGTGGTGAGAAGTGCGCTCTCCGATCCCCGGTCCATTGTGCTGACCGAATCGGCGGCGGCGAAATATTTCGGGCCGGACGATCCGATGGGGAAAATCCTGCGCCTGAACAACCGCCGTGACTGCATCGTCACCGGAATCCTGGCCGACGTCCCCACGCAGTCGCATCTGACCTTCGACATTCTACTTCCCTTCCAAGCCGCGGAGGAATTCGGATTTCCGACCCATACCTGGGAACGCTTTTCCTATGAAACGTATGTCACGGTGGGAGCCAACACCGATGTCCGGCAATTGAACCTGAAGATCGCCGCCCGGCTGCACCGGCCCCTGAACGATCCCGGCACCGCCCTCAGCCTGCAACCCCTGACAGACATTCACCTGTATTCCGCGCATATCGGCGAAGGGGAAGTGCGCGGCGATATCCGGATCGTGGCCCTCTTCTCGCTGTTGGCGGTGTTCATTCTGTTCATGGCGGTCATCAATTACCTGAACCTGGCCACGGCCAAGGGCAGCACCCGGGGCAAGGAGATCAGCCTGCGCAAGGTGACCGGCGCCCGGCGCGGCGAGATCGCCGGCCAGTTTTTGGGGGAATCCTATCTGCAGACCGCGCTGGCCATGGTTGTCGCCATGATCCTGGTGGTCATCGGCCTCCCCTTCTTCAACTCCTTGTCCGGTAAAAACATCACACTCGATTCATTTCTCTCTCCGTCTACCGGATTATTTTTATTCGGATTTTTCCTGGTCACCGGGTTGCTGGCCGGGTTGTATCCGGCCTGGCATCTCTCCCGGCTGAAACCGGCGGCGGTCCTCAAGGGCGGTTTCGCCATTTCGACGGGTGGGCCCCGGTTGCGCAAGCTGCTGGTGGTGTTCCAGTTCGGCTTGACCATGATCCTGATCATCGGCAGCCTGAGCATCGGTCGACAACTGGATTTCCTGCGGACGCAGCGGCTGGGTTTCAACCAGGAGCAGGTCCTCATGGTGCCCCTGCGCGGGGACCTGGTCGACCGGCTGGCCCCGCTCAAAGTGGAGCTGCGACGGAACTCCTCTGTCCTCTGCGCGGCGGCGGCCAGCGACCCGGTGATGATGTTCGGCAGCGTGATCCACATCGAGGCGTGGGAGGGGAAAAAGCCCAACGATCAATTGAACTGTGCGATTGCCTCGTGCGACGCGGATTTCCTCGAGACCCACGGCATTCAGTTGGTTCAGGGGCGCTTCTTCGCCGATGCCCCGTCCGGCAGCCAGTCCGACAAAGTCGTGGTCAATGAAACCGCGGTCCGGACCCTGGGATTCGACCAACCCATCGGCAAACACCTGGACAACCGGGAGATCATCGGTGTGGTCAAGGACTTCCATGCCCGTTCGCTGCACGCGCCCATCGGCCCCGTGGCTCTGATCTGCAATCCCGCCCGGTTCGAATACCTGTTCATCAAGCTCAAATCGGCCGATACAGCGGTCCTGGAGTCGCTGACCCGGGCATGGAATCACGTCGCCCCGGATTACCCGTTCGAGTTCGCCTTCCTCGATCAGCGGATCGATCAGTTGTACCGGGCCGATCAGCGGCTGGGCAGCGTGGTCAACGTCTTCACCCTGCTGGCCTTGCTGATCGCGAATCTGGGGCTGTTGGGACTGGCCTCCCACCAGGTCACCCGGCGCCGGAAGGAGATTGGAGTACGCAAAGTCCTGGGCGCCCGGATGACCCAGATCCTTCTCATGCTTTCCCGGGAATTGACCCTGGGGGTGGCCTGGGCCGCCCTGATCGCCTGCCCGGTCGCGTTCTTTGCCTTGAATCACTGGCTGCACGGTTTCGCCTACCGCATCTCGCTCGGGATCGGTGTGTTCGCTTTATCCATCACCCTGACGTTTGGGATTGCCTGGCTCACGATCAGCTAT
>JAGOHA010000087.1 GCA_017996395.1 Acidobacteriota bacterium | reverse complement strand
GTGATGAGCCCTGCGCCCAGCACCAAGATGAGGATCAGCACGAGATGCCACCGCGACACGCCCAAACCCCCTGCCATAGCCAATCATGCAGGCACATTGTAACCCGGCATCGGGCAAGGCGTCAAATGCTTTACTTGTATGACTTTTTATCGTGACATTTCCGAGCCTGCGGTTGCAGAAACCGTCCGGACTGCATCGGCGTCTCTCCGGCAGGCGCCGCCGAGGACCTCGCGGCCCGCGGTGATGCTGTACACCGCCGCCGGAGTGACGATGAGATGGTCCAGCAGGCGGACATCGAGTTTGGCCAACGCGTCGCCCAGCGTGCGGGTCAGTTCCAGGTCGTCGCGGGATGGCACGCACTGGCCGCCGGGGTGGTTATGGGCCAGGATCACGCCGGTGGCGCCATGGAGCAGCGCCAGCCGGGCCACTTCGCGGGGATAGACCGGCGCCTGGTTGACCGTGCCTTCGGCGAGCCGGTCGTGGTGCACCAGCTCGTTGCCGGCGTTGAGGAAAATGGCCAGCACGCACTCCCGGGGCTGCGGCCCCAACTCCAGCCGGACGAAGTCCGCGACGTCCTCGGGGGCGCTGATGCGGCAGCCGGACTGCAGCTCCACGGCCAGCGCCCGGGTCATCACGGCGCGCACCAGCGCCAGCAGCAGGCGCGACGACGGCCCCAGGCCCGTGATGTCGGCCGCTTCGCCGCGGGGCTGCAGGAAGACGCCGGCCAGCGTGCCGCACCGGCGCAGCAGCTCCCGGGCGGTGGGCTTGGTGTCCTTGCGCGACACGGCGAAGTGCAGCAGGAGCTCCAGCAGTTCATAGTCGGCGAGCGCGGCGGGGCCGCCGGCGAGAAACCGCTCCCGGAGTCGGGCCCGGTGCCCGTCACCGCCGCCGGTCGGTCCGGCCGCCCTGCCCTGTTTCGCCGCTCCCGCCATGCGCGCCTCCCGTGTCGCTGCCGCTCAGAAAATCCCGTGCCCGGCGTTGGACCGGGTGAGCAGGATCTCCGAATGGAACACGCGGTCCAGATTCCGATACTGGATGGCCTCGGAAACGCACTCCGCGGTGATCGCCTCCGCCCCGGCCAGGTCGGCGATGGTCCGGGCCACCTTCAGGATCCGGTCGTGGGCGCGCGCCGAAAAGCCCATCGACTGGATCGCCTGCTCCAGCAGCCGCTCGCCCGCCTCGTCCAGCGGGCAGTGCCGGCGGATCTGCGCCGAGCTCATGCCGGCGTTGCAGTAGATCCCCTCCCCGGCGAAGCGCGCCATCTGGCGCTCCCGCGCGGCGCCGATCCGCTCGCGGACCGCCACCGACGGCTCGCCCGCCCCGCGGCCGCGCAGGTCGCGGAAGGAGACGGCGGGCACGTGCACCTGGATGTCGAAGCGGTCCATCAGCGGGCCGGAGATGCGCTGCATGTACGTGTGCACCTGGGAGAGATGGCACTGGCATTTCTCGGTGCCGTAGAAGCCGCAGGGGCACGGGTTCATCGCCGCCACGAGCATGAACCGGGCCGGGAAGGTCAGGCTCATGGCGGCCCGGGCGATGGTCACCATCCCGTCCTCCATGGGCTGGCGCAGCACCTCCAGCACGCGGCGCTGGAATTCCGGCAGCTCGTCCAGGAAGAGGACGCCGTTGTGGGCCAGGCTGGCCTCGCCCGGCCGCGGGATGATCCCGCCGCCGATGAGGCCCGCGTGGGAGATGGTGTGGTGGGGGGCTCGGAACGGCCGGCGCCCCACCAGCCCGTCGTCCCGCGACAGCGTCCCCGCCACCGAATGCACCTTCGTCGTCTCGATGGCCTCGGCGAAGGTCATGGTGGGCAGGATGGTGGGGATCCGCCGGGCGAGCATCGTCTTGCCGGAACCGGGCGGCCCGATCATGAGGGTGTTGTGACCACCGGCCGAGGCCACCTCGAGGGCGCGCTTGGCCTGGGGCTGGCCGCGCACGTCGGCGAAGTCCACCCGGTAGGTGCTGGTCTCGGCCAGGATCCGCTGCCAGTCCACCGCGGCGGGCGTGAACCCGGAGTCGTCCGCGATGAACGCCGCCACTTCCTTCAGGTGGTTCATGCCGAACACCCGCACGCCTTCCACCACCGCGGCCTCCCGCGCGTTCTGCACCGGCAGGATCAGGTCGGGCACGCCGGCGTCGCGGGCGGCCACGGCGATGGAGAGCGCCCCCCGGATGGGCCGGATGGTGCCGTCCAGCGACAACTCCCCGCTGAGCATGCAGCGGGTCAGCCGCCCGCGGTCCTTGATGTCATCCATGGAGCCCATGATTCCCACGGCGATGGGCAGGTCGAACGCCGAGCCCTCCTTGCGCAGGTCGGCAGGCGCCAGGTTGACGGTGATATTGTCCTCGGGCTCGAGAAAGCCCGAATTTTTGACGGCCGCCAGCACCCGCTCGCGACTCTCCTTCACCGCCGCGTCGGGCAGCCCCACGGTCATCATCCGCGACTTCGGCCCCGGACAGATGTCCACCTCCACCGTGACCGGATGGGCGTCGAGGCCATACAGCGCGGCGCTGATCACCTGGCAAAGCACGGCCACCTCCTTCCCGGGCGCTCTCATCTGATCAAACGGAAGCGCCGCTTCCCCTTCCCGGATCTGCCGGAAAAATCCGCCGTGCGACGGGGAGGACTGAGGCAATCAATTGTTGATTTGGGATTTATGCCGACGTCTCATTGCGCTGATCGGCGGAATTATGCGAGATGCGGCCGCGGTTCCCGTCCACGTCCGCCGGCGGCACACCGCGCCAGGCGGCCACCTGGGCCACGATGGCGGCGCGCACCCGGTCGCGCAGCGCCCCGGCGTCACGGGTCGCGAGGCCGGCGGTCGGCACCGGCGGCAGCAGCTGGAGGCGGATGTCCTGCACGTCGCCGAACATCCAGCTGTGTTTGGGCAGGCAGTCGCTGGAGCCGTCGACGGCGATGGGCAGCACGGGCACGCCGGCCTTGATGGCCAGCAGGAAGGCGCCCTCGTTGAACGCCCCGATCCGGCCGTCGCGGGAACGGGTGCCCTCCGGGAAAAAGATCACCGAGCAGCGGTTGGCCAGGGTGCGACTGGCGGCGAGCAGCGCCCGGGCGCCGGAGCGGCGGTCGGCGCGGTCCACGGGGATGTCGCCGGCCAGGCTCATCATCCAGCCGAGAAGCGGCAGCCGGAACAGCGACGCCTTGGCCATCCACTTCATCTCCATGGGGACGTGGCTGATCAGCGGGATGTCCGCCAGCGACTGGTGGTTGCTCACCACCACGTACGGCCGGCGGGGATTGCCGATGTGCTCCGTCCCGCCGAGGTGCAGCCGCCAGGTGGGGTTGCTGCGGCCGATGACGTGGCCGATGCGGCGGAAGGTCCAGCCGGTGCGGTAGCGGGCGGGGTCCCGTTCCGTCAGCCGGACGATCAGCATGGTCGGCCAGCCGATCACCAGGCAGGCGGCGGTGACGAACCAGATCCAGAGGGAGCGGAGGGCGCGCGTCACCGCCGTCCTCCACCGGCGCCCGCAGGCGGCGCCTCATGGCCCACGTAGTGGCACGCGACGCCGGCCGGCTCTAGTTCTTCCGCGAACGCGCCGCGCACCTCGGCCAGCCAGTCGGGCGCGAGCACACGCGACCACCCCGGCCGCCGCAGCAGGTCCCGGATTTTCCACGAGTAGTTCAGGCGGTCCAGCAGGACCCGGTCCACCGCCCCGAGCAGCCGCCGGGCCAGATCGCGCGGGTCCATGGGCAGCATGGGTCCCACGAAGGCATAGGTGCGGACGCCCGCCGCTTTCAGCCGGCGCAGCGCGGCCAGGCGCGCCTCGATGGCCGGCGCTCGGGGCTCGGTGATGCGGCGGATGGCGTCGTCGCCGGTGGGCACCGACATCCCGACCTCGACGTCCGGCATCCGGCTGAAGAGGTCCGCGTCTCGGGTCACCAGAGGCGAACGGGTCAGGATGCTGACCGCGAATGCCGGCGCCTCGGCCAGCGCCTCGAGACAGCGGCGGGTGATCCGCGCCTCGCGCTCCACGCCCTGGTACGGATCGGTCACCAGGCTCAGCGACACCCGGCCGGGCGCGCGGCGCCCGAGCTCCCGCCGCAGCACCTCGGGCGCGTTGCTCTTGATGTCCACGAAGGCGCCCCACGGCTCGGTGCGGCCGCGGTAGCGGGCCACGAAATCGGCGTAGCAGTAGCGGCAGCCGAAGAGGCAACCGAGGTAAGGATTGAGCGAGTAGTCGATCCCGGAGATGCCCGACCGGCTGAGCACCGACTTGACGGCGACCGACCGGATCTCGGGGACTGGGGACGCAGCGACCATGGTGTCCATCCGCTGACCTCGCCCGGCGGTTGCGGCCGCCGGCGCGGTGCCGGATCAGGGTTTGAAGTTGGGATCGTCGGGATCGGGCCGCTCGTCGGGCCGCAGGCCGGCGACGGCGGGCGACGACGCGGCCGCGCGCCGTGCCGCCGCGTCGCGCCGTCCGGCTTCGTCGCCGAGCTCCACGAACAGCTTCTCCGCCCGGCTGAAATCGCCGGCATCCAGGTATGCGCGGGCGCAGCGGGCCAGTCCGTCCCGGTCGCCGAGCCGCCGGAGGAGCCGCACGGCGTTGCCCAGATCGTGCTTGTCCAGATACCGTTCGGCCAGCTCGCCCAGCCCGGCTTCATGGCCCGCGGCAACGAACGCCTTCTCGGCGGCGGCCAGGTCGCCGCGCTCCAGAAAGGCCCGCGCCAGGCGGAGGTACTCCGCCGCCGGCACCTCGCGGTGGATGAGCTTGAGGACGCGTTCGGTCTCGCTGAAGTTGCCGCGCTCCAGCCACAGGCCGGCCACCCGGTGCAACCCCTCGGTGCACACCGTTTCCTCGTAGAGTTGCGCCGCCTTCTTGACGTTGTTGTGGGCGAGGTAGTGCTCAGCCGCCGCCCGCAGGCCGGCGGTGTGGCCGAGCTGGCGGAAGATCTTCACCGCGGCGTCGGCGTCGCCGCGCGCCAGCAGTTCCTCGGCCTGCTTCCGCTCGTCCCGCTTCTTCTTGGAAAAGAGGAAGTCCACCATGGCATCCGTCCTCAAAGTCGGGTAACCGTTGAAATGGCGCTGCCGCCGGCTGAGCCCTCGCGGCTGCGCGGACCCGTGAACCGGCGTGCTCCGGCGTCAGTCAGGCCCGGAATCCGTCCGGCCACACCGGAAACGGCGGCTGATCCAGCGGGCATTTTACAACCATTCGGAGTGGAAATAAACGGTGGCGGCGGGGCTTGTCGGCTGGTGCGGTCTTGAGCGAAGGAGTCGGCGGTTACATGGCCGGCATGGGACCGGAGCGCCGGTCTCAGAACACGCCGTGTTCAGAGAGGATTTTGAGCCCGATGGCCAGCAGCACCAGGCCGCCGGCCAGCTCCATCCAGCGACCGAAGCGGGCGCCCAGCGCGCCGCCGCAGCGCATCCCGGCGAACGTCATGACGGCGGCCACCACGCCGATGACCAGGCTGGGATAGAGCACGTGCACTCCGAGCATGGAGAAGCTGATCCCCACGGCCAGCGCGTCGATACTCGTGGCCACCGACAGCGCCACCAGCGACCAGCCCCGGGTGGGATCGGAGCGGTACCGCGCGGCATCCTCGCCACCGAACGACTCCCAAACCATCTTGCCACCCACGGCCGCCAGCAGGGCGAAGGCCACCCAGTGATCGAACGCCGACACATGGCCCACCAGGGTGGACCCCAGCCCCCAGCCGATGATGGGCATCAGGAACTGGAAAAGCCCGAAATGGAAGGACAACCGGAAGCACTGCCGGGGCGAGACCTCCCGCAGCGCGGCGCTCGCGGCCAGCGCCACGGCGAAGGCGTCCATGGCCAGTCCGAAGGCGATCCCGATGATGGCGATCCAGTTCATGGGCTGTTCTCTGCTCCGTCACGAAGCCTCAGATTACGGGAAAACGGATGGGTGTCAATCGGAATTCGGACATCGGGACCCGGGGCTCGAGGCTCGAGGCTCGAGGCTTGTCACGGATCCTTCATGCTCGTAATCGTCATCGTGATCGTAATTCGTAATCGTAATTCGTAATCGTGCTCGTAATCGTGCTCGTAATCGTGATTGAGGTTCAAGGTGAATAGGTGAATGGGTGAATGGGTGAATAAGTGGATGGGAACTAGGAGATGGGTTCTGTGATCCGGGACCCAGAACCCAGGTCCCAGGTCCGATATCCGATGTCCGATGATCGGGAACGAGCCTCGAGTCTCTAGCCTCGTAGCAAAAATCGGCGGATCGTCCCGAACCTTACTCGAACAGCGTCGTCGACAAGTACCGCTCGCCCGTGTCGCAGACCACCGCCACGATCATCTTGCCCGCGCTCTCCGGCCGGGCGGCCACCCGCAGGGCCGCCGCCACGATGGCCCCGCTGGAGATGCCGGCCAGGATGCCCTCCTCGCGGGCCAGGCGCAGGGTGACGGCTTTGGCCTCCGCGGCGTCCACGGCGGCGATATCGTCGATGACCGCGCGGTTCAGCACCTCGGGCACGAAGCCGGCGCCGATCCCCTGGATAGGGTGGGGCGCCGGCTGCCCGCCCGACAGCACCGGCGACTCGGCCGGCTCCACGGCCACGATCCGGACCGACGGTTTCAGCTCCTTGAGCACCTCCCCCACACCGGTCACGGTACCGCCCGTGCCCACGCCGGCGACGAAGACGTCCACCCGGCCGCCGGTGTCCTCCCAGATCTCCAGGGCGGTGGTCCGGCGGTGGATCGCCGCGTTGGCGGGATTCGTGAACTGCTGGGGCATGTAGAAATCCGCGTTTTCAGCAGCGAGCCGTTCGGCCGCCTCCACCGCCCCGCGCATGCCGGCGGTGCCGGGGGTGAGGCGGATCTCCGCGCCGAAGGCGGCGAGCAGCTTGCGGCGTTCCACGCTCATGGTCTCGGGCATGGTGAGGATCACCCGGTAACCCTTCACCGCGGCGACGAACGCCAGGCCGATCCCGGTGTTGCCGCTGGTGGGCTCGACGACGGTCATGCCGGGACGCAGCCGTCCCTCGACCTCGGCCGCCTCGATGAGGGCCAGGCCGAGGCGGTCCTTGACGCTGGCGCACGGATTGAAGAACTCCAGCTTGGCCACCACCTCGCCGGGCAGCCCGCCCGAGAGCTTGGGCAGGCGCACCAGCGGCGTGTTGCCCACCAGCTCCAGCATGCTGCCGGCGATGAGGGGACGGTGCCGTCGGGTGAATTCGATCGTCATGGTGTGTGTCCTCCTCGCGCGGCGGGTCAGATGCCGCCGCCGTTTTCGTAGCTGGACTCCTGCAGCCGGCCCTGCTGGACGCGGCTGCGGGGCGGGACGCTGTGGGTGAGCCAGACGTTGCCGCCGATCACCGAGCCGCGGCCGATGGTGATCCGCCCCAGCACCGTGGCGCCGGAGTAGATGATCACGTCGTCCTCGACGATGGGGTGGCGCGGGACGCCCTTGATGGGCTTGCCGTCCGCGTCCAGCGGGAAGCTCTTGGCGCCCAGGGTCACCCCCTGGTACAGGCGGACGTTGCGCCCGATGACGCACGTCTCGCCGATGACCACGCCGGTGCCGTGGTCGATGAAGAAGCGCTCGCCGATCTCGGCGCCGGGGTGGATGTCGATGCCGGTGTCGGAGTGGGCGCGCTCGGTGAGGATCCGCGGGATGAGCGGCACGCCGAGGCGATGCAGCGCGTGGGCCACCCGGTAGTTCGTCACCGCATGGATGCTCGGATAGCAACAGATGACCTCGCCGGGACTCAGCGCCGCGGGGTCGCCGTCGAAGGCCGCGGCGACGTCGGTGGCCAGCAGCCGGCGCAGTTCCGGCAGCACGCCGAGCAACGCGGCGGCCACCTCGCCGGAGCGGCGTTCGCACGCGACGCACTGCTGGCGGGTGAGTCCGACGCAGGCGAAGCAGAGGCCCCGCTTCACCTGCTCGGCCAGGATGGCCCGGGCCCGGTCCAGCAGTGTGCCCATGTAGAAGGGCATGTTCCCCGGATGGATGTCGGTGTGGCCGAAATAGCCGGGGAACAGCGCCGCGCGCAGGCAGGCCATCATCTCGGCCAGGGCGTCCAGCGACGGCATGGGCACGTGGTAGGCGCTCTCGTGGAGCAGCGGCGCGTACGAGTCGGGCCGGCTCAACGCCTCGACCACCGCGTTGAGGTCTGGCGGAGCGCCCGGCTCCGGCCCTGCCGATGATCGATCTTCATTCATGGCCACCCCCAAAACCGCGCCGCCCCGCAGGCGGCGCTATGACTCTCAGATTCATCCACCCCCGGGGTGGGATTCAGACCGGAGCCATTCCCGCAGCTGCGGGAAGAACTTCCGGTTCGCCCCGGGGAAGGCGTAGTCGTCCAGTTCCGCCGCCGTGACCCAGCGGCCGGTCGCCGCCGCGCGGGGCGCCGCACCGCGCTCCAGCCGGCAGACAAACACATGCAGGTGGGCCCGAAAGTGGCTGTACGCGTGCCGCACCTCCGCCAGCGGTGCGACCGCCGCCGGCGCCGTGCCGATCTCTTCGCGGCACTCGCGCGCCAGCGCCGCCTCGGGCGTCTCGCCCGGCTCGATCTTGCCGCCGGGGAACTCCCAGAGGCCGCCGAGGAAGCCGTCGGCGGGACGCTGCTGGATGAACACCCGTCCCCGCCGGACGATCACGGCCACCACGACGCGCCGGAGCGGCGCCGCCCGCCGGGTTGCGCGCACGGGCAGTGCCGCAGCTTCGCCCGCCCGCCGGGCCGCGCACCGGCGGGCCAGCGGACACTCGGCGCACCGCGGCGCGCGCGGCACGCACACCCGGGCGCCCAGTTCCATGAGCGCCTGGTTGAAGTCGCCGGGCGCCGCCGCCGGGATCACGGCGGCCAGCTCGCGGCGGATCCGGTTGCGGGCACGGGCCGTCCGGACGTCCTCGCGGAGGCAGCGCCAGCGAGCCCACACCCGCAGCACGTTGCCGTCCACCACCGGCAGCGGTTCCCCGGCGACGATGCTGAGCACCGCGGCGACGATGTAGTCGCCCACGCCCGGCAGGCGGCGGAACGCCGCGGGTGTGCGCGGGACGCGACCGCCGTGCGCCGTCACGACCTGCCGCGCGGCTGCGTGCAGGTTGCGGGCGCGACCGTAATACCCGAGCCCCTCCCAGGCCTTGAGCACATCGTCGGGCGGCGCCGCCGCGAGCGCCGCCACCGTGGGGAAGCGCGCCAGGAACCGCCGGTAGTAGGGCGTGGCCGTGGCCACCTGGGTCTGCTGGAGCATGACCTCCGAGACCCAGATCCGGTAAATGTTCCGGGTGCGGCGCCACGGCAAGTCGCGCCGCGTGGCGCGGTACCACTGGAGCAGGGCCTGGATGTCGTCCGTGTTCATATTCCCTCGCGCCGCCGGCGGCGCCGGCGGCCAGTCGCCGAGGATACACCCGGACCCGGTCGTCGTGTCAAACAGTTTGGCGTCGTCCGGCGTCAAACTTCTCCCGCCGGAGTGAATCGACCCGCCGGCCGGCGGCATCTCACCAGACGTCCGTCCCGGACCGCGGCGTGGGGTCGCGTAGGTCGGGACGGCGGTTCCGCAAACGATTATTAATGGAAATCGGCTTCCGGCCGCGCCGGCATCGCCCCGGAAGCCCAATCCGCGCAGGGAGAGCCGCATGTCCCACCCACTGTTCGAGGCGTTCAGTCCCGCCGCCGGCGGGCGACTGCAGATCATGGACGACGAGGGCCGGATCATCCACCCCGAGTGGATGCCGGCGCTGGCCGACGAGCAGGCCGTCGAGGCGCTGCGGCGGATGCTCTACGTCCGCACCGCCGACGCCATGGCCGTGTCGTACCAGCGCCAGGGCCGCATGTTCACCTATCCGCCCAACTACGGCCAGGAGGCCATCAGCGTCGCCGTGGGCATGGTGATGCGCGACGAGGACTGGCTGGCGCCGGCCTACCGCGAGCTGGGGGCCTGGCTGGCCAAGGGCGCCCGGATGAAGGACATCTTCCTGTATTTCGGCGGCCACGAGCAGGGCTGCCACCTGCCCGAGGCCAAGAACATGCTGCCGTGGTCGGTGCCCATCGCCTCGCAGCTCCTGCACGCCGCCGGCATCGGCTACGCCCTCAAATACCAGGGCAAGCCCGGCGCCGCGTTCACCTTCTTCGGCGAAGGCGGCACCTCGCAGGGCGACTTCCACGAGGCGCTCAACTTCGCCGGGGTCTGGCGGGCGCCGGTGGTGTTCGTGTGCCAGAACAACCAGTACGCCATCTCCTGCCACCTGTCGAAGCAGACCGCGGCGCCTTCCATCGCGATCAAGGCGCTGGGCTACGGCATCGCCGGCATCCAGGTGGACGGCAACGACTTCTTCGCCGTCTACGCGGCCGCAGCGGCGGCGGCGGAGCACGCCCGCGCCGGGAACGGCCCGGTGCTCATCGAGGCGGTGACCTACCGCCTGGGCGCCCACACCACCTCGGACGACCCCGGCCGCTACCGCTCCTCCGAGGAGGAGGCCCAGTGGGCCGAGCGCGAGCCGGTGAAGCGGCTGCGGGCGCACCTGGCCGACCGGAGCCTGTGGCGGGCCGAGGACGAGGAGGCGCTCGTCGCCCAGTACCGCAAGGACATCGACGCCCAGTTCCTCGCCCAGGAGAACGAACCGTACCCCCTCGAGGACGTCTTCGTGCACCACTACGCCGAGATGCCCGACGACCTCAAGCACCAGCTGGTCGCGTACCAGAAGTTCGAGAACTGGAAGGAGTCGCACCGATGAGCACCCAGGTCATGACCCTCGTCCAGGCGGTCAACCACGCCCTGGACCTCAAGCTGGCCGAGGATCCGGCGATCGTCGTCTACGGCGAGGACGTGGGCCTCGAGGGCGGCGTCTTCCGCGCCACCGAGGGGCTGCAGGCCCGGCATGGCGAGGCCCGCGTCTTCGACAGCCCCCTGGCCGAGTCGGGCATCATGGGCACGGCCGTCGGGATGGCCGCCGCCGGACTCCGCCCCGTGGTCGAGATCCAGTTCTGCGGCTTCCTCTACCCGGCCTTCAACCAGCTCGTCTGCCACGTGGCCCGCATGCGCAACCGCACCCGCGGCAAGTATCCCATGCGCCTGGTGGTCCGGTTCCCGTACGGCGGCAACATCCGCGCCCTGGAACAGCACTCCGAGAGCCCGGAGGCGCTGCTGGCGCACACGCCGGGGCTGAAAGTCGTCATCCCCTCGACCCCCTACGACGCCAAGGGCCTGCTCATCGCCGCCATCGAGTCGGACGATCCCGTCATCTTCATGGAGCCGAAGCGCATCTACCGCGCCGTGAAGCAGGAAGTGCCGCTCCAGAAATACACCCTGCCCATCGGCAAGGCCAAGGTGCTCGCCGAGGGGACCGACATCACGGTGGTCACCTACGGCGCCAACGTGCGCGAGACGCAGAAGGCGCTGGCCCTGGCCAGGAAGGACGGGATCTCGGCGGAGCTGATCGACCTGCGCACCATCTACCCCGTCGACCGCGCGACCATCGCGGCCTCCGTGCGCAAGACCGGCCGCTTCCTCGCCGTGACCGAGGGGCCCGCCACCTGCGGCGTGGCCGCCGAGCTCGTCACCATCGTCAACGAGGAGGCGTTCCTCAACCTGGCCGCGCCGCCGGCCCGTCTGGCCGGCTTCGACACGGCGCCGCCGTACGCGCGGGGCGAGCATTTCTACTTCCACTCCCCCGAGCGGATCTACTACGAGCTGAAGAAAGTGGTCGATTACTGAGCCGCCACCCGGCAGCCTGGAGGACAGCGTCATGCGTTACATCTTCAAGTTCCCCGACATCGGCGAGGGCGTCCACGAGGGCAAGATCCTGAAGTGGCACGTCGAGAAGGGCCAGCGGGTGGCCATGGGCGACCCGGTGGTCCAGGTGGAGACCGACAAGGTGGTGGCCGACATCCCCGCCCCGCGTGACGGCGCCGTGGTGGACCGCTTCGGCGCCGTGGGCGAGATCATCAACGTGGGCGACGCCCTGATCGAGCTCGAAATCGAGGGCGTCACCGGCGCCGAGGCCCAGGCCATCGCCGCCGAGAAGCCGAAGCCCAAGACCCAGGAGCCGGTGGACGAGGTGGGCTTCGGCGTCGTCGGCACCATCGAGGTGGCCGGCGACGCCGCCGTGCTCCCCGCCGGCAGCGAGGGGCTCCCCGCCGCGCCCGCGGCGCCGGAGGCCGCGCCGCGCCGCAAAGCGCTGGCTACGCCGGTGTCGCGGGCCATGGCCCGGGAGCTCGGCGTCGACATCGACCAGGTGGCGGGCAGCGGCCCCGGCGGCCGGGTGATGAAGTCGGATATCCAGGCGCACTACGACCGGCTCCGCACCGCCGCGCCGGCGCCCGCCCCGGCGGCCGCGCCGGCGCCGGACGTGCCGCGCGTGGAGTACGAGCCGCTCTCCATGATCCGGAAGGCCATCGCCCGCAACATGGCCGTGTCCAAGGGGACCGCCGCGCACATGACGGTGATCGACGAGGTGGAGGTCTCGGAGCTCGTGGCGCTGCGGCGGGACCACAAGGACCGCCTCCAGGCCCGGGGAGTGAGCCTGACCTACCTGCCGTTCGTGATCAAGGCCGTCGCCGGGGCGCTGAAGCGCCACCGGACTCTGAACTCCCAGCTCGACCTCGAGAACAACCGGATGGTCTACAAGCTCGACGTGAACATCGGCATCGCCGTGGACACCGACGACGGCCTGGTGGTCCCGGTGATCCGGCACGCCGACCGGCTCAGCATCCTGGAGCTGGCGGCGCGGATCCAGGAGTTCGCCGCCCGGGCCCGCGAGCGCAAGCTGACCCTGGACGACTTCAAGGAAGGCACCTTCACCGTGACCAACTACGGCGCCATCGGCGGGCTGTTCGGCGTGCCGGTGATCAACTATCCGCAGGCGGCCATCCTCGGCATCGGCCGCATCGTGGAACGGCCGGTGGTCAAGGACGGCCAGCTCGCCGTGGGCCGCGTCATGCCGCTGTCGCTGTCGGTGGACCACCGGATCGTGGACGGCGGCGCCACCACGCGCTTCCTCAATGACGTGATGGCGTCGCTGCGGGAGCCGGTGGGGATGTTGTTGGGTGAAATAGGTGAATAGGTGAATGGGTGAATGGGTGAATCGGGCAGAAGCAGAAGAGAGGAGCCATGAACATGGAGCGCAAGACAACGCCGGATTATGACCTGCTGATCGTGGGCGCGGGACCCGCCGGCTACGTGGCGGCCATCCGCGCCGGCCAGGTGGGCCTCAAGACCGCCCTGGTGGAGAAGGACCACGTCGGCGGCATGTGCCTGAACTGGGGCTGCATCCCCACCAAGGCCATGCTCGAGAGCGCCCGGCTCCTGGAGCGGGTCCGCCAGGCCCGACAGTTCGGCGTCGACGGCGTCGACGAATCGAAGCTCCGGCTCAACTGGGGCGCCGCCCGGGACCGCGCCAGCCGGGTGGTCCAGCGGCTGGCCGGCAACATCGAGGCCTACCTCGGCCGGTACGGCGTGGAGACCATCCGCGGCGAGGCCGAGCTCCTCGCGCCCGCGACGGTCCGGGTGGGCCGGCGGGTGATCGAGGCCGGCCACGTGATCCTGGCCACCGGCTCCCGGCCCGCGCCGCTGTCGGCGGCGGTGCCGCCGGAGCTGGCCCTGGAGATCGACGGGCTGTTCGCCCTGCGCGCGCTCCCCGCCAGCGTCGCCGTGGTGGGCCAGGGGCCCAACGCCATGGAGCTGGCGCTGCTCCTCAAGATGGCCGGCAGCGTGGTGACGCTGGTCTCGCCGGCGGCGACGCTGCTGCCCATGGCGGACCCGTACCTGTCGACCTACGCCCTCAACCGGCTGCGCCACCAGGGCGTGAGGATCCTGCTCGAGGCCGTCCCCACCGGCGGCACCGACGGCGGCATCCTCGTGGGCGAGGAGCGGATCCTGTGCGAGCGGGTGCTCAACGCCGGGCGGCGCCGCGCGGTCATCCCCAAGGTGGAGTTCGAGCTCACCCTCGACGACGGCTTCGTCTTCACCGACGACTACCTCCAGGCGGGTCATCCGAACCTCTTCGCCGTGGGCGACGTGAACGGCCGCAGCACCACCGCCCACGCCGCGTCGGCCCAGGGACTGCACGCCGTCAACGCGATCCAGGGCGTGCGGCGGAAAATGGA
>JAGOHA010000006.1:33306-59441 GCA_017996395.1 Acidobacteriota bacterium | reverse complement strand
GGCCCCGATGGAATGGAGCTGGTGGTGGCCGGTGAGGGCGACGCGCCGGTCGTCCTCGACGGCATCGCGCTGCAGCTGGCGGCGGACCGGGTCACCGTCCGCAATCTGGTGCTGCAGGGGAATCGCCGTCCCGCCGCCACCCTGGACGTCCGGGTGGCGACCGAATTTGTGGGCGACCGCCTGGCGCTCATCGACAACGAATGCCAGGATCCCACCGGCACCGCGCCGCTGGTCCTCATCACCGCGTCCGGACCCCGCGATTCCGCTGCCCGGGCGACCCTGCGGCACACCTGGCTGCTTGGCAACCGCGTCGAGGGGCGGGCCCCGCTGCTGGCCACGCCGCGGACGGGACGCGCCAACCTGGCGGAGCTCCGGTTGGAGGGGTGCGTGTTCTCAGGCAACGCGGCTGCCCATGCCCTGGAACCCTGGTTCACCCGCCAGACCACGGTCGCGAACTGCCTGCTCGCCGAGCACCGTTTGGCCGGTGCGTGGTTGCGTCTGGTCAGTCCGCTGGCGCGGGTCCGTCTCGAGGGCGGCATCGTCACCAACGCCAGTGCACTGGTATGCTATGAAACCGGACCCGACGTCACCCGAACCGATTTCCCGGTTGTGGAGGCGCGAGGCGTGACGCTGCATCTGCCGGCCGCGCCCGATCCAACCGAGGTGCACGGCCAGAATAACACGCTGGCGCCGCCGCTGGAGCGACTGCCCGATCCTGGTGCGCTGGCGGACCGGGCCCGTCGAGGGCAACCACTGGATTTGACAAACTGTTTGCGGTTTGTCCGGGACTGATGAATCGGGTAGACGGATGGATCGCCGATATTGCGGATGATCACCAAGGAGAAACAGATGATAAGCCATGATGCTCGTACCGGCGGAATCAGCATGCGTCGATCGGCCCTCTGTCTGTGTTTGTCCGGCTTGCTCGCTACGACATTGTTATCTTTTCCGGTGGCGGCTTATACAGTCACTTTTATCGTGTCTGGACCCGGGCAGCTGCAGGGGGATACTGTACAGACGGTGCCGCCGGGCGGCGATTGTACGCCGGTCCGAGCAGTGGCTGATGGCGGCAATCTGTTCTTCTGTTGGTCGGGTACGGGAGGCTTTGCCAATACGCGATTAAACCCGCTCACCATCCAGAATGTATCGGCTGACATGACCCTGACCGCTTCTTTCGGAGCCAATCCAGGTCCCATTCATGTGTCAACCGAACCGGGCGGGGATGTCGTTCTGATCGGGCAGGAAAGCCCTTTGAACACCTCGGGCGCGCTCTTTTATGTTGAAGGCCGTTGGGGTGTCAACAGCACATACGGGCACATGTATTTCACATACCTGAATGTATGTCCAGGGGCGAAAGTGCTCGCCCATCAGCCGCTGGCAATTCCTTGCGACGGAACGACGGGACACATCTACACCGACTATGGCTTTCAGGTGCAAGCCCGGCAGTATCGATATTCCATAGCTGCCGACCAGTCGGGTGAACGGGGCTACATCTATTACGCCATAGAATACGAGATCGAAGACCCGGCCGGTTGGCTGGTGATCCTGCGATCACGGGGAAGCGGCCACGGAACCGAAAACGCCCATTTCAATGTGTATCTGGGCCATCCCGACGCTGACCGGACCACAGGATTTCTCGGCGACCCCGTCTGGTGCGTCTTCGAGACGGATCCGTACACCGCCGCCGAGCTGTCGGTGGATGAGAGCGAGATCTGGGGCGACATGCCGACCGGGGAACCCGCCCAGCGAGCACAATACTGGTTGGACGTGGATGGCGGCTCCGACATGGGCGGGCGATCGTTCCATCTCATCACCGCCGAACCGCCTTTGACCGGTGTGGTCACCGCTCATCTGGGTTCCTCCCTTATCACAAGTTTCGACATTCAATTCGCCTCTGCCCCGTCAGGTGACCCCGACCGAGTCATCGTGGAGCTTACCCTGGAGCCGTTCGTGATCCGGGAGGAGCGATCCATCTACCTGGACCTGGCACGGTACCTGGCGGAAATTTCGCCGCTGCCGGCAGGATTGGACGGTGACCTGAATGGCGATGGAAGGATCGACGCCGCGGACCTCGTGCTGGGAAAATAGCCGCGGCCAGCCGATTGTCTGGGCGTGAGTAGTTGGATACGGTCCCGGCGTCCGTTCGCCGATCAGCCGGAGATGGTGGACGATCTCTTTATTGAATCCACCGAAACATGGGGAGCTGTGGCTGTCGCTGAACGGATTTCCGACCACGTCGTGCCGTGCTGCCGGACGTCCCGCCGGAAGAGTGTCCGGCCCACTCCTTCTAAGGCTTGGTCGGTTCGGCGGCGGGCGGCGCGTTGTAGTAGTAGCCGCGGCGGTAGCGGGGGCGCAGCGCCGGATCGTCCACGCGCACCTCGATGGTGTGGAACTCGCCCGGTTTGAATGTCGCGAAATCGGGCTGGTAGCCCAGCGTGTAGGTGTAGGGCAGCTCGGCGGCGATGGCGCGGTAAATGCCCGGCAGCTCCTCGTACGAACTCACCTTGAAAAATTTGCCACCGGAAGTCTCGGCCAGGCGCGCCAGCCGTTGGTGTGCCAGGCGGTACGAGGTCTCCAGCACGGCCGGCGCCGGGTACTGCTGGTGCATGGACTGGGTCCACTGCGGCTCCACGCGGCCGGTGCGGCTGGCGGCTTCGCCCTGGGCGTGCTCGTAGTACTGGCGGCGGGACAGCTGGTAGATGTCCTTATTGGCATCGGCGAGAGCCTGCTTCATGTTGTCCACCGTCAGGATGAAGAAGGTGGCGTCGGAGGCCAGCGCCGTTGTGAATGCGTCGCTGAAATCCTTGAGGCTCTTGTTGTCGATCCCGTCGGTGTATAGCACGACAATGCGTCGGCCGGGCGTCCGCCGGATCACGTCGCGGGTGGAGAGGAAGATGGCATCGTACAGGGCGGTGCCCCCCATGGCGTCGAGGCGGTCCTGCACCAGGGCCGCCTTCTCGCGCCAGCCCAACTCGAAGTCGGCCAGCAGGCTGACGTCGTCGTTGAAGTGGACGATGGCCAGGCGGTCCTGGGCGCGGGTGTCCTGCAGCCGGCGCAGAAAGTCGATGGCGCCCTGCTTGATCAGACTCATCTGTTTGTAAGTGCTGCCGCTGGTGTCGATGATCATGACGATGTTCAGGCGCTGGGCGGCTTCTTGAAACGCGGTGATGGCCATCTCCTGGCCGTTGTCGAACACCTTGAAGTTGTCCGCCTTGAGCCCGGCGACGGGGAAGCCGTAGCTGGTGAGCACCGTCACGTTCACCAGCACCATGGACACGCCGGTGGTCACCGTGTCGGCGGCCTTCTCCGGTTCCTGTGGCCGCGGGTGTCCGGGCAGGGCGACCGCCAGTGCGGCCAGAAGCAAAGTAGCGACGACTTGACGCACGGATTCCCCCTCACGGTAGGCTTTTCAGCAGGTTCTCGATTTCGGTGACGATGGTCCAGAACGCCTGCGGCGGCTTGTCCTTGGCGCTGGTCCGCATGCGTACCTGCCGGATCCGCCCGTCGAACACGACGCCGAGTTCGATCGTCAGCGGATTGTCGATGTCACCGTCGCCGTAGCGTTCGTTGAGCTGGAACAGTCCGGCCCCGTCCATCAACTGAATGAGCGCCCAGAGACGCTCGGCCGACACCACCGCCTGGCGGGTGATGGCGCCCCGTTCCAGGACCACCAGGGTGCCGTTGGCCCGCAGGCTGAGCAGGAAGTCCTCGGGCGGCAGCCCGCCGGTGCGGCGGTACAGCAGCCGGAAGTCACCCAGTGCGTCGCCGGGGACGGCGGGTGGCGGCGCGGCTTCCGGACGGCGCGCCGCCGGGCCGAGGGCCACGTCCACAAGCTCCAGCTCCACGGGTGGCCGGTCCTCGCGCGGCACCACGGTGCGGATCAGGCCGAGTCCGGGCACGATCAGGCCGCGCAGAACCCAGGTGCGATCCTCCAGCGCGCGATACTCCAGGCAGGTGGTGAACTGGCCCACCGGCGTGCTGGCGGGCTTTTCAGCCGGCAGCAGGCGGCGCGTCCCGCCCACGCCCAGCAGGCTGCGCTCGCCCTGCGGGGTCCATTCCCGGTATTCGGCGGTGGCCGGGTCCCAACGGATGAACCGGCTGTCCCCCAGATGCGGCTCGCCGGCGTCGTCCAGGCAATCCGCGTCGGGGAAGAACGAGATGACGTAGTATTCCTGACCGCCGGCCGTCGCCAGTCCGGTGACCTGGCTCTTCAGGAGGGGGCCGCCGTCCGCCGCGCGATAGATCCAGGTGTTGTTCAGTTCCAGCGGGAGGAAGTAGGGTTGCATGCCCAGTTGGTGGAGCTTGGTCTGGATGATGAACTTCTGGACGTCGGTCAGAATGCCGTGGGGCAGGCAGTGCAGCTCGGCGAAGGCGATGTACTCGCCGTCCTCGACGTAGTCGCGCTGGTACTCCCACTTCTCGGTGAACGTGTATTGCTGGCCGGGTGCGAGGATCAGGTCGCTGTAGCCGATCTCGAAGTTGCGCCCCCACGACCACCGCCACAGGGTGGTCTGCTGGTCAGGCGTCATCACGGCGAAGTCGTATTTCTGGCTGGACGGAAAGCGGACCCGCAGGGGCTTGTCGCTGCGGTTGGCGAGGTACAGCGTGAAACGCAGGGTCGGCCCCACGTGCACAAACTGGAACTCGGTGTACGGCTGGCGATTCTTGGTATTGAGGATCTTGCGCGGCGGGAAGTCCAGCGCCTGGCCGTCGTCGCCCGCCAGGATGCGATAGTGGGTGAAATGGAGGGTGGCGTCCGCACCGATTCGGGGATCGAGCACCTCGATCCGATAGTTGGCGTACTTGAAACAGATCGCCCCGTCCCCTTCGATGAGCAGACGCCGACCGTCGTCGGCCGCCAGCCACGTCCGCTCGTCCGCCTGGCGGATGACGCCCCGAAGCGGCGCGCTGCCGTCGGTGTCGGCCGGTGCGGCGGCCGCCAGCGCAGCGGCGAGACAGGCGAGGTGGCAGACGGCGAGCAGTCGGATCATTCACTCCCCCATCACATGGAACACCACCGACCGCCGGCGGGGTCGGTTGTCGAAATCCAGCAGGATGACCTGCTGCCAGGTGCCGAGAACGGGCCGGGCATCGGCGACGGGCAGGGTCAGGGCGGGGCCCAGCAGGGCCGCCCGGACGTGGGCGTAGCCATTGCCGTCGCCCCAGCGCCGGTCGTGGTGGTACGGCGCGCCGGCCGGCGCCAGCCGCTCCACCGCTTCGCGCAGGTCCGCCAGCGCGCCGTCCTCATATTCGATGGTGGTTACGGCGGCGGTGGAGCCGGGCACGCTGACCGTCAGCTGGCCCCGGCGCACGCCGGATCCGGCGACGCACGCCGCCGCGTCTTCCGTCAGGTCGAGGATATCGGTGCGGCCGGTGGTCTCGTAGGTGTGTGTTTCGGTGTGGATGATCATGGCGGTGCGTTTCTTCGTGTCCCCGGTTATTGCACGCGGACGACCTCCGCCCGGTTCCCCGGTACCTGGATTTTGAGCACGCGCCCGTCGTCGTACCAGACGTTGACGGTGAGCTGGGTGCTCTGGACCCGGAACCGGTGCGGCCGCCCCTTGAGACCCTCGACACGCTCCCGACCGAGGTGCTCGATCACCATGGGCCCGGTTCCCCGCTCGCCCATCTGCGGGATGAACACCTGGACGGTTTGGGCGCCCTTGAGCTCCAGGTTGTAGCGCGACAGGAGCATCGCCCAGTGGCAGAACACGTTGTCGTCGAGGATGGTCGCGTCGGGAGCCAGCACGGCCGCTTCCGATTTCTGCGATGTGCCGAGATCGAACCGGCAGATGGCCAGCCGCAGCCTGAACTCCACCTGGAGGCTCTGCTTCATGACGCCCACCTGGCTGGTGAGCTGATAGGAACGGGGCACCAGGTTGCGGTCCAGGACGAGGGTGCTGGTCTGGACGATGTCGCGGGTCAGGGCGTCCTGCAACACCCGGAGCGTGGTGGCGGCCCGGACGGTGCCCGCGCCGTCCAGCAGGGAAATCTGGAAGTCCTCACTGCCCACGGGACGACCGTCACGATAGATCGCGAAGGCGCCCCGGTCCATCAGGTCCAGCGCCGCACCCGATATCGCCGTCGCGGCGCCGATCCAGGCAAACAGGATGATGCGAAACAGCGACCGCCTCATTCCCGCCCCCGGTTCTTCATGATCTTCTCGATCTCGCGCTTTTCGGTCCGCTCCTGCTCGGTGCGGCGCTTGTCCACGGTCTTCTTGCCCCGGCACAGCCCGAGTTCCACCTTCACCCGGCCCTTGGGGTTGAAGTAGACCGACAGCGGGATCAGGGTCATGCCTTTCTCTGTGACTTTGCCGATGAGCCGTCGGATTTCGGAGCCGTGGAGCAGGAGCTTGCGCGGGCGGACCGGGTCGTGGTTGTGGATGTTGCCGTGGGTGTATGGGCTGATGTGACATTCCACCAGCCACATCTCGCCGTTGCGGATTTTGGCGTGGGAGTCCTTCAGGTTGATCCGGCCCTCGCGCAGCGCCTTGACCTCGGTTCCCTGGAGGGCCAGGCCGGCTTCTATTTTCTCCACGACTTCGTAGTCATGGAACGCCTTTTTGTTACGCGCGATCAGTTTGACCGTCATGGGACCGGATACTCCCCCCGTCCGGCGGTGGTCGCCGGGATCGGTAAAGAAACCGAATTATATCAGAACGGGCCGAACGGACCAAGGCGAAGGCCGCGGCGTTGAATCCGCGAATGGGGTGCCCTATAATGGCAGTAGCTGTATGGATACATCTCCTGCCCGACATCCGTTGCGAGGTCCGCTCATCGCGCTGGCGGCGACGGTCCTGATCGCCTGCTTCACGCTGTACCTGGTTTTCCAGCGGCGCCTGGAGCTGGCGGAGGAGATCGCGCGCGACACGTGGTACCCGGCGCCGTGGGGCGCGGCCGCCGCGGTGCCCGCCGGCGCCGGTTGCGAGTTGTGGACCGACGGCCGCTCCTGGCGGGCCGGCGCCCGTCTCGGTGAGCGGTTGGTCTACGGCGGCGATCGGGGCCTGCTCGCCAGCCGCGACGGCGGCGCCGGCTGGCAGTCGGTGAGCGTCCTCGACGGCCTGCCGGTGGGGCGGGTGACCGCGATGGCGGAGCTGAGCGGCCGGCTCTACCTGGGCCTTGGCGGCGGACTGGCCCGCTGGGACGGCCGGACGGTGGAACGGTTCAACCTGCCGATCCTGTCGGCGGACTGGGTGACGGCGCTCGCGCCCGGCCGAACCGGGCGGCTCTGGTGCGCCACTCGTCGCGGCCAACTGCTGGAGCTGGAGGCGGGGCGATTCCGGGCCGTGGCGCTCCCCGGCCTGCGGGGCGACGGAGTGGCGGCGGTGGTCATGAGCCGCCGGGGGCCGGTGCTCGGGACCTTCCGCCACGGGCTTTACCGCTTGGATGACGGGCGGCTGGTCCGGCCGGGCGGGGCGCTCCCGCCCCTGCAATCGGTCGCCGGGCTTGAGGCGCTGCCCGACGCCTCGCTGCTGGCGGCCACCGACGCCGGACTGGCGGTGCTGTCGCCGGCGGGCGATTTCATCGAGATGCTCTTCCCCGGCCGGCCGGTGTCGTTCGCCGGCCACCGCGCCGGACAGGTGATCTGCGCCTGCATCGAGGACCAGGTCTACGCCGCCGCATGGTCCGACTGGAGCGCCGGCCGGCGGCGCTTCACCCCCATCGGTGCGCCCGGCCTGGTCCGGAGCGCCGTGGCGGGGCCGGCGGCGATCGACCTGCTCACGGACCGCGGCATCTTCCGCTGGACGCCCGGGACGACAGACTGCCGTCCCGTGGATGTGCCGGCGGGCGAGCTTGCGAGCCCGTCGGTCATGGCTCTGGCCGCCGGCGGCGGGTCGGTCTGGCTGGGATACTTCGACGGCGGGATCGAGGCGCGGGACGGGGCGGGCCGCCGTCGCGAAGGTATCGAGACCCCCGCATTGAACACGATCAACCACCTGGCCTGGGACGGCGCACGCCTCTGGGCGGGCACCGCCCAGGGAGTGTGGACGGTGGGAGCAGCCGGAACCCAGCCGGCGGGCGCGGCGGAAAGCCCGCTCCGCTCAGCTTACATCAACCAGGTGATTCCCGCCGGGGGCGCCACTTGGGTGTGCCACGGCCAGGGGCTGTCGGTCCTGAGCGGCGGGTCCGAGGCGCTGTTTTACGCCCTGCACGGCCTGCCGTCGAACAAGGTGTACTGCGCGGTCCAGCGCGAGGGCCGCTTATACGCGGGCACGCTGGGCGGTCTCGCCGTCATGGTGGGCGAGCGTGTGGCGGCCGTTCACCAGGCCGACAACTCGCCGCTTCGGGTCAACTGGATCACCGCTCTGCAGGCCTGCGCCCAGGGCGTGGTCGTGGGCACATACGGCGGCGGGATCCAGCTGCTGGCGCCGGACGGTACCTGGCGCGAATTTCGTGGCGCCGGCCGCCAGCTCAACGTGAATCCCAACGCGCTGTGCGCCGCCGGCTCGTGGATCCTGGCCGGCACGCTGGAGGAGGGACTGTGGCGGCTCGACCCGGCCCGCCTGCAGGCCGAGCGCCTGGATCTGCCGCTGCCGTCGCGGAGCGTGCAGGCCGTTTTGGTCGACGGCGCCACCCTGTATGTCGCCACCGACAACGGGGTGCTGCGTGTACCCCTGACAGCCGAATTCTTGAAACCGGAGCATGCGTCATGAACAGAGCCCGATTCCGCTGGCTGCTGATCTGGACCGTCCTGCTGGGCGCGTGGCCCCTGGCCGACGCCGGGGTGCTGATCCCGTCGTCCGTCAAGTCGCAGCCGGACCCGGCCATTCTCAGCCTGGAGGAGATGCAGGTCCGCATCGAGGTGGACCAGGGCCTGATGCGCGTCCGGATGACCCAGTACTACGCCAGCCACGACCACCGGATCCTGGAGGGGACTTATCTCTTCTCTTTTCCGCCGGGAGCGTCGCTGAGCGATTTTGCCATCTGGGACGGCGTCACCCGCATCCCCGGCGTGATCCTGGAGAAGCGCAAGGCCGCCGAAATCTACCGGGACCTGGCCGCGCAGGCCATCGATCCGGGCCTGCTCCAGATGGGCGGCGAAGGGGAGGAGTCGGAGATTCCCGCCGACTTCTTCACGGTCAAGGTGGCGCCCATACCGCCCCGCGGCTTCAAGCGGGTGGAGCTGGAATACCAGCAGCACCTGGCGGTGCAGGACGGGCGGGTGGAGATGGTTCTGCCGCTCAAGAGCCGGATTTTCCCAGCACAGACTGTCCGCTCCCTGAGCGTGGAGCTGGCGGTGGCCGACGGGCGGGCGATCCGGGACTTCGCGCTGGCCGCCGCCGCCTACCCGCTGCCGTGGCGCCAGCCGGACGCCAACCGGGTCGAAGGCGCCTGGCAGGGCCGCAACGTCGTGCTGACGGAGGATTTCGGCTTCAAGTGGACGGTGGACGCCGGCCAATCGTCATCTGTCTGGCTGACCTGGCGGGGGCGGGAGTCCGAGCTGCTGGCGGGACGGGCGTTGACGGCGGAGGACCGGCCGGCCAGCGAGGCGACGGACGACGGCTACTTCCTGCTGGACCACCTGTTCCCGGCCTCGCCCGCGTCCGGCCGACGGCCGGTCACGGCGATCGTGGCGCTGGACACGTCGTTGTCCATGTGGTGGGGCAAACTCCAGCAGGCGCATGAGACCCTGCGCGCGTACCTGGGGGCGCTGCAGCCGACGGACGATTTCAATCTGGTGCTGTTCGGTGAGAAAGCCCGGCCGGTTTTCCCCAAGCCGGTTGCGGCCACGCCGGAGAACGTCGGCCGCGCGCTGGAGGCGTTCCTCGGCGGTTACCTGACCGGCGGCACCGATCCGGTGCCCGCCCTGGAGGCCGCGGCGGCCCAGGCGGCGCAGGGGCGGTCGCCGGACCGCCACCTCGTGCTGATCGGCGACTGGATGCCCACGACCAACCACGTCAAGAATGCCGCCGTGCTGGACAAGGTCAAGCCGCTCTTCCAGGGTCGCGGTGTGAAGGTGCACGGCGTGGCCACCGGCGACGACGCCAACCGGGCGCTGCTGGAGATTTTGGCCGGCTGGACCGGCGGCCAGGTCCTCGCCCTGGGCAGCCGCGAGGACATCACCACCGACCTGCAGCTGCAGGTGGGCCGTTTCGGGCGGGAGCCGTACGGCGGGCTGAGCCTCGAGGGGGGCGCCGGCGTGTTGAACCGCGTGTACCCGGCTCACCCGGTAAGCATCTTCGCCGCCGCCAGCGGGACGTGGGTGGGACGCTACAAGCCGGCTCCCGACGTCACGCTGCGCCTGCGCGGCGCGGCGCCGGACGGCGCCGCCTATGAGCAGACGGTCGCGGCCGTCCTGCCTGAACGCAACCTGGCCCACAACCTGCTGCCGCGCGTCTGGGCCCGGGCCCGGGTGGATTTCCTGCTGGACCGGATCAACCGGGAGGGGGAGGACGCCGCCAGCATCCGCGAGATCATCGAGCTGTCACGCAAATACAAGTTCGTCACCCCGTACACGTCGTTCCTGGCCGCGCCGCGGTCGCTGCTTCGACCGCGGGTCATCCAGCCCAAGGATCCGGTGCTGCGGGTGGCTGCCGATCCGTCGGTGGTGGCGGCCACGGTCCGGCTCCCGTGGGGCGAGACGCTGCCCATGCGGTGGATCGAGCCGCTGGGCGTGTGGCAGGCGCGGTTTTTCGTGCCGGCCGAAGTGGCTGACGGCACCCACCGCTGCCTCATCATCCTGCGGGACGGCGGCGGCCGGCTGTATCGCGAGGAGAAGAGCTTCGTGATCGACAGCCGGGCGCCGGCGGTGCGGTGGCGCAACACGGTGGAGACGGTCGCGGGCGGCGCCCGGCTCCGGCTCGAGGTGGACGCCCCGCCGGACACCCGCCATCTGACCGCGACCATCGAGGGGGGCGGCCGGGTGCGCCTGGCGTGGAGCGCCGCCGACCGTTGCTGCACGGGCACGCTGCCCGTGCCCGCCGGGTCGGCGGCGGGGATGCGGATGCTGTCCCTGGTGGCGGAGGACCAGGCCCACAACGTGTATCGGAAGGATTACCAAGTGAGGATCCTGCCATGAAGAAGATCGCGCTCTGCACCATTCTGCTGGCCGTCGGCCTGGCTTTCCTGGCCTCGGACACCGGCACGTGGAAGTGCCTGCGGCTGATCCAGCCCGAGTACCTGGAGCGCGGTTCGCCGGAGCTGGCCGCGCTCTACGAGCGGCGTGCTCTCGACGGGCAGAGCGTCCTCGTGCCCATTCCACCGGGACGCGCGTTGGAGTTGCTGGCAACCGGCGACGAGAACTGGCGGTTGCCCGTACGGGCCCGCTTGCTGGAGCAGACCGGCCGGCTGGAGGAGGCCGAAGCCGTCTGGCGCAGCTGGAACGAGCGAACCGGCCCGTCGGCGGAAGGCGTGACCTGCCTGGCGGCGTTCCACCGGCGGCACGGCATGGCCCGCTCGGAGCTGGAGCTGTTGGAGCGTTCCGTTGCCCTCCTGGCCGGAGGGGAGAAGGCGCCGCTCGGCCTCGCCGAGGTGTGGAACCGGATCATGAGCTTGGCGGTCCCGGCCGGGCTGACGCCGGCGGAACAGGACGCCCTGCACCGCCGGCATATCGCCGCTTTCGGCGGGCACCCCGACCAGGCGGCCGTCTTCCAGTCATGGCTGGAGGCCCTGCTGGCCGATGCGCGCTGGGACACGCTCGCCGCGGTCCTGGGCGAATACCGGCAGGTGTTCCCCGATGATCGTGACACGGTGACGGCGTTGCAAGCGCGGGCGATGGCAGCCCGCGGCGAAACGGCGGCGGTCCGCGCCCTGTTCGAGAAGGAGTTCCACCCCCTGATGGAGGCGGCGGCGATCCGGCACCTGTTCCAGGCGCTGGAGAAAGCCAGGCTGTGGCCCGACACGCTGCGCGAGGCCGAGGAGCGGCTGCGGCGCGATCCGCTGGACGCCGGCGCGGTCTATCGCCTGTACCACGCCCAGATGTTCCGCGACAACCTGAGCGGCGCCGCCTCGCTCCTGCGCGATTACCGGCTGATTCGGAACACCCGGTTGGGCGCCACCGCTCCGGCGGCGGCCTGGCGGAGCGAGGAGCTCGCGGTGATGGGCATTCTGGCCCACCGCTGCCGGGACGACGCCGAGGCTCTCCGGTACTTTCACAGCTTCTACCTGGCATCCCCGGCCGGTCAGACGGTGCGCGTGCCCGGCGTGCCTCTGGCGCTGGTCCGCGAGGAAGCGCTTCGGGCGGCGTATCGCCTGCTGGTCGCGCCCGAGAGCGGCGTGGACGGGTACACCGCCCAGTCGCTGGGCGGCTTGGCCACCCTGGTGACCGCCGACGCCAACCCGGGATTCCTCAACGGCACGCTTTCCATCCTGCTCAACGGCGTGGATCCGGCGAGCGAGCTGCGGGAGCTGGAACGGGCCGGCGAGCCGTATTTTCTGGCCCGACGGGCCGAAGCGGTGGTAGCCGAGCTCCGACCGGGCCTGGCGCCGGACGACTACGTCCGCTACCGGGCCGGCCTGGCCCCGCTCTACCTGCGGACCGGGGACCGGACGGGCGCCCTGGCCTTGCTGGAGGAGCTGGCGCAGGCGGCGCGTGATCCCGACCTGCGGCGCGGACTGTGGCTGCAGGCGGCCGAGACCGCCGCGGACGGCGGCGACGCGGCGGCGGCCGCCGTCGAGCGCTGCTACCGTCACGCCGTGGCGGTGGAGGGCCAGTCCCAACCCGCCGCGCCGCTCGGCGCAAGCTCTCTGGAGTACTGGACGGTGGGCGACGAGGCGCCCCGGCGGAACCGGTGGCAGGCGCTGGATGCCCTGACGAACTTCCTGACGAACCGCCGGCGCCTGCTGGACGCGGTGGCGGTGTACCGCCGGCTCATCGACGCGCACCCGCAGGACGAGCAGCTGTATGAGAAGCTGGCGAGCCTCCTCGAATCGGGCGATCTGGCGGCGGAACAGGAGGCGCTGTACCGCCGGGCCGCGGAGCAGTTCGAGGGTTCCGGCTGGTTCGACCGGCTGGCCCGGTTTTACATCCGCGTCAAGCGGATCCAGGAGTTCCAACAACTCACCGCCAAGCTGGTGCAGACGTTCGACGGCTCCAGCCTGGAATCGTACATCGGCTCGGTGCTCCCCCAGGCGTCCCGACCGCTGGGCGAAAAACCTTACCGGCGGTATGCCCTCGAGGTGGCGACGGCCGCCCTCGACCGTTTCCCGCTCAATCCCCGCTTCCAGGTGGAAGCCATGCGGCTGGCCAGCCAGGTGGACGCGGGCCGTTACCGGCAGCTCGTGGCGACCTATTTCATGCTTTCGGCCGAGGCGCGCGACCGCTACTTCCAGGACCTGACCGCCCGGAACCTGCTGGATGGCGTGCTGGCCGCCGCATCGTCCGGCGACGACCCGCTGCAGATCTACCTGGGCGCCGAAGCCAACATCTGGCGGTGTCGGTTCGAGGCGGCCACCCCGCTGTACCGGCGACTGGTGGAACTGTATCCGGGTGACGACACCATCGCCCGCCGCGCCGCGGAGCTGCTCCGTTCGGGCGGCGTCCAGGATTCCGCCCGCTACGCGCAGGCGGCGGATCTGCTGGCGGACCTGGGTCGTCGCACCGGCCGACAGGGCGAGATGCTCATCGAAGCCGGCGACTGCCTGGCCCTGGGCGGCGATGTGGCCGGCGGCGCGCGCCGCTGGCGGCAGGTGCTGACATTGTACCCGGACGATCCCGACCAGTGGCTGAACGTGGCCACCGTGTTCTGGGACTACTATCTGTTCGACGAGGCGCGTTCGGTGATCCGGGAGATCCGTCAGCGCCGGGATGACCCCAACCTGTTCCCGTTCGAGATGGGCGTGCTGCTGGAAGAAGACGGCCAGACCGGCGCGGCCATGACCGAATATCTCAAGCTGGCGCTGGCGTGGGGCGACCGGCACTGGGAGGCTCGGTCGCGCCTCAACCAGCTGCTCCAGAAGGAGGAGAACCGCCGCATCTTCACGCAGGCCGTTTCCGAGCGGCTGCGCCGTGGTCCCAAGCCGGTGGAGTATTTGAACAACCTGCGCAATTTTCTGCAGGAGTGGAATCTGGCGGATGAGTTTCCGCTGGCAGAGTGGGCCGCCTCGCTGGTGACGGAATCCGCCGGGGCCGACACGATCCGCGAGGCGTTGGGCCAGCTCTCCGACCTGCTGGCCGCCGCCGACCGGATGCGCGGTTATCGGCTTCTGGTGCAGCTGGCTCCGCCCGGCGCGGAACGGCTGAGCGCCAACTTTGCCTGGATCCAGCAACTGGTGGATGACGGCCGGGGTGATGAGGCGGACCGCGCACTGGCCGAGCTGGTGCGCGAACACCCTGTTAACCTGGGCGTCATCCGGCGGTCGGTGGAAACCTACGTCAACCTCGACCGGCGCAGTCGGGCGGCGGGGGTGCTCCGTGGCGCCTTGCCGCGGGCCGTGGCGCCATACCGGCGCGAGTTCACCGAGCGGCTCATCCACATCCTGACCGATGACGGGAAACCGCTGGAGGCCGCGGCGGTGGCCGCCGAATGGCTCAACGTGGAGCCGGACGATCTGGCGGTGATGGAACTCCGCTGGACCGCCCTGACGGCAGCCGGCCAGCCGGCCGCCGCTATCCCGGAGATCCGGCGGACGCTGGCGCGGCTCGGGTCCCTCGTTCCCGATCCCGCCGCGCGGAAGGAGCGGGCGGTGGACTTGCGGAGCCGTGTGGCCGCGGCGGCGTGGGCTGCCGGCGACCGCGTCCAGTCGGTGGACGAATACTATGAGATCCTGAAACTCGTGCCCGAGGACCGGAACGTGCTGGAACGGGCCGTGCTGGCGGCTCAGCGGGCGGAGTTGCTCCCCCGGCTGGAGGGCTATTTCCGGAAGGCCGCGGCCGACAGCCCGTCCGATTACCGCTGGCCGCTGGTGCTGGCCCGGCTGGACATGCTGCGGGACAACCCGAAGGCGGCGGCGGCGCTGTACGCTCAGTGCCTGAAGGTGGTGCCGCAGCGGACCGATCTGGGCGCCGAAGCGCTCCGGCCGCTGGAGCTCATGGGCGACTGGCGGGCGATGAAGGATCGCTGCCTGGAGCTGGCCCGCCTCAACTACAACGATCCCGACTGGCTGTGGGATGCGGCCACTGCCGCATGGCGCGCGGGATTGGAGGGCGAGGCGCGCGAACTGGCTCGGCAGTACGCGCAGGCCTATTCCGATATGCCCCGCCGCCAGGCGATGGCGGAAATGCTCCTCTATTCGGAATGGCACCGGTCCGATTGGGCCGTGGATACGGTCCTCAAACTGCTGCAGACGGCGCAATTGGACGACACCCTGGCGTGGGATCTGGACAGCAACGGCCTGATGACCATCGCGGCCCGATCCAGCCGGATGCCCCAGCTGGTGGATCGTCTGCTCGCGATCGTTGATGGGGCTGTCCGCCGGAACGAGATCGAGCGCGCTGCGGCGTGGCTGTCGCTGGCGGGCGCCGGCTTGAGAGAAACCCTGCCGGCCGAGACCCGCCAGGCGGTGGTCCGCCAGTTCCAGACGCGCCTGGGCGGGTACCTCAACGGCCCGCTGAAGGACAGCACCCTGGAGGTCCTGATCCAGCCGGCGGAGCAAGGCGTGATCACGGAACTGCTCGGACCGCTCTATTTGGGCAAGGTTCGAGAAGACGGAGGCAACTACGTCAACTGGCGCATCCGCGAATACCTGTTTGCCCGGGGCATGTGGGCGGAGCTGTCCGCACTGAACGACGTGATCCTGACCCGGATCGGCCCCGGCGATTGGGACTACCGGCGGCTGCAGGCGGAGCAGGCCTGGCTGGAGATGCTCCAGGCCAGGACTCCGGCGGAGCTGGAGCGGCTGCGCCAGATCTACCGGAATCCGGACCACGAGCCGGGGCTGGAGGAGGCGTGGCGGTACTTCGAGCTGCTGTCCCGGCAGGACGGGCTGGCGGAGCTGGGAGCCGATCTGGGCGGTGTTCAGTGGCACAAGGGAACGTTTGTGGAATTCCTGGCGGCCAAGAAGGAGTACGCCCTGGCCGCCCGCTCCCTGCAGACAGTGTTCGCGGACGGGAGTCCGGTCTGGCGCGACGCTCACACGGCCCTGCTGGCGGCGAGTCCGGGCAGCCCGCTGGGGGCGGAGCAGCCGTTCAACCGTATCCTGCGTCTGGCGCCGGTGCGTGATCTGCTGGAGACGGCCGACGAGGACGACACGACGCTGATGCCGCCCCACTGGTACCGTTATGCCGCCCGGTACGGCGATTGGCTGCTGGCCTCGGGCAAGGCGGATTCCGGAGCGGTGTGGATGGTGGCGGAGCTGGAACGCAACAACCACCGCCGGCTCGAGTATGAAGCCCTCTTCACGCGCCTGTTGGCCCAGGGCCGGACAGCCGAGGCGCGGCGTTGCCTGCCGTGGCTGACGGCCATGGAGTCGCGGCCGCTCGACGACGCCTGGTGCCGGCTGCGGCTGGCCGCCGCCGGTTCGGATGCCGGGGCGGTAACGACAGCGTATGGCCAGCTCCTCGATCTGCTGACCGCCGACAAGATCGGTAACTTTCTGCCCGGCAACGGACTGGAACTTGTGGGCATCGGCAAGCGGTATGGGCTCCTGGCGCGGTTCCGTGACAAGTGGCCCGGGGTCATGTTCAGCCAGGGGGCGCTGGAGGAGTACGGACCGTCCGGTGACGCGCTGATGGTCCTGCTGTTCGCCCTGCCGCCGACGGACCGATGGGCGGTGGTGGAAGGTTGTGTCCGGCGCCACGCGCGGCCCGTTGCGGCGTTGGAGTTCTGCCTGAACCGCAACCTGGCGGCCGTGGACACGGACGGCCGACTGGCTGCTCTGGCGGCTGAATTGGCGTCCGAGGACAGCACGTTGGGCCGCGAGGCCCGTCTCGCCGCCCTGGTGCGGAGTTGGGGCGCGGCCGGGCCACCGGTTCAAGCAGGCGATAGCCTGAGCCTCCAGCGGGCGACGCTGTGCGTTGACGAGACCCTGTCGCAGACGGTGGGCCGGTTGACCCCGGCGGACTGGCGGCGTTGGTGGAACTGGTTGAACAGCCAGAAACCGACGGGCGGGCCGCCGCCGGCCGAAGCCTTCCGGGTGTGGATCGAGTCCCAGCCCGGAGGGACAACATCTTGGGGCGAATTGAACTGTCGCTTCCTGCGCGCCTTCGGCTGGACTGTGCGGGCGGCGGAGCTGTCGCGGGAGTTGGTTCTGTCAGCTATCAAGGATCGCTATCCCACTGCCGAAGAATTGTTCCTGGTAGCGGTGTACGACGCGGAGCGGGGCGACGCGACGGGGATGGCCGCCCGCTTCCGCGAGGCCATGAATCGGGCCGCAGATCGGCTCGAGATGGCCCGCCGGATCATGCTGTTCCTGGCGGAACACGATCGGTATGACCAGATGGAGCCCGTCCTGACCGTGTTCGAGGGGTTGGACCGGGGTTCCCCGGTTGCGGACGGCTACCGACTGCGGATGCAATTCGCCGCCGACTACCGGCAGGTCACCCTCGCCCGGCTGCTGGCGTATCTGGACCGGCCCGATGTCCCGCTGGAGGCGAAAACCGAGACCATCGAAACCGTCATCCGGTATGGGTTGAAGGACCGCCCGTGGGCTGCCGAACTGGCCAGGGGCGTGCCGATCACCCCGCCGTCAACCGGCTGGTCGGAAGTTCGCCGTCTCCTGGCGTTGCGGCTGCATGCGCTCCAGTTTGGCGCTCCGGCCGCCTTCCCCGCGGCGGAGGCCGACCTGGCGGGCTATCCCGACGCACGCCTGCTGGTTCGGTGGCTCGTGGAGCGGGCGGAGGGCGCGGGCAACACCGCCCTGCAGGCCAAATACCTGCCGGTGTTGTTCCGCACCCGGACCGAGAGTGAGCCGGTGTTGCCGCTGCTCCAGAAGGCCGTGCCCGCCGGCCTGGAGCGGACGGCGGTCACGCTGGTCAACCAGGCGGCGTTGAACTATGAACACCTGATGGCCCGGGACAATCCGGACTCCGGCGACGATGTCGGGAGCGGTCTGGCGGAATTCCTGTCCCGGGAAGCCCGCGGACCGGATGATCTGGTTGTGGTCGAGGACCTGATGGACCGGCTGAACCTGCGCGGAGCGCTGGAGAACGTCTGGCTGAGGGCCCTGACGTGGCGGCTGGATGCGTCCGCGCGGCAGGGTGTGACCGACCGGCTGTTCGTCCTGCTCGAGGAAAAGGCCCGCCAGCGCCGGGTCTGGGATGCCCGCTTCCAGCTGGATCACCAGCTGAGCGACTGAGAGGTGGATCATGAGAGGCATTGTACGGCTGATGGGGATCCTGGTTCTGGTGGCGGCGATGGGCGCGGCCGGCCAATCGGCGGATGCGGGTTCGCCGGCGCCGGTAATCCCGGCCGGGGCGATGCTGTACGCCGAGACCTCCGACCTGAGCGGGTTGCTGGCCCAGTGGGAGGCCTCTTCGGCCAGGAAAACCTGGGAGGCCGGCGCGGCGCGGGAGCTGTTCATCCGGTCGCGGATTTTCCTCAAGTGGGAGGACCGGCTGGGCAAGCTGTCGGCGCTGGCGGGCCGGGAGCTGGACCTGAGCTTCCTGCGTCAGCTCGACGCCCGCCGGGCGGTGCTGGCCGTGTACGACCCGGGCCGGCGGGAGGGTCTCCTGGCGGTGGAGGCGGGACCCGCCGGGCGGGCGGCCGCCGACGCCGTCGCCGCGGCGCTGGAGGCGCGAGACGCCAAGGGTACCGCCTACCGCGGGCGATTCCTGGAGGACGACGGCGTGTTCCTCGGGCTGTGGCGCGACGGGGCCACGGTGTACCTGGCCACGTCGGACCGTCTGCTGCGCGAGGTGATCCGCCTGCGCCGCGAGGGCGGCGGCTGGAGCTTTCCTGAGGCGGCCGCGATGCGGCCGTACGCGTTGCGGCTGGACCTGGATCTGGCCGCGATCCGCAAGACGTCGTATTACCACCGCTACTGGATCCACGGCCCGGACGGCGACTGGACCGGCTGCGCCCGGGCGCTGCTGGTGATTGCGCGCGCCGGCGCCGGTTGGACCGAGGAGCGGCTCTTGCTGACGGCGGCGGACGGGCCGGCGGCGTTTCCGGCGGCCGCGGCGCTGAATCCGGGCGTCACCGCGCCCTTCTGGTCGGTGCGGCGGTCGGCGGCGGCGGACGGCATCCGGGAACTGCTGCTGGAAGGAGTTCTGCGGCTGCCGGCGGAGCGGCAGGCCGAACTCGTGCCGCACACACTGTATCAGGGAACCGCCTACAAGATCGCCGCGGCTGAAACGTCCGACTTTGAGCAGGTCATCGATCAGTCGTCACCCGACGTGTCCGCCGATACGCTCTGGTCCGGTGCAGCCGGTGTCGGAGCGGAGCTCGACGCCTATCTGGCTGCTGCCGGGCCGTGGCGGAGCGGCTGGGTATGGGATACGCCGCAGACCGGTGGCTCCCGGACGTGGAGCATGCCGGGCGGCGGGCTGGCTCTGATCGGCGAGAACGCGGCGGGTTCGGCGGGCCGGTTCCGGGAGACCCTGACCCGCGCGCTGGCGGCCGCCTACCTGACCAATCCGGCGGCGGTGGCGTGGACGGAGGCCGAGCCCGGCGTCTTCCGTTGCCGCGAGCCCGCAGAGGTATGGCTGGCCGAGGCGGCGCCGGGTACGTTGCTCGTCGCCTCTTCCGCCCCGATGCTCGCCGAAGCGCGGCGGTTGGCTGCAGCCACGGATGGCGTGGACGCCGCCGCCGGCTGGAACCTGGCGGCCGCCGGGGATAAGTACCGCCGGCTGCTGACGGACATGGGGCAGTCCGCGGCGGAACAGCCGTCCGACGGAGCCCCCCGCTTCATGATCCGGGTGGTGCCGTCGTTGCTGAGCGTTCTCCAGGCGGTGGAGCAGATTCGTTTCGTGCAGAAAAAGGCGCCGACGGGGATCTACGAGCGTGTCGATTACCTGGCCGTTCCGTAGTGGCCGACGGTTGACCGTCCTGGTCTTCGCCGCGACGCTCGGCGCCGCGGCGGCGGCCGGCGCGGCCCCCGGAGACTGGGCCGGCCGTGTGGACGATGAGCCCGGCGCCTTCGCCCTGCTGGGCGATCTGGAAGCGGGCCGGCTGTACTCGGCGGGCACAACGGCCGTGGGCGACGCCCGGGTGCCTGCCGGCTCCTGGGTCAAACCCTTCCTTGCCTACGCGCTGCTGGTCTGCGGGAAAACCGACGAAAACGAAATTCATCTTTGTGAAGGCTGGCGGGATCCCCTGCATCGGTGCTGGTACGGTCCCGGCCATGGGCGCCTGAACCTGGAACAGGCGCTGGCGAAAAGCTGCAACGCATGGTTCCAGTGCGTGACACCGCGCCTGGAACCGGGCCAGTACCAGAAAGTGAACGCGCCGTTTTTCCCCGCCGGTTGGTCTGACGCGATCACTGGATCTGCGGCCGCGGAGGAGTGGCAGAACACCTTCATCGCCGGCCGCCTGACCGCCCGAAGCCTGAGCTTCGACGCCTGGAGCCGCGCGCTGGCGGCGCTGGTGCTGGGCCGCCGGGTGGACTGGCCGGCCGGGACGGGGGTGCGCGAGCTGGTGCTCGGCCCACCGGTGGGGGATCCGGCCGCCCTGGTGGCCGTGCGGAAAGGATTGCAGGCGGCGGCCGCGGACGGCACCGCCAGGGAGCTGGCCCAGCGGTTCGGTTCCGCTGACCTGTGGGTCAAAACCTCGTCCTCGCAGTCTCCGTACGGCGACACCGCCGGACGGCGGCCCGACGCGGTGTGCATGGTTGTGGCTTTCTGGCCGACCGGACACCCCCGGGCGTTCATCGCCCTGTTCGTGCCCCGGGGGATGGCTGCGTCCACGGCGGCGCCCCTGGCCGGCGATGTGCTGCGCGACTTCTGTCGGTGGCGACGGATGATGCCATGAGCCGCGGAGCATTGGCCGTCGGCCGGGTCGTGGTGCTGTTGGCGCTGCTCAGCGCCGCGCCGACCCGCGGTGGGGGGGCGACCCCGACACCTCTTGTCCGGATCGACGTACTCGGCTTATTCCATCCGCAGGCCGTCGAACTGGTGGCCGTGGATGCGGCCAGTTTCAGGTTGGCTGACGGCGACGGGCCGGGGCGCGTCCTGCCGCCGGGAGCGGCGGTCGCGCTCAGCCGGAATGGGGGTTGGGTGCGAGCGATGCGCGTCGGACAGACTCGGGAGGATGGCCGCCAGTGCGTGGTGACGCCGGTGGTCCCCGACGGACGGATCGAAATCCGGCTGGCGAACGGATTCCGCCGCGTGTTTCGCGGAACCGTCGCCGTTCGGCCCGCGGCCGCAGGCGACTGGCTCCAACTCGTGGCGCACCGGCCCCTCGAGGATTATGTGGCGGGAGTCGTCTCGGCCGAGCTGGGGACGGCCGCACCACCGGCAGCGCTTCAGGCGCTGGCGGCGGCGGTGCGCACCCAGGCGCTCCGGTGGCGGGGACGCCACGCGGACGAAGGGTGCGACCTGTGCGACAACACCCACTGTATGCTGTACCAGGGCGAGGAGAACGGCGCGTTGGCGGTCCGCCGTGCGCTGGAACCGCTGCGTGACGCGGTGCTCGTCCGGGACGGTCAGCTGGCCATGGCGCCGTTTACCGCCTGTTGCGGGGGAGCGCCGCTCCCCGCCGCCTGGATCTGGCCGGGGGCGGCGGATACCGGTCCCGTCCGGCCTTGTGACCGCTGCCGGGAGAATCCCGACGCGGTCTGGACGGCCGATGTGGCCGGTCCGGATTTCCTGTCGCAAATCGGTTCGGCGCTCGGCGGGCTCGCACCCGCGTGGATCCGGGTTGAGGAGCCGCCCGGGCGGTCTCCCGTGGTGGTGCTGACGGGCGATTGCGGCGAACGCCGGATCCCCGTGGAGGAGTTCCGAATCGCCTGCGGACGGACCTTCGGGTGGAACCTGATCCGCAGCAACCGCTTCCAGGTCCGGCCCGATGGGAGCCGGCTGCGGTTCACCGGCCGCGGCTTCGGACACAACGCCGGATTATGTCTGGCCGGGGCGGTGGCCATGGCACGCGCGGGGGCATCGGCGGACGTCATCCTGGATTTCTATTTTCCGGGCTGCCGGGTGGTCAGCCGGGCCTCGACGGCGTCCAGCCAGCCGGGCTGGTGAACGCGTACGGTGATGGACACAGCGCGGAGGGGACACGGCCAGGGCCCGGGTGGCAGCTTCACGAGATCTTTCTCGGTGGTGAGGAGCGTGTCGGGCGCGTCGCGTCGGCAGGCCGCCGCGATTCGCTCGCGGGCAGCCGCGTCGTAGATCTGGTGATCGGCAAAGGCCAGTCGGGAGACGAGGGCGATCCCGGCCGCCTCCAGCATTCCGAAAAACGTCTCGGGGCGGGCCAGGCCGCAGAAAGCCGCAACACGCCGACCGCGGAGGACTTCAATCGCCCCGGCGGCCCGACCGTCCCAATCCACGAGTCCGGCCGGGTCGAACTCCGAGGAGAAAACAGGCACGCCGGGAGCGTGGCGCGCCGCGTCCGGCGGCAGCGCGTCGGCGGGCGCCGCGCAGCGGGTGAGGAGGATCAGATCCGCCCGGCGCATGCCGCGCGGGTGCTCCCGCAGCGGACCGGCGGGCAGCAGCCGGCCGTTGCCCAGCGGTTCGGCGCCGTCGAGCAGCAGCAGGTTGCAGTCCCGGTGGAGCGCTCGGTGCTGAAAACCGTCATCCAGGATGAACAGGTTCACGACCAGGTTGGCCTCGGCCCAACGGCCGGCGACACCGCGGTGGCGGTGGCATAACACCGGGACGCCGGGCAGGCGCCGCGCCAGCAGCACCGGTTCGTCCCCCGCGTCCCCGGGACCAAGGAAGATAGTCGTGCCGTCGGACACCACCGCGACCGTCTCGCCGTGTTCACCCTGCCGGCGATAGCCGCGGCTGAGGATCGCCGGGCGCCAGCCGCGCCGCTGGAGCTCGGCGGCCAGGTGCGCCACCACCGGTGTCTTGCCCGTCCCGCCCACGGTGAGGTTGCCCACCGCGAGCACCGGATGCGCCAGCTGGTCCGTCGGCCGATCCCCGGCCGCATACCGCCGGTTGCGCCACGCCGTGGCCAGGCCGTAGATCCAGGCGGCGGGGCGAAGGACGGGTGCGAGCGCCGCGGGCGGGGCGTACGGATTCATGGCGTCGTGCTCCCTTCAGGTATCCGGCCGCGGATGATCGCCCAGCACCGGTCGGTGGCCCCCTGGTGCGACCGGATCAATTCAAGGGCGCGGCGACCCAGTATGGCGCGCTCGTCGGGATGGTCGAGGAGGCGGGCCAGCCGACGCTCAAAATCGTCGGCGTCGGTGGCCTGCTCCAGCGCATCCGCTTGGCGGAAGAGCGCGGCGATCTCGCGGAAGTTCTCCATGGACGGACCGATCAGAATGGGCCGGCCGGCGGCGGCTGGTTCCAGCACGTTGTGGCCGCCGGTGGGCGTCAGGGTGCCGCCGATGAAGACCAGGTCGGCTGCCGGGTAGAGCCCGGCCAATTCGCCCAGCGTGTCCAGGATCACCACGTCCGCCGGTCCATCCGCTCCGCCGGGGGTCAGCCGGGAACGGAGCGCCACACGCAGGTTGCGCTGCCGGAACGCGTCGGCCGCCCGGCCGAACCGCTCGGGATGCCGTGGCGCCACCAGCAGCCGGAGCGCCGACCGGCTCGTCCGAAGGCGGACGTACAGGTCGGCCAGCAGGGCCTCCTCGCCTTCCATGGTGCTGCCGCAAAGGAGCACGATCGGCTGGTCGGTTCCCCAGCTGGCCCCGATCGCGGCGGTGAGCGCCGTATTGGGCTGAATCAGCCGGAGGGAGTCAAATTTCAGGTTGCCCGCCACTTGGATGCGCCCGGGCGGAGCGCCCAGTTCGCGGATGCGCCGTGCGTCCTCTTCGGTCTGCATCAACCAGTGATCCGGGATGCCCAGAAACGGGCGCAGCAGCGTACGCACCCGCCGGTACCGGGGCAGGGAACGGTCGGAGATGCGGCCGTTGACCACGTGAACGGGGATGCCCTGGCGGCGGGCGGCGGCGAGCAGCGTGGGCCAGATCTCCGTTTCGGCGATGACCAGCCGGCGGGGCCGGATACGCCGCAACACCCGCCGGACCGGCCACCACAGGTCATACGGACAGTAGAAGGGGACGACGGTGTCGGCGAATGTCTTTCGGGCGGTGGCTTGTCCGGTTGGGGTGATGGTGGACAGGTAGATCCGGGTGCCCGGCTCATCGCGGCGGATGCGCTCCACCAGCGGTGCCACCGCGAGCACTTCGCCGACGCTCACCGCGTGGATCCAGATGGTGTCTCGTCCGTCGCCTGGCGCCGGCGGCAACCGGAGGGCGAGGCGTTCGTCGATGCCGGCAAACGCGCGGCTCTTGACGGCGCGTCGGATGAGGAAATAAGCGAAGGCCAACGGTAACAGCAGGACCAGGGCGAGGTTGTAGATGAGAAGAATCAAGGTCATCGGGTCTGCCGGGAGACGGGGTGGAGGCAGTGTAGCCGTCCCTTCCGGCGGTTGTCAAGCTGCCGCGAGGGGAGGGTCACAGGTTGTCGATCTCCGGAAACACCCGGTCGAGCAACTCGTCGCCGCGACCCGCCTCGAGGTTGGCGAAGCGGGCCAGCGTGAAGAGATAGTCGCTCAGCCGGTTGACGAGCACCGGCACGTGGTCGCCGAGCTCGACCTCGGTCCGCAGGCGGATCAGCCAGCGCTCCGCCCGCCGGCAGACGGTTCGGGCCAGGTGCAGTGCGGCTGCGCCCGCGCAGCCGCCGGGGAGGATGAACTGACCGAGTGGCGGCAGCGCGGCGGACATGGCGTCGATGTCCGCTTCCAGGTGGCGGATGTGCCGGACGTCGATGCGGGTCACGCGGTCAGCCTCACCGCGGGCGGGGAGCGGCGTGGCCAGATCCGAACAGAGGATGAACAGGAGCGTCTGCAGCCGGCGAATGCGATGGGCGACCTCCGCTCCGGGTTCAGCCGCGAGCGCCAGGCCCAGCACGGCGTTGAGCTCGTCCAGGGTCCCGTATACCTGAAGCCGCAGGTGATCCTTGGGAACGCGCTCGCCTGTGAAGAGGCTTGTCTGACCGGCGTCGCCGGTTCGGGTGTAGATTTTCACCACAGCACCTCCTCGACCCCGGGCGGGCCATCGGCCGCCGTCGGGATGAAACGGGTCCGGTTGCCCGACCGCCGCCAGGGTGCGGCGTCAGCGTGTATCCAGCGATCGCTCGCGCCAGATCTGGATCAGGTGAAGGATCGTCTCCACCGCTTTGACCATGGCCCCGGCAGCCACCCACTCCTGCTTGCTGTGGAAGTTCATGCCGCCGGCGAACAGGTTGGGCGTCAGCAGGCCCATGTAGCTGAGACGCGATCCGTCGGTACCCCCGCGGATGGCCTTCAGAATGGGCGCCAGGCCGGCCCGCTGCACCGCCTCGATGGCGTAATCCATGACCCGTGGCTCCGCCTGGAGCTTGTAGATCATGTTTCGGTACGATTCCTTGATTTCGATGTTCACGCCGATACCGGGAAAACGCTCCTGGGTGATCGCGGCGTAGCTATTGAGGATGTCGCGGAACTGCTCCAGCCCCTCCACGCTGAAGTCGCGGATCAGGGTGGTCAGCTTGGCGGCGCTCACGTTTCCCTCGATCTGATACGGGTGGATATACCCCTGGCGGTCCGAGGTGGTTTCCGGCAGCGATTCCTCGGAGTAGAGGCCGGCGAAATAGGCCGCGGCGCGGACGGCATTGACCATCTTCCCCTTGGCGTATCCGGGGTGCACGTCGCGTCCGGTGAACTGGATGATGGCGGTATCGGCGCAGAAGGTTTCGTTCTCGACCTCTCCGGGGTAGCCGCCGTCGATGGTGTAGGCGAAGGCCGCACCGAACTTGGCCACATCGAAGTGCTTCGTGCCGTTGCCCACCTCCTCGTCGGGAGTGAAGGCGATCTTGATGGTGCCGCGCGGAATGTCGGGGTGCTGCACCAGGTATTCCACCGCCGCCATGATTTCGGCTACGCCGGCCTTGTCGTCGGCGCCGAGCAGGGTGGTGCCGTCCGAGGTGATGATGTCTTCCCCGACGAAATCGGACAGCTCCGGGTTCTCGCCCACGCGAATGACCTGGGCGGGATCGCCCGGCAGGGCGATGTCGCCGCCGCCGTAGGCGCGGTGCACGACGGGCTGGACATCCTTGCCGCTGACGCCGAAGTAGGTGTCCACA
Organism: Acidobacteriota bacterium; assembly: GCA_017996395.1. Lineage (GTDB taxonomy): Bacteria > Acidobacteriota > JAAYUB01 > JAAYUB01 > JAAYUB01 > JAAYUB01. The sequence continues at coordinate 33,383 of JAGOHA010000006.1, read as the reverse complement.
TGGGCGATGAAGGCGATGACCGGGATCTTTTTCGCAGTCCGCGTTGGCAGGTTCGAGGGCAGCGTGGCGAACACGTA